>NZ_JAAOTI010000020.1:0-178562 GCF_011297315.1 Catellatospora chokoriensis
TGCGGTCGCGGCCCTCGCACCTGCGGATCTACGGCGGGCAGTCGCCGGTCGGCAAGCAGACCCCCAGCCTGGTCGCCCGCCGCGTCGGCGCGACCCGGTGCTCGCTGGAGACCGCCGTCGAGTTCGATCCCGCCGACCACCGGCAGCTCGCCGGGATCACCGGCTACTACAACACCCAGAACTGGTACTACGCCTACCTCACCCGGGCCGACGACGGGCGGCGCACGCTGGAGGTGCTCAGCTCGAACAGCGGCAAGCGCACGGCGCACCCGGAGCTGGCCGTCGACGTGACCGGGGTGGACCGGGTCGGCCTGCGGGTGGTGTTCGACGGCCCCGCGCTGCGTTTCGCGTACCACGCAGGGATCAGCTGGCAGGAGCTGCCGGCGGTGTTCGACGCGACGATCCTGTCCGACGAGCACGCTGCGCGGGAGGTCGACGGCGAGCCCGCCGCGTGGGGCTTCACCGGCGCGTTCCTCGGCCTGTGGGTGCAGGACCTCGGCGCCGACGGCGCGTACGCCGACTACGACCACGCCACCTACCGCGAGCACTGACCGCGCGCGCCGCCCTCGCCGAAAGCGAAGGAAGGGCACCTTCTACACGGACGTCCGTCATGAAGTGCCCTTCCTTCGGCTCAGCCGATGCGCAGGCCGAGCGCCTGGGCGATGGTGAGGGCCTGGGTGGGGTCGATGAGGGCGTCGCGGAGTTCGACCTCGTTCGGGTGCAGGGCGGTCAGGTCGCTGCCGCGCAGGTCGCAGCGGTTGAACTTGGCCCGGGTCAGGTGCGCGCCGGACAGGTCCACGGCGCTGATCGTCGCGCCGTCGCAGAGCGCGGAGGTCAGGTCGGCCTCGCGCATGCGTACGCCGGAGAAGGTGACGCCGCGCAGGTCGGCGTCGGACAGGTTGACGAACGACCAGTCGCCGCCGGTCACCCGCAACGGCCGCAGCGTGCACTGCTCGAAGACGCTGCCGGTGAGCTTGCAGCCGGTGAACTCGGCCTCGAACAGGTTGCAGCGCAGGAAGGAGCAGCGCAGGAACGCGCTGTCGGCGTGCCGGGAGGCGTTGAACTTGACGTTGCCGAACACGCACTCCTCGAACACCGCGCCCCGGCTGGACAGTTCGGTCATGTCGACGTCGCGGAAGGTGCACCGCAGGAAGTGCCGCTCCGCCAGCTCGTCGCCGTACCAGTCCTCGCCGGAGAAGCTCGCGTCCTCTGTCACCTCAGCCACCCGGTCACCCTAACCGCCCGCCCCGCGACGGCCGTGCCGCCGCCGGGATCGACGGCGGCACGGGAGGTCACGCCGCGGCGGGCGCGGCTGCCGCGACGGGCGGTGCCACCGGGGCGGGCGCGCGCAGGTGACGGATCGCCGGGACGGCGAGCAGGGCCAGCGCGACGGGCACGGCGAGCAGCGTCATCGCGTACAACGTGGGGCGCAGCCCGACCGTCTGCGCGACCGGTCCGGCCACGGCGAGGCCCAGCGGCATCAGGCCCGCGGTCAGCAGGTAGTCGTAGGAGCTGACCCGCGACAGCGCCGCCTGCGGCACGTGTGCCTGCAGCGACGTCTCCCACAGCGTGAACGCCAGCGCCACCGCGACGCCGGTGACCGCCTCCAGCGCGGCGATCACCGGGATGGTCGGCCCCGCCCCGATGATCAGCGCTTGGCAGGACGCCACGGCCAGCGCCGCCGCGGCGACGACCAGCGGCCGGTTGATGCGCACCCGCAGCGCCACCACGTCGCCGACGACGGAACCGACGCCGAACGCCGCCACCACCACCGACCAGGCCGCCGCGCCGCCGAACTCCTGCGCGGACAGCACCGGCCCGAGCACGAACACCGACGGCAGCACCACCACGTGGTAGACCGACAGCGCGCCGAGCGTCGACCACACCCAGGTCCGTGACACGACCTCGGTGAAGCCCTCGCGCAGCTGCGCGAAGAAGCCGCCCTGCGGCGCGTCCGCGGGGTCCGCGGCGCGCGGCGTGAGCCGGGCCAGGAACGCCGCGCTGACCGCGAAGCTCAGCGCGTCGAGGGCGATCGCCCCACCCGGCCCGACCAGGAAGATCAGGCCACCGGCCAGGGCCGGTCCGGCCACCAGCCCGGTCGACATCACCAGGCCGCGCAACGCGTTGGCCTCCTGCAGCCGTTCGGGTCCGACGATCAGCGGCATCAGGCCGGCGGCCGCGGGCGCGAAGAACGCGTCGGCGGTGCCGAACACCGCCATCAGCACGACCAGGTGCCAGACCTGCGCGACGCCGCCCAGCAGCAGTGCCGCGACCAGCGCCTGGGTCACGAAGCGGACCAGGTCGGAGGCGAGCATCACGCGCTGGCGCGGCAGCCGTTCGGCCCATACGCCACCGGCGAGCGCGAACACCAGGAACGGCACCAGCGTCGCCGCGCCGACCAGGCCCACCTCGGCCGCGCCCGCGCCGTCGATGGCCAGCACGGCGAACGGGACCACGACGAAGCTGATCCGGTCGCCGACCATGGACAGCGCCTGGCCGTAGAAGTAGCGGGCGAACTGGCGTTCCTCGCGCAGCACGGCCGGAATCAGCGACCCCATGACGACCCTCTTCTCAGCTTTCGAGGACGGGCGGATGCGGCCGCGTTCCTGCTGGTGACAGCCCAGGCTAGGAGCGCACCGGGCGGCTCGGCAACGTATTTCCCCCGGTCACGGGCGGCCTGCACGCCGCTCGCGGGCCGTCGACCGGGGCGGGCATGCCGTCTACGATGCGACGATGTCGTCCCGTCGACCTGGCCTGCGCCGCCCTGCGCTGACCGTCACCCTGGTGCTCGCGGGCGCCGTCGGCCTGGCCTGCGGCGTCAAGCCGCAGGAGTCGAACGTCACCGGTGGCACCCCGGCCGTTTCCGCGCCGGCCGCCTCGCCCGAGTCCGCACCCACCGCGAAACTCGGCCAGAGCATCGAGACCAGCGGCGGCCTCGGCGACAACCGCGTCGCGTACACGGTCAGCAAGCTGACCCGGCACACGGTCGCGCCCGACAGCGCCCTGGTGCGCCCGAAGAAGGGGGTCTTCGTCGCCATCACGGTCGAGGTGAAGGTGACCGCGGGCAAGACGTACGCCTGTTTCTGCGACTTCGCACTGGTCGCCTCGGACGGCACGCTGTTCGAGCCGGTGCTGCCGTTCGGCTTCGACGCTGGCATGCAGTCGGTCACCCTCAACGCCGGCGAGAAGGCGGGCGGGGTGGTCGTGTTCGACGTGCCGAAGGACGCCGCCGACGGGGTACGCGTGCAGTTGCGTCCCGACATCACCAACGACGTGCGCGGCTACTGGACCGCCTGACCGGCGGCCGGATCGCGGCGCCAGAACTGGCGCGGGGCGTAGCCGTCGCGGCGCAGCCAGTGCTCGGTGTACACGATGCGCTCGGCCTCGACGACCACCAGCGGCCCGGCGGGCGGCTCGTCCAGCGGGCGGGACCGCTCGACGTGGTCGTTCTGCCAGCGGAAGGCCTCCCAGTAGTGGTCGAACTCCGCGTCCCCGCGGTCCAGCGAACGGGCCTGCCCGAACACCTGCGCACCACGGCTGCTGGCCTGCCCGACCAGCGGCGCGAACACGCCGATCGAGACCCTCGGGTCGGCCGCGAGGTTGCGCATCTTCGGCGAGGCCGCCATGGCCGTGAACAGCAGCGCGAAGTCCAGGTGGTAGTAGCGCACCGGGGTGGCCAGCGGGCCGTCCGGGCCGGTGGTCGCCAGCACGCACATGTTCTGCGAGGACAGCAGGTTGAGGATGCGCTCGGCCAGCCGCTCGCGCGGCAGTCGCTTGGTGGGAGAGGGTCCGGCCAGCCAGGGGTTCGTCACAGCCATGATCGAGTCTCGCACAGCCGCGGAGCGGGCGGGGGTGATGGGTGTCTGGCGCATTTGCTCTGCACCCAAAAGCTTGCTCTGCACCCGCCGGCGCAACACCGCGGAGATGTTGCGTGGATGGGTGCAGAGCAAGGGAATGGGTGCAGAGCAAATGCGTCGGAGGGCATCTACTTTCGCGGCGGCAGAGCCGCTGGACCGCGCGGCGTCAGTGCAGGGCTCAGCTGCCGGCCAGCAGCGGCGACTCCAGGATGATCAGCAGGCCGATGGCGATGAAGACGGCCGGGACGAGCCAGTGGCCGTAACGCTCGATGAAGGCGACGACGCGGGGGTGCGAGCCGAGCCAGGCGGCGGTGGCACACCAGACGGCGACGAGGACGGCGAAGACCGCGACGGTGACGAGGCTGTCGGTGACGCCGACAGTGCGGAACACGGGTGTGTAGACGGCGATGTTGTCCGCGCCGTTGGCGACGGTCACCCCGGCCACGGCCGGCGCCGTGGTCGCCACGGCGGGCGGTGGGCCGCCGTCGCCCCGGGACCGCAGCGTCTGGACCAGGGCGCGCACGCCCAGTAGGAGCGGGACGAGCCCGAGCAGGCCCACCCATCGGTCGGGCACCACCGCGAGCCCGGCCGCGGCCAGCGCGGACGCGCCGACCAGGGCGGCGATGCCGGCGTACTGGCCGGTCCAGATCTCCCAGCGGCGTGGGCGGCCGGTGGTGCGGCTGCTCAGGAACAGCACCGTGAGCACGATCAGGTCGTCGACGTTGGTGCCCGCGAACAGCGCGACGGCCGCGCCGAGTGTTCCTGCCAGGTGATCCACGCCCGGAAGCCTACGGCCATCGGCCGACCCGGCACCCAGCGTGTCGAGTTCCACCTATTCAAATCTATCTACTTCACGTTCTATCCTCCTCAGGACCGGCAACCCCGGCGCACTCGATCCCGAGGAGTACGGCGTGAGAAGAAACCCCATCATCCGCGGCATTCTCGTCCTGTCCATGGCGCTCGTCGGAGCCGTGGCCATCCCGGCCGCCCCGGCGGTGGCCCTGGCCCCGCCCGACATCTCGCTGACCGACATCCGCACCCACCTGCAGCAGTTCCAGACGATCGCGAGCAGCAACGGCGGCAACCGCCGCTCCCCCACGGCGGGCTACACCGCTTCGGTGAACTACGTCTTCAACGCGCTGACCGCGGCCGGATACAACGTCGTCAAGCAGAGCTGCACCTCGGGCTGCACCAGCGGCGCGGGCCCGAACGTGATCGCGGACTGGCCGGGCGGTGACACCAACCAGGTGCTCATGCTGGGCGCGCACCTCGACGGCGTGTCGGCCGGACCGGGCATCAACGACAACGGCTCGGGCTCCTCGATGCTGCTGGAGCTGGCTCTCACGCTGGCCGAGCAGAACCCGACCATGGTCAAGCATGTGCGGTTCGGCTGGTGGACCGACGAGGAGCAGGGCCTCAACGGGTCCGAGTTCTACGTCAACTCGCTGTCCTCGGCCGACCGCGCGAAGATCACCGGGTACCTGAACTTCGACATGGTCGCCTCCACCAACGGCGGCTACTTCATCAACCGGATCACGTCCAGCCTCGGCCAGACCATCAAGGCGTACTACGACGCGAACTTCCCCGGTCTGAACCCGGAGGAGAACGTCGAGGGCGCCGGGCGGTCCGACGACGCCTCGTTCAACGCCGCGGGCATCCAGACCAGCGGCATCGCGGCCGGCGCCAGCGCCAACAAGACCTCGGCCCAGGTGACCAAGTGGGGCGGCACGACCGGGGACTACGACCCCTGCTACCACGCCTCGTGTGACACGTTCCCGAGCAACATCAACGACACGGTGCTGAACCGGGCCGCCGACGCGGCCGCGTACGCGGTGTGGACCCTGGCCGTAGGCACGCCCGCGGGCAACGACTTCGCCATGGCCGCCAGCCCCGCCTCCGGCAGCACCACCGCCGGTGGTTCGGTGACGTCCACGATCGGCACCACGGTCACCAACGGCAGCGCCCAGTCGGTCGCGCTGTCCGCGTCCGGCCTGCCCAGCGGGGCGACCGCGTCGTTCAGCCCGGCCACGATCACCTCGGGCGGCTCGTCGACGCTGACCGTCGCGACCAGCGCGAGCACCCCGGTCGGCACGTACACGGTGACCGTCACCGGCACCGGCAGCGACGCGACCAGGACCACCACGTTCGCGCTGACCGTCGCCGGGCCGCCCGGCTGCTCGGCGACCAACCCGACCGATGTCACCATCATCGACCAGGGCACCGTGGAGTCGTCGATCGCGATCACCGGCTGCACCGGCAACGCCGGCTCGGCCAGCACCGTCGAGGTGCACATCGTGCACACGTACGTCGGTGACCTGATCGTCAGCCTCGTCGCTCCCGACGGCACGCTCTACACGCTGCGCAACAAGACCGGCGGCAGCGCCGACAACATCGACCAGACGTTCACCGTGAACCTGTCGAGCGAGGTCGCCAACGGCACCTGGAAGCTGCGGGTGCAGGACGCGGGGCCGTCGGACGTCGGCTACATCAACAGCTGGACGCTGAACCTCGGCGGGGCACTGCCGCCGAGCTGCGGTGGCACCAACGCCACCGACGTGACCATCGTCGACCTGGGCACCGTCAACAGCCCGATCACCGTGTCCGGCTGCACCGGCAACGCGTCGGCGACCTCCACCGCCGAGGTGCACATCGTGCACACGTACAAGGGCGATCTCGTGGTCACCCTGGTCGCGCCGGACGGCAGCACGTACGTGCTGCACAACCGGAGCGGCGGCAGCACCGACAACATCGACCAGACGTACACCGTCAACCTGTCGACCGAGGTGCGCAACGGCACCTGGAACCTGCGGGTCCAGGACGCCGCGTCCAACGACGTCGGCTACATCAACAGCTGGACGCTGACCCTGTGACAGCGGGCCGCTGAGGGAATTCCGCTGCCCCGGGCCCGCACCGCCCGGGGCAGCGGCGCCCCCGACGGGACACGGCGCCACCCCCCAGGCGCCGCCGTGTCCCGCCACCACGGGCGCGGCAGACGACCGACCCGGCGCGCCGCCCCTCCTGCGGCGCGCCGGGCGGTCGGCCGCCGCCTAGCCCGCGTGCACCCCCTGTGCCATCACCTGCTCCAGCAGGGTGACCAGGACATCCTTGACCGACTCGCGGCGGCGGGCGTCGCACAGCCGCACCGGCACGTGCGGATCCAGGTTGAGCGCCTGCTCCACCTCCTGCGCCTGATACACCCGCGCGCCGTCGAAGCAGTTCACCGCCACCACGAACGGGGTGCCGCGCTGCTCGAAGTAGTCGATGGAGCCGAACGCGTCCTCCAGCCGGCGGGTGTCGGCCAGCACCACCGCGCCGATGGCCCCGTACGCCAGCTCGTCCCAGACGAACATGAAGCGCTCCTGCCCGGGCGTGCCGAACAGGTAGAGCACCAGGTCGTCGTTGATGGTGATGCGGCCGAAGTCGAGCGCGACCGTGGTCGTCGACTTGGTCTCCACGCCGACGGTGTCGTCGACGCCGATGCTCTCGTCGGTGAGCAGCTCCTCGGTCAGCAGCGGCGAGATCTCGCTGACCGCGCCGACGAGCGTGGTCTTGCCGACGCCGAACCCGCCCGCGACCAGGATCTTGAAGGCGGAGGGGATGCCGCCTTCGTCGTCATAGGGCTCGGATGCCATCGATGACCGCCTTGAGAATGTCCGCGCTGGGTAGCTGGTTGACGTTGACGGGGGCGCGCCGCCGGACCAGCCGGCGTTCGAGCAGGTCGCTGAGCAGCACGCGGACCGTGCCGGCGGGCAGCCGGAGGTAGGAGGCGATCTCGGCAACCGACACCGGCCGCTGGCACACCGCCATGATCTCGGCGTACACCGAGCCCAGACCGCCGTCGGAGGGCAGCGTGGGCCGGGTGGCCACGACGACCGCGATCAGGTCGAGGTCGTGGTGGCGGGGCCGGGTCCGGCCGGAGGTCATCGCGTACGGGCGGATCAGCGGCCCGGCCTCGTCGTCGACCCACAGCAGCCCGTCGTCAGGCAGGCCGTCCGGTTCGAGCGGCTGTGCCACGTTCACGGGTGGCTGCCGCGGGCCGGTGCGGTCAGATACTGGCCCACCCGCACCACGAGCATCGCCATCTCGTACGCCACCAGGCCCGCATCGGCGTCCTTGCCCGCCACCACGGCCAGGCAGGCGCCGTTGCCCGCGGCCGTGACGAACAGGAAGCCGCTGTCCATCTCGATGATGGCCTGCCGGGCCTTGCCCTTGCCGAAGCGCCGTCCCGCCCCGCGTGCCAACCCGAACAGGCTGGCGGCGACGGCGGCGAGGTGCTCGGCGTCCTCCCGGCTGAGTTCCGCGGACGCGGCCATGAGCAGGCCGTCGGCGGACAGCACGATGGCCTTCTGAGCCTGCGCCACCCTTTCGACGAAATCGTCGGCGAGCCAGGCCAGGTCAGCGGCTGCTCTCGTCTTCTGCTCCACGGTCATTCCCCTTCGCCTTGCCCTTCCTCGTGCCGCGGCGCTGTGCGCGGGCTCGGCCGTCGCGGCAGTGCGGGCCGGTCCTCGGGCTCCGGCTCGGGCTCGCCCGGGCCGCGGGGTTCGGTGGCGAGCTCTTCGGCGGCGATCCGGCCCCGCCGGCTCCCCTGCTGGTATGCCGCGATCAGGCTGTACACCTGTGACGCCGGGCGCTCGGCGGGTCCGGGTGCGGCGTCGCCGGGCACGCCCCCGGGCTCCGGAGTCACCGTCGCGGGCTGGTGCGTCGCCCCGGTGGTCAGCCGTAGCTCCACTCCCGGCAGTGCGTCCGAAGGATCCTCCTCGATGCGCACCGCCTCGGCGCGATGGTCCGCCAGGGGCACCGCGGGCACCGCCGGGCGGGCCCGTACGGGCAGGCCCGACGGGGTGTAGACGGTGCCCTCGACCGGCCCGCGCGGTGCGGGCACCGTGGTGCCTCCGGTCAGTCCGGCGTCCGAGGTGGAGCCGTTGACCCGGGCGGGGGCCGTGGTGGCGGCGGCGACGGCGGCGGCTGGGGCCGCGGCGACGGCGGGCGCGGGTACGGCGGGCGGGCCGGGCGGGGACGGCGCGGTCTCGGCTGCTGGTCCGTCGCCAGGCGACGTGGTCGGTCGGTGCTCGGGCGCGGACGCCTCGCCCACCGGCAATCCGGCCTCGGACAGCTCGCCCGCCCGCCGTGCGGGTTCGGATGCCTCGCTAACCGAAGACTCACCGTCGGGCAGTCGCGCCGCCCGGGTCGCACCCGGTGGTGCCTGGGCCGCCTCGGGTTGGGCGTGAGGCAAATCGGTGGCTGCGGCTTCGCCGTGGGACGCAGCCGTGGCGGCGGGCACCCGGCGGGGCACCCGGACGGGCAGATCCGATGTGGGCCGGGGCGATGCGGCGGTGCCGACCCGGGAGTCGTCGTCGACGGCGGCTCGCACGGGCAGGGCCGCGACCGGCGGCGGCGTGGTGACGACCCGGTGCTCGCCGCTGTCGCTGCCGGACACGGGCGTCCAGGCGTCGGAGACCAGGCTCGACGGGAGCAACACGATCGCGGTCGTGCCGCCGCCGGCCGAGGGTTGCAGCCGCACCTTGACGTGGTGGCGCTCGGCGAGCCGGCCGACGACGTACAGGCCGAGCCGCGGGGTGCCGGTGAGCAGGAACTCGGCGGGTTCGTGCAGCTGGGCATTGGCCTGTTCCAGGTCGGCGGCGGTCATCCCCAGGCCGTGGTCCTCGACCTCGATCACGTACCCGGCGCCGACCGCGGAGCCCCCGACGTTGACCAGGGTGTGCCGGGGCGAGAAGGCCAGCGCGTTCTCCATCAGCTCGGCGAGCAGGTGCACCACATCGCCGACGGCGTGCCCGGCCAGCCCGGCGGCCTCGCTCGGCAGCACGTTGACCCGCGGGTACTCCTCCACCTCGGCGACCGCGGCGCGGATCACGTCGACGACCGGGATGGTGCGCCGCCAGCCGCGGCCGGGCACGGCGCCGGCCAGCACGATCAGGTTCTCGGCGTTGCGGCGCATGCGGGTGGCCAGGTGGTCGACCCGGAACAGCTCGTCGAGCTCGGCGGCGTCGGTGGCCCGGCGTTCCATGGCATCGAGCATGGTGAGCTGGCGGTGCACCAGGGTCTGGCTGCGCCGGGCCAGGCTCAGGAACAGGTCGCGCACGCTGCGGCGCAGCTCGGCCTGCTCGACGGTGGCCCGGATCGCGGTCTCCTGCACGGCGTTGAACGCCTGTCCGACCTGGCCGATCTCGTCGTTGCCGAACGCCAGTGGCGGCGCCTCGGCGACGACGTCGACCTCCTCCCCGGCCCGCAGCCGCCGTACGACGCCGGGTAGTCGCGCCGTGGCCAGCTCGTCGGCGGCGTCACGCAGGAGCCGCAGCTGGGTCACGATGGCGCGGGCGGTGGTGATCGACAGCACGATCGAGGCGATGACGGCGATCAGGCCCAGGCCGGCGGCCAGGATCAGGCGCACGATGACCAGGATGGTCGGGCCCTTCGCGCGGGCGATGGTCGCCTCGGCGAGGTCGATGTCGAGCTGCGCCAGCGCGCTCAGGGCGGGGTCGAACGCGGCCCGCCAGTCGGCGGCGCTGACCGGCGGCGCCTCGTCGGGCCTGGCCCGGGCGACGACCAGATCCTCGATCTGCGTCAGGCGGGTCAGCGCGGGACCCTCCAGCACCGGCTGGTAGACGGCCTTGTCGTCGGGCAGCCCTTCCAGGCCGGTGGCGCGGATGTTGCGCTGCGCGCCGACCAGCTGGGCGAACTCGGCGGCGTCGGTGGCGGAGAAACGGCCCGCGGCGAGCACGCCCGACATCAGCGCGTCCTCCTGCGACAGCAGCTCCCGCCCTCTGGACATGATCAGCAGATGGCTGAGCTGGTCGTTGATGGCCTGGTCGTCGAAGCTGGCGATGGTCGCGAAGATGCGGTATCCGACCCCGATGGTCTGCGTGTAGTACGCGATCGGGGCCGCCCGCTCGCCGCTGCGCTGGTCGACGTCAGTGCGCACCGGGCCCAGCCCGTCGAGCATCCGGCCCAGCTCGGCGATGTTGGCCTCGGCGATCGGGGTGGCGGCCCAGCCCGCGGTGGTGCCGCGGACCGACTCGCGGAAGCGGGTGGCGGCGGCGTCGGTGGTGGCTCGGGCCGTGGCGAGCTCGTCGCGGTGGGCGCTGTCGCCCGCGGCCAGCACGACGGCGGAGATGCGGCGCTCGGCCTGCAGCGCGGCGACGAGCGAGTCGGTGGGCCGGCCGACCTCCTGGTCCAGGGTGCTGATCCAGAACAGGTTGAGGCCTTCGCGCATGGTCACGAACGCAGCGAAGGCCCACAGCGCGGCGAGCGAGGCGAGCAGAAAGGCGATCTTCGCCCGCAGGTTCGAGGTCCGGGAGCTCATCACTTTCCCACCGACGCTAGAGGGTGCCGACCGCGACGGTCCGCGCCTGTCGGTGCTATGACCGCCACGCAAGGTGACTGACAACCAGCACTCAACACGACGCGGCCGCCAGGTCGTCGCACCCCCTGTGCGACACGTCAGATCAGTGGGGTGAACACTCCTAAACAGACGTCCTAACGCGACAGTCGCCGCCAGGCCAGCTCCGCCAGCAGCACCGCGCCGTCGGGCACCACCGCGTCGTCGTAGCGTGCCTGCGCCGCGTGGTTGAGCGGCGCCGTCATCGGGTCCAGGCCGGGCGGGCAGGCGCCCAGGTTGACGAACGCCCCAGGCACCCGCTCCAGCACGTACGACATGTCCTCGGCGCCCGCCTCCGGGTTGGCCATCCAGGCGAAGCGGTCCGCGCCGAACAGCTCCGCGGCGGTGCTCGCGGCGAACTCGGCCTCGCCGCCGTCGTTCATCGTCACCGGGTAGCCGGGCACGTAGTCGGCGTCGGCGGTGAGCCCGTGCGCGGCGGCGATGCCGTGCACCACGTCCAGCACGCCCCGGCGCACCCGTTCCCGGGTGGCCGGCGAGAAGGAGCGCAGCGTCGCGGCGAACTCGGCCTGCGCCGGGATGACGTTCTCGGCCGTGCCGGCGTGGAAGCTGCCCACCGTGATGACGGCGGGGTCGAAGATGTCGATGCTGCGGGTGACGAACGTCTGCAGGGCGGTCACCATCTCGCACGCGGCCGGGATCGGGTCCTTGGCGAACTGCGGCGCGCTGCCGTGGCCGCCCGCGCCGCGCACGGTCACCTTCAGCGTGTCCGCGGCCGCCAGCATCGGCCCGCGCCGGGTGGAGAAGCGCCCGAACGGCTCGATCGCCGACAGCACGTGGATGCAGTACGCCGCGACCGGGTGCTCGCCCGCGGCCGCCAGCAGGCCCTCGGCGATCATCGGCTCGGCGCCGCCGGGCCCCTCCTCCCCCGGCTGGAACATGAAGATCACGCTTCCGGGCAGCCGGTCCCGCACCCCGCTCAGCAGCCGGGCCGCGCCCACCAGCATCGCCACGTGCAGGTCGTGCCCGCAGGCGTGCATGACACCGGCCACCTCGGAGGCGTACTCCAGCCCGGTCAGCTCGGTCACCGGCAGCGCGTCCATGTCGCCGCGCAGCAGCACCACCGGCCCGGGCAGGCCGCCGCGCAGCACCGCGACGACCGAGCTGAGCGACCGTCCGGTGGTGATCTCCAGCGGCAGCCCGTCGAGCGCCGCGAGCACGGCGGCCTGGGTCTGCGGCAGCTGCAGCCCAATCTCGGGGCGGCGGTGCACGGCACGGCGGAGCGCGATCAGGTCCCCGGTGTGGTCGCGCACCGCGGCCCGGAATCCGGAGTCGGCGGGCGCGGCGTCGGCGGTGGCGGGCGAGGCGAGGGTCGACATGGCGGCACGTTATCCGAACCCGGCCGCCTGCGACAGACCTCACACCCGATCACGCGTCAAGCGGGCTTGAAGTCGACGCGAACTGACCTGCGGCTATGCCCGCTCCGACTCGGTAACTGGCTACCCGCCAGTAGACCAGTTACCTATCGGTTGGGTAGGGTTACCTCAGTCGATCACGCACAGGAGGTCTGAGCCTTGGACGTCGAGAAGACCGCGTTACCGGGGATCGGGTTGCGGCACGAGTTCCAGACCAAACGGGGACAGCACGCGGCCGTGGTGTCGCACGTCTCAGGACGGCGGGACATCGTGATCTACCACCCTGATGATCCGGATACCGCCGTCGCGACGTTGTCGCTCAACACCGACGAGGCCAACGGCATAGCCGAACTGCTGGGCACCTCCCGCATCGTGGAGCGCCTGGCCGACCTGCGCCGCCAGGTCGTGGGGCTGCTGACCGTGCAGGTGCCGGTCATCGCCGGTTCGCCCTTCGACGGGCGGAGCCTGGGCGACACCCAGGCCCGCACCCGGACCGGCGCGTCCATCGTCGCGGTCATCCGCGGCGGCGAGATCCTCGCCAGCCCCCGCCCCGACTTCGTGTTCCAGCCCGGCGACCTCGCCGTCGCGGTGGGCACCGCCGAGGGCACCGCCGCGGTCACCGACATCCTCAACAACGGCTGACGCGTATGCACGGAGCCGTCGTACTGATCGAAATCGGCGCGGTCATCCTCGCCCTGGGCCTGCTCGGCGCGGTGTCGCTGCGGGTCGGCATCTCCCCCATCCCCCTCTACCTGCTCGCCGGTCTCGCCTTCGGCAAGGGCGGCCTGCTCCCCATCGACGAGGCGGGCGACTTCGCCGCCACCGGCGCCGAGATCGGCGTCATCCTGCTGCTGTTCACCATGGGCCTGGAGTACACCGCGCCCGAACTGGTCAGCACGCTGCGCCACAACGCCCCGGCCGGCCTGGTCGACCTGGTCCTCAACTCGGCACCCGGCGTCATCGTGGCGCTGATCCTGGGCTGGGGCCCGGTGGCGGCCGTCGCGCTCGGCGGCATCACCTACGTGACCTCGTCCGGCATCACGGCGAAGGTCCTCGCGGACCTGAACTGGCTGGGCAACCGCGAGGTGCCCATCGTGCTGTCGCTGCTGGTCTTCGAAGACCTGACCATGGCGATGTACCTGCCGATCCTGACCGCGATGCTGGCCGGCGCCAGCTTCGCCACCGGCCTGACCACGCTGGGGATCGCGGGCCTGACCATCACCGTCATCCTCGTCGTCGCGCTGAAGTTCGGCCGGTACGTGGAGAAGTTCGTCGCCTCGCCGAGCTCGGAGGTGCTGCTGCTCAAGGTGCTCGGCCTCACCGTGCTGGTCGCCGGCATCGCCCAGCAGCTGCAGGTCTCCGCCGCGGTCGGCGCGTTCCTGGTCGGCATCGCGCTGTCCGGGCCGCTGGCGCACACCGCCCGGGAGCTGCTCACGCCCCTGCGCGACGTGTTCGCGGCGGTGTTCTTCGTCTTCTTCGGGTTGCAGACCGACCCGACGGCGCTGCCGCCGGTCGCCGGCATCGCCATCCTGCTGGCGCTGGCGGGCATCGCGACGAAGATGGCGACCGGCTGGTGGGCCGCCAAGCGGGCGCACATCAGCGTCGCCGGCCGGCTGCGCGCCGGGGTGGCACTGCTGCCGCGCGGTGAGTTCAACATCGTCATCGCCGGCCTGGCCGTCGCGGCGGGCATCGAACCGCAGCTGGGCCCCCTGGCGGCGGCGTACGTGCTGATGCTGGCCGTGCTCGGCCCGCTCACCGCCCGCGGCGTCGAACCGCTGATCAACCGGATCAGCCGCCGCCGCCGCACCGCCGACCCGGCCGCCGCCCACCCCGAACCCGCCCACCTCCCCGGCCAACGCGGCGCCGACCCCGACGCCGCCCACGCCTGACCCCACCCGACAAGTAAGCGACCGGTTCGGCGGGCACACCGTCCCGACCACGTTTTTCATAGACGCCGGCCTATCTGATCGAGTGCATCGAGATCGAACTCGATCAGATAGGCCAGCGTCGTTGTCAGGTCGGACGGTGCGGCCTCGCGCCGGGGGCGGCCGGTGGGCCGGGTGGCATGCTGCGGGGGTGGGACTCGTGGGGCAGGTCGCGGGGGTCGTGGCGGGGCTGTGCGCGTACCGGGAGAGGGTTCTGATCGGGATCGACGGGCCGGACGCCGCGGGCAAGACGACGCTGGCCGACGGCCTGGCGCGGCGGCTGCGGGACACGCTGCCGGCCGGCACCGGCGTGCTGCGGGCGAGCATCGACGGCTTCCACCGTCCGCAGGAGCAGCGGACGGCCCGGGGTGAGCTGTCCGCGGAGGGCTGCTACCACGACACCTTCGACTACCCGGCCCTGCTGGAGCACTGCCTGCTGCCGTTCACTCGGGGCACGTCCGCGATCGGCACCGCGCGCTACGACCACCGCTCGGCCGCCGACCGGCCGGAGTCGACGGCCGTGCCCGCTCGCGCGGTACTGATCTTCGACGGGGTCTTCCTGCTGCGGGAGCAGCTGCGCGCCCGCTGGACGCTGACGGTGCACCTGCGGGTCTCCCCGGCGGAGACGCTGCGCCGGGCGCTGGTGCGCGACCTGGCGCTGTTCGGCTCCGAGGCGGCGGTGCGGCGGCGCTACGAGGCCCGCTACCTGCCGGCCCAGCAGCTCTACCGGGACGACGCGGATCCGGAGGCGGCCGCCGATGTGCTCGTCGACAACGAGCGGCCCGACGCGCCGGTGCTGCTGCGCCTGGAGGCGCCGCCGGTTCACTCCCACAGGTAGGCGTGCCAGGGGCCGACCTCGGCGGTGTAGCGGGTGGCCAGGGCCTGGGTGATCTGTCCCAGGTGGACGTGGTCGTGGGTGGTCCAGGTCGCCAGCAGCTGGCCCAGGGTGACCGGGCCGAAGGCCGGGTGCGCGCCCTCCCGGTCCAGGTCGCCGTCGGTCAGCTCGAACCCGCGCAGCGCGGCGACGTTCTCCGCGCGCAGGGTGCGGAACAGGTCGAGCAGCTCGGCGGTGCTGCGGTCGGCGGCGATCGCGACGTGGCCGTCCCGGTCGAACGGCGCGAACGGCACCGACGTGCCGTGGTCGAGGATGATGCGGGTGCGCGGGATCCAGTCGGTGCGCTCGCCGTGGATGAAGTGGCCGAGCACGTCGTGCGCGCTCCACTCGCCGTCGGCGGGCCGGTGCCTGGTCCACCCGTCGCCGAGGTCGCCGAGCAGGGCGTCGAGCACATCGGGCGTACGGCTCAGCGCGGCGATCGCGTCAGGAAGCTGGAACGTCATGGTCATCAGCGTAAGGCGGCGTTCATTTCACCCGCAGCCGCTGATCGATCTGGATCAGGTCCGGGTTGGTGATCACCGGATTGAGCTTGACGAGGGCGGGCACGGTCGTCTTGTAGCGCCCCGCGATCGCGGTGAGGGTGTCCCCCGCCCGCACCGTGTGGTACGCGGCCGCGGGCAGGGACTTCTTCGGCGTGGCCGCCTTCTTCGCCGCCTTGCGCGGCGCGCGTTGTCGGGCGGGGCCCGGCGCCGCACCGCCGGTCTTGGCCGCCAGCCGGGCCAGCGCCTTCGCCACCTGGGCCGCGGACATGGCCAGGTGCACGTGGTCGGCGTGGGCGGCGTCGGTGGCCGCGCCGTACGAAGCGATCTTCTTGCCGTTCTTGACGTAGAAGCCGTCGTCGTCGGGGAACGGCGTGGTGTGGATCAGCTCGACGCACAGGTCGCCGAACTCGTCCTCGATCCACTTGGCCAGGTCGCGGCCCATCCGCGCGTTCGCGCCGACACCGAAGTCGATCGCGGCGGTCGGCGAGCCGCGATGGTGCAGGCCGTAGTGGTGGCTGACCTTGCCGTGGTCGCCGTCCATGCCGGAGGTCACGTAGACCTCGGCGCGCTTGGGGTAGTGCCGCTCGATGAGGTCCAGGATGCCGTCGCCGGTCGGTCCGGTGCGGACCGCCGACCATCGCCGCAGCGCCACCGCGACACCTCCCCCGGTGCCGGGGACCGGCCGGAGCCGGTCCCGCACGTCCCATGGTAGGCGGCACGGCGGCGCCTGCGGCGTCAGTCGACCGAGGCCAGCACCTTCTCGATCTTGCCGACGCGGGCCTGGAGGTCGGTCAGCTGCGCGGCGATCGCGGTGAGCTGGTCGGCGGCGGGCGACAGCGCCGCCTTGGCCCTCTGGTCCTGCCTGCGGTGCCACAGCAGCATGCCGGTGATCGAGATGACCAGCATGCCGACGATCCAGATCGTGCCCATGCTCATGGCCCATGACGAGTTGCCCATCAGCTGTCTCCTTCCTCGGTGGTGAGCGTCCGCGCGGCCTGCGCGATGCTCTGCGGGGTGAGCGTCACGGTGAACGGCACCGTGTCGTAGTACTTCATGGCCTTGCCGTCGGTGGACAGCTCGAACGCGGCGGTGACCAGCCCCGCCGCCTCCAGCTTGGCCAGGTGCAGTTGCAGCAGCGGCCGGCTGATGCCCAGCTCGCGGGCCAGCGCGCTCACGTAGTTGCGTCCGCCCGCCAGGGCGGCGATGACGCGCATGCGGTGCGGGTTGGCCAGTGTCGCCAGGATCCGTGCCAGCTCGTCGCCACTGTGCGACGTCTCCAATCGGTCCCCCCTAGCTTCGACTTTCACCTGCAAGAAAAAACTAGCATGTGCCCGCATGCGCTGTCGAGTGCAATAAACGACAGCGAAGTCCGTTCAGCGAGCGACGCGCAGGGCACGCGGAGACAGGCCGAACTCGCGCCGGCACGCTTTGTTGAACGCCTGCAGGTCGGCGATGCCGACCGAGGCGGCCACGGCCGGGATCGACAGCGTCGAGCGGCGCAGCAGGTGCTCGGCCCGCGCCAGCCGGCGGCGGCGCAGGTAGCCCACCACGGTGTCCCCGGTCTCGGCGCGGAACAGCCGGGTCAGGTGGTTGTGCGAGACCCCCGCGTGCCGGGCGATGTCCGGCACCGACACCGGCTCGGCCAGCCGCGACTCCAGGTATGCCATCGCCGCCGCGACCGCCCGGTGCGGCTCGCCGGAGCGGGTGCCCGGCTCGGCGCGCGGCAGCTGGGCCACCCGCCACAGCACCGCCCAGACCTCCGCCGCGGACTGGCGCGTCGGGCGCGGCGAGGCCGCCACCGCCTGGCGCAGCATGGACGACAGGGCCGCGGCCGACGGTCCGGCGTCCTGCATCACCGGCACGGACAGCGGCGGGCCCGAACGCGGGATGCGCAGGTGCGCGTAGAGGTGCTCGGAGCGGCCCTGGTAGTCGAAGCGCACCTCGACCCCGGGCGGGACCAGGCTGACGTGTCCCGGGCGGATCGGGTGGGTGACCCCGCCCGCGGTGAGCTCGCCGTGGTAGCCGTACAGGTGCAGCTGCCACAGCTCGGGCAGCAGGAACGACTCCCGGACCACCGTGGTGCCATGCACGCCGACGCCGATGTTGGCCACCTGCGGCGGGCTGTCCAGGTGCAGGCGCACGCTCCGGCCACCGGACTCCAGCAGCGCCGACATGGTGAAAACGTACCAGTAGTGGTGAGCAAGACCCACGCGCTTCCAGGCGATCGGGTCATAGCCTTACCCACCGTCGACCGGAAACGACAGTCAAGGAGCACCACCGTGGCGATGCAGCCGTGGTTCGCCGAGGCCAAACTCGGCATCTTCCTCCACTGGGGGATCTACGCCGTCGACGGCACCCTGGAGTCGTGGGCCTTCTACGCCGGCGAGGTCCCGCACGAGCAGTACATGCGCCAGCAGGACGGATTCGCGGGCGAGAACTACGACCCCAAGGCCTGGGCCGACCTGTTCGCCCGGGTCGGCGCGCGCTACGCGGTGCTGACCGCCCGCCACCACGACGGCATCGCGCTGTGGGACTCCGCGCAGGGCGGCCGCAACGTCGTCGAGCACACCCCGGCCGGGCGCGACCTGATCGGCCCGTACGCGCAGGCGCTGCGCGAGCGCGGCCTCAAGGTGGGCCTCTACTACTCGCACTCGGACTGGAACCACCCCGACTACCCGTCGGTGCGCAGCCAGGGCGAGGCCCAGCACGTCAACGACAGCGTATGGGTCGCGCCGCAGGACGGCCGGCCCGACGACGCGCAGGCCTGGACCCGCTACCTGTCCTACCGCGACGGTCAGGTCGGCGAGCTGATCGACCGCTACCGCCCGGACCTGCTCTGGTTCGACGGCGAGTGGGAGCGCAGCGAGCAGCAGTGGCGCATGCGGGAGCTGTCGGAGCAGATCCTGGCCGCCAACCCGGAGACCGTCCTCAACGCGCGGATGATGTCCTACGGCGACTACGCGACCCCGGAGCAGGGCATCCCGATGCAGGCGCCGGACGGGCCGTGGGAGCTGTGCCTGACCGTCAACGACTCGTGGGGCTACCGCCACAGCGACACCAACCACAAGTCCGTGGGCCAGCTGGTGCGCTACTTCACCGAGACCATCGGCATGGGCGGCAACCTGCTGCTCGACGTCGGCCCCAGGGCCGACGGCACGATCCCGGCCGAGCAGGTCGAGCGGCTGGAGGGCCTGGGCGGGTGGATCGCGCGGCACGAGCCGGCGGTGTTCGGCACCGTCGCCGGGCTGCCCGCGGGCCACCACTACGGCCCGAGCACGCTGTCGGCCGACCGGCGCACCCTCTACCTGGTCTGCTTCGGCGCGCCGGGCGAGACCGTCGCGCTCAAGGGCCTGCGCACGCCGATCAGGCGGGCGTACGTGCTGGGCTCCGGCGCCGAACTCGGTCACCGGGTCACCGGCGGGCTGGGCGAGGTGCCGGGCGTCACCTGGGTCGACGCCCCGGCAGCGGCGGACCTGGACCCGCACGCCACGGTGGTCGCCGTCGAGCTGGACGGCGAGCTGGACCTCTACCGCGGCAAGGGCCGCGACTGAGCATCGGCCGCCCTGGCCACGGCCGGGCGGCCGGCTCCCTGCCGTCACGCCGCGCGGCCACCGCGGCCCCGGGCGCGCATGCCTCGATCCTGCTGTGACGGCCGTCTCGCGAGGCGGTGGGCAGGGCTCACCCGGTGCTACGGTGATCCGCCCTCGAATGTCCGACTCGCACGGAAACGAACGACGATGCTGGCTCTCCTGCACACCTCGCAGGCCCACGTGCTCACCTTCGACCGGCTCCGCAACGAGGAGGCGCCGACGCTGACGCTGTACCACATCGTCGCCGAGCATCTGCTCGACGAGGCGCGCCGCCGCGGTGTGCCGGCCGTCGCCGACCAGGTCGCCCAGCAGGTCGGCCTCGCCGCGGAGGCCGGCGCGCGGGCCGTGCTGTGCACCTGCTCCACCATCGGCGCGCTCGCCGAGCAGGCGGCCGCGCGCGCGGGCATCCCCGTGCTCCGCGTGGACCGGCCGATGGCCGCCGCGGCCGTGGCCGCCGGGCCGCGCATCACCGTGCTGGCCGCGCTCGCCACCACGCTCGCGCCCACCACGGCGCTGATCGAGGAAGAGGCCGCGCGCGCGGGACGCCCCGTCACGGTGTCCGCGCAGATGATCTGCGGCGCCTGGGACCGACTGGAGGCCGGCGACCTCGACGGCTACCTCGACCGGGTCGCCGCCGCGCTGGCCGGGGTCACCGACGCCGACGTGGTCGTGCTCGCCCAGGCCTCGATGGCTCCCGTCACCGAGCGCGGCGTGACCGACATCGCGGTCCTGGCCTCACCGCGCCTGGGTCTGCGCGCCGCCGCGGCGCTCTGATCCTCGGCCACCAGGACAAGCTGCCCGGACGTGCCCCGCGCGGCGGCCCGTCGCACCGCCTTCCGGCGCTGCTCGTCCGTTCTTTCGCGCCGGGCGGCCGCGTGTCTTACGCCGGTGGCGCAGGCGTGCCGACAATGGAGGGGCGCCCGCCCGCACCGGCCGGGCGACGCTCACGGGAGGGCGAGCCCATGACGCAGCCGCACGAGCAGTCCGAGACGTGTGCCCAGTGCGGCCATCCGTTCGACCCGCATGCGCTGGTCACCACGGCCGACGATCCGGCCGACGGCGGCATCATGCTGTGCCCGGTGCCCGGTTGCGAGTGCTTCTCCACCTGGGGCATGGAGGGCATGCCCACGGTGCGGGTGCCGGACCGGTTCGAGATCGCCTCGATCCGTGAGAAGATCCAGTCCCAGGAGCAGGACTGAGCACCGCTCAGCCGCCGAACACCCGCGCGAACGCCGCGTGCACCGGGGTGCCGGACAGGTTGTCGTAGATCGCGAAGACGACGCGGTCGAAGCGGTCCACGGTGCGCAGCGCGTCGGCGAAGGCCTGCGCGACCACGGCCGGGTCGTTGCGGAACACACCGCAGCCCCATGCGCCGAGCACCAGCGTGCGGTGCCCGTGCGCGGCGGCCACCGCCAGCACCCGGGTCGCCCGCCGCAGCAGCACCGCGGGCACGTCCGGCAGGTCCGCCGCCTGGTTGCGCGCGATCGCGCCCAGATTGGGCGCGGCCGCGGTCAGAAAAGACGTCTGGTACGCCTCGTCGAGCAGGTCGCCCCTGTCGTTCCGGAAGACCGGCACGCCCGGGGAGTAGATCACCCGGTCGCTGTAGCGCAGGTCGCGCTGCCCGCGGTGATAGGCGTAGAAGTCCGGGGCGGCCAGCAGGCTCGGGTAGAGGGCCGACGACCGGGCGATGCTCTCCTCCTGCGCCCTCGCGCCGCCGAGGAAGCCGCCGCCCGGATTCTTCGCCGAGGCGAACACCAGGCAGGCCGCCGCCGGACCCGCGCGCCGGGCCGCGACCAGCGTCGACTCGCGGGTCACCTCGATCACCGGCTGCGGGTTACGCGCTCCGGCCGGGGCCAGCTGCTCGTCCGGTTCGTGGTGGCGGGTGCCCGCGACGGCCGCCCGCACCGCCGCTCCGATCACGACCTGCCCGCCCGCCGCGTTGCGGTACTCGCCGCGCTCCGCGATCTCCACCGTCTGCCGCGCGATCTCCCGCAGCCGCCCACTCATCTCTCCGCCCCGTCCGTCTTCGACACGACCGCAACGGTGTCAGGCACACCCGGGCGTGGCAACCGTATTGCCGCCGCGCGGACCGGGACCGGGCCACCGGCGGAAGGCGGAGAGCGGTGTGCCGCGGCGGTGGCACCCGCCGCGGCACACCGGGCGGGTGTCAGCCGCGCAGGTCGGCCAGCAGGGACTCGACCTCGGCGAAGGCGTCGGCGGGCAGCGGGGTGCGGGCGAGCGGGGCGAAGTTCTCCTCGGCCTGGGCGACGGTGCGGCAGCCGGGAATGGGCAGGTTGTGCGGGCTGCGCGCGAGCAGCCAGCCCAGCGCGCCCTGGGTGAGGGTGCGGCCGTCGGCGGTGAGCGCCGCACGGACCCGGTCGACCCGCTGCGCCCACTCCGGCGTCGGCGCGCCGTCGGTGAACCAGCGCAGCCACTCCGGGTTCTTGCCGCGTACGTCGTCGCGCCCGATGGCGCCGGCCGCGCCGTGATACTTGCCGGTGAGCAGGCCCATGGCCAGCGGACCCCGATTGAGCCCGGCGAGGTTCCAGGTGGCCAGCACGTCGACCATGGCGGCGTTGTCGTTCAGCACCGAGGTGTCGTACTGCACGGCCGCGCAGTGCGCCCCGGCCTTCGCGAACGCGGCGGCGCGCTCCGGGTCATCGGTGCTCCAGCCGTACGCCCGGATGCGGCCCTGCGCGACCAGGTCTTCGAGGGTCTCCACCAGGTCGAGGGCCTGGCCGGTGGGCAGGCCGCCCAGGTGCAGCTGGTAGAGGTCGAGGTGGTCGGTGCCGAGCCGGTCGAGGATGCCGTCGAGGCAGCTGACCGCGTACGCCGCCGACGCGTCCTCGCCGGTGGCCAGCCGGGTCCGCTCCTCGACGGTGTAGCCGAACTTGCTGGCGATGACCGCGCTGTCCCGCCGTCCGCGCAGGGCCTGGCCGAGCACCCGCTCGCTGTGGCCCGCGCCGTAGTTGCTGGAGGTGTCGAACAGGGTGATGCCCAGGTCGAGGGCGGCGTGCACGGTGCGGATCGACTCCGCGTCGTCGACCTCGCCCCAGCCGTAAGGCTGTCCGTCGTCGCCCCAGAGCGGGCCGCCGATCGCCCAGCAGCCCATGCCCAGCGCGCTGACCTCGATCCCGCTGCGGCCCAGTGTCCGTGTCGTCGTCATGCGGGCCAGCCTGACACCTGGAGCGCGCTCCAGGTCAAGCTATCGTGGGCGAATGAGCGCCTACACCCCTTCCGAGACGTCCCGGCGCAGCGGCTTCAGCCTGGACACGCTGCGTTATTACGAGCGCATCGGCCTGCTCAGCGAGGTCGACCGCACGCCCGGCGGGCAGCGGGTCTTCTCCGATGACGACCTGGGCTGGCTCGGGCTGCTGCGCTGCCTGCGCGACACCGGCATGCCGATCAACCAGATGTGCCGCTTCGCGGAACTGGCCCGCACCGGGGACCAGACCGTCGCCGACCGCGTCGAGCTGCTGCGGGCCCACGCCGAGGCGGTCGAGGAGCAGATGGCGCTGCTGGAACGGCAGTACGGGCACCTGCGCGAGAAGATCCGCTACTACGAGCGCGAGCTGGCCGCGCAGTCGTAGCGCCCGACGCACGGCGCTGCGGCCGCGCCCCCTGCCACGGCAGCCCCGAGCGCCGTCGTGACGTCCACTCTGCGGCGCGCCGTCAGCGCGGCGGCGCGCCCCACTGCACCGACACCTGGTTGACGGTGCGTTCGGCCCTCACCTGCATCAGCCCGCCTGCGAGCACGGCCCGGTCGACCACCCCGACCGCGCCGTCGCGGGTGCGGGTCACCCGGTCGCTGACCAGCACCGGGCTGTCCGCGCTCTGGTGCAGCAGGGCCGCGCCCGCCTCGCCGAGCGTGGCGGCGGCGATGCGCTCGGAGGCCGAGGCGATGTCCATGCCGGCGTCGGCGAGCGCCGCGTACAGCGCCGTGGCGGTGAAGTCGACGCCGCGCACCAGCTGCGCGTACGGCTGGTCCACCCAGGACACCTGGTGGATCGCGGGCACGCCGTCGAGCAGCCGCAGGCGTTCCAGCCGCAGCGCCTTGGCCGTGCCGTCGCGCTCGCCCCACAGCTGCCCGACCCAGGCGGGCATGGCCCGCAGCGAGCTCGACACGACCTCGGTGGTCACCTGGTGCCCCTGGTCGCGCAGGTCGTCGACGAAGCTGCGCAGCGTGTCCAGCCGGTACGCGGGCCGCGCGGGCGCGACGAAGGTGCCCCGGCCCGCCTCGACCACGATCAGCCCGTCGTCGACCAGGGCCTGCAGCGCCTGCCGGGCCGTCGCCAGCGCCACGTCGTACCGGGCGCTCAGCTCGCGCTGCGCGGGCAGCGCGGTGCCCGGCGGGTACTCCCCGGTGCGGATGCGCTCGGCGAGGTCGGCGGCGATGACCCGGTAGCGGGGCCCGGCCATGCGGTGGCTCCTGTCGGTCGGCGGCGGGATCGCTCCAGTATCGGCGATCCCGCCGCCGCCAGGTTGCCCATGGGCCGGGTCAGTCGCGACGGCGCGACGGCGCGGGCCCGTCCGCCGCAGCGTCACCTGCGGGCCGGTCCAGCGCGACGCGCGGGCCCATTCGTGGAAGCGTCAGCCGTAGACCTCGTCCAACGCCGCGCGCAGCGCGCGGACCTGCGCACCGGACTCCGCCGGGGTGGCGCCGTCGAGCAGCCCGCGCATCAGCGCCGAGGCGACCACGACACCGTCGGCCGCCCTCGCTCCGGCCACCGCGTGCTCGGGCGTCGAGATGCCGAAACCGAGCAGCACCGGCAGATCCGCGTGCGCCTTGAGCCGGGCGGCGAACTCGGCGGCCGACGCGGGCAGCTCGGCCCGTTCCCCGGTGGTGACCATGGCGGTCATCGCGTAGACGAAGCCACGGCTGCGTGCCGCGATCTCCCGCAGCCGGGAGGGCGCGCCGCTGGGCGCGGCGACCAGGATCAGGTCGACGTCCGCCGCGGCGGTGGCCTGCTCCAGCTCGGCCAGCTCCTCCAGGGGCAGGTCGGGCACGATGAGCCCACGCACGCCCGCCTCGGCCAACGCCGCGCAGAACTCGGCGTGGCCCTCGCGCGCCACCAGGTGGTAGTAGGTCATCACGATGAGCGGCACGTCGACCCGCGCCGCGCACAGGTCGGCGAGGACGCCGCGGACCGTCACACCCCGGTGCAGTGCCCGCTCGCTGGCCTCCTGCACGGTCGGGCCGTCGATCATCGGCTCGGAGAACGGCAGTCCGATCTCGACGGCGTCGGCGCCGGCATCGGCGTACGCCCGGAGGTAGTCGGTCCAGTCGGCGCTGACGCCGCCGGTCACGTAGGGCACGAGCAGTTTGCGGCCGGCGTCGCGGCGTTCGCGCAGGCGCGGGCCGACGGCCACGCCGGTGGCGGTGGTGGCGTTCACGGGATCTCCATCAAGGTCGTCGTGTCCTTGTCGCCGCGGCCGGACAGGGTGATCAGCACGGTCGCGCCCGGCGGCAGTTCGCCGTCGCGGGCGGCGCGCGCCACCCAGGCGATCGCGTGCGCCGACTCCAGCGCGGGCAGGATGCCCTCGCTGCGGGCCAGCCGCCGCACCGCGTCGATCACCTCGGCGTCGGTGACGGTGACGTAGCGGGCCCGGCCGAGCTCGTGCAGGTGGGCGTGCTCGGGGCCGATGCCCGGGTAGTCCAGCCCCGCGGCGACCGACTCGGCCTCCAGGATCTGGCCGTGCTCGTCCTGGATCGCGTACGACCGGTGTCCGTGCATGACCGCGACCTTGCCGCCCGAGATGGCCGCGCCGCCCGCGGCCTCGACGCCGACCAGCTTCGCGGCGGTGCCCGCGAACCCGGCGAAGGTGCCCGCGGCGTTGGAGCCGCCGCCGATGCAGGCGACGACGTAGTCGGGGATCGCCGCGGGCAGCTCGGCGGCGCACTGGGCGCGGGCCTCCTCGCCGATGACCCGCTGGAACTCGCGCACCATCCACGGGTAGGGGTGCGGGCCCATCACCGAGCCGAGGCAGTAGTAGGCCTCGTCGACGCAGGTCACCCAGTGCCGCATCGCCTCGCTGGTGGCGTCCTTGAGGGTGCGGCTGCCGCTGTTGACCTCGACCACCTCCGCCCCGAGCAGGCGCATCCGATGCACGTTGAGCGCCTGGCGGGCCATGTCCTTGCTCCCCATGAACACGGTCGCCGACAGGCCGAGCAGCGCGGCGGCGGTGGCGGTGGCCACGCCGTGCTGGCCCGCGCCGGTCTCGGCGAGCAGCCGGGTGCGGCCCATCCGGCGCGCCAGCAGCGCCTGGCCGAGCACATTGTTGATCTTGTGGCTGCCCGTGTGCGCCAGGTCCTCGCGCTTGAGCAGCACGGTGATCCCCAGCTCGGCGGAGAGGTTCAGGGCCGGGGTGAGTGCGGTCGGCCGCCCGGCGTACACGGCCAGCAGGCGGTCGAGGTCGCGCCGGAAGGCGGCGTCGGCCCAGGCGGCACGGAAGGCCTCCTCGACCTCGGCGCAGGCCGGGATGAGCGCTTCGGGCACGTAGCGCCCCCCGTAGTCGCCGAACCGGCCGGTGGCGCCCGGGTCGTGCATCAGCCCTGCGGCGGGCAGCAGCGCGGGCAGGCCCGCGGCGGTGATGGCACCCACAGTTCCTCCAACTGTTCTAGAACTGTTGCCCATAGTGGCACAGCGAAGGGCCGCCCCGCCAGTCGGCCGGGACGGCCCGTCACACTGACGATCGCCTATCGCCGGGCGCGCTCGACGACCTCCTCCGTCGTCAGCGGGCTCTTCGGGTGGTGGCTCAGGCACAGCGAGCCGCGCATCTTGCGGAAGGCGAAACCCTCCCCCGAGGCGTAGAACTCGCCGGTGCCCAGCCGCGAGATGTCCGGCACGTCCGCGCCCTTGGCCCGCGCCATCTCCCGCGCCGCCTCGATCTGCGCCGGGGCGTTGAGCAGCCCGAAGAACTGCGTCGCGGCGTTGCCTGAGATCCGGTTGTGCAGGCCCTTGGGCGCCTGCGTGGCGAAGACCAGGCCCAGGCCGTACTTGCGCGCCTGCGACGCCAGCGCCAGCGTGCTCTGCGTACACGCGGTCAGCGGCCCGGACGGGGCGAAGGTCTGCGCCTCGTCCATCACCAGCAGCCCGCCCAGCGGCCGGTCGCCCGCCGGGTTCTTCTTGATCCAGGCGAACAGCGCCAGCTGGAGCTGGTTGACGAAACTCTGCCGCTGCGGCTCCGACGGCAGCCCGACCAGGCTGATCACCGACACCCGGGCGCGCTTGCCGGGCGCGGGCGTCAGCAGCAGACCCGGGTCGGCCGGCGCGCCGCCGCCGCCGAACAGCGCGTCGGTCACCATCGCCGCGGTCAGGTTCTGCGACAGCTCGAATGCGATCTTCTCGGCGTCCTCCAGCTGGCTGACCCCGTCCGGCAGCGCGCTGAGCACCCCGACGAAGGCCCGGATGCCCTCGCCGCCGCTGCGGGCGAAGTGCCGCAGCGCCTCGTTGAGCACCGCCTGCCCGCGCAGCGCCCTGGCCGTGCCGCCGTCCACCTTCGCCCGCGGCGCGAGGCTGGCCACCGCGGCGTCGATGGCGGCGCCGAACTCGTCGGCGTCGTCGCGGATGGTCGCGAACTCCGGCAGCGGCTGGAAGCTCAGCGGCCGCCCCGACTCCCGCCGCGGCGTCCACACCACCACGTCGGTGTGCGCCAGATACTCCGCCGAACGCGCCGCGTCGCCGTCCGACCAGCCCGCGGGCGGCTCGGGCCAGCCGTCGCCGAGCCGGGCCAGGTCGTTGTTGGGATCCAGCACGATCGTGGACACGCCGGCCAGCGCGCACTCCTCGATCAGCCGCCGGATCAGCACGGTCTTGCCGGACCCGGAACCGGCGAAGATCGCCGTGTGCTTGCGCAGCGACTCCAGGTCCAGCCGGACCGGCTCCCCGTCGTCGAACCCGCTGCCCAGGGTGATCGTGTGCGCCGGACCAGCAGCCCCCGGCCGCGCCGCGGCATCCCGCTCGACCGGCACGTCGTCAGCTTCGCGCACAGGCGTCAGGTGGACCGCACGCTCCCGGCGGCGTTCGGTGGTCTCCCCGGCAGCCGCGATCTCGGCCGCGATCTCGCCGAGCACGGTGCGCAGCAGCATCGTGCGGCCAGCCGGGCGGCGGGCGGCCAGCCAGGCGGCCAGCCCGGAGTCCCGCTCGGCCAGCAGCTGCCGCAGTGCGGCGAAGGTGCGCAGATCGTCCTCGCCGATGCTGAGGCGGGTGCCGCCGTCCAGCGCGAACGCCTTCAGCGCCTCCTGCGTCTTGGCGCCCTTGTTCCAGTCGGCGTTGCGCAGCAGGAACAGCTTGCGCTTGCCGATGCCCCGGCTCAGGCCCGCGCTGGTACGGGCCGCATGCAGGCGCGACAGCGCGGCGATCGCGTTGGTGTGCGCGATCGCCCGGAACGACCAGTGCTGCTCGTCCTCGGTGGCCTCGTCCAGGCTGCGGCGCAGCCGGGCGTGCAGCGGCACCTTGCCGCCCTGCGGCGGGTCGACCCGGAATGCCCGCCCGGCCTCGCCCAGCTCCTCGATCCACGCCGACAGCCCGGCGGTGAGCAGCGCGGGCATCTCGCCGTCCTCGGTGGCACCGGCCAGCGCCGCGGCGACGTCGGCGGACTCGCGCAGCTCCGCCAGGCGCCGGTCCAGCTTGTCGTCCAGCACCTCGTCGACGACCGGCACCGGGACCTGATTCTCGGGAGCGGCGAAGCCGGCCAGCTCGCGCACCGCGCCCTCGCGCAGGCAGGCCTGCACGTGGTCGTTGATCCGGTTGATGAGCAGCCGCGGGGTGAACACCGTCGCCTCGGCGAACGCCGCCTCCCGCACCGGCCACGTCGCGTACGGCGGCACGAAGTCGTGCTCGGCGAAGCGCACGGCGAAACGCTTGGCGACGATGTCGCGGGCGATGTCGGCGCTGGCGATGCCTTTCAGCGTGACCGGCTCGCGGAACCGGTCGGCGACCGACTTGGTGGCCCGGGTCCGGATCAGCGTCCACGTCGACGGCAGGCAGGCCAGCACGGTCAGCGTGCGCCGGGTGCTCTGCCGCAGGGCCATCAGCCCGTCCGCGATCTGGTTGATCAGCTGCGTCTGCTCGGCGCTCTCCTCGCCCGTCTCCTTGCCCGCGGTGGTGTTCCACAGCTGGGCGACCAGCGTGTCGATCTGGTCGATGGCCACCACCGTCGGACCGGTCAGCGCCAGCAGCTGCGACATCTCCTGCATGACCAGCTGCGGCGGCTTCTGCACCGGGTGGATGCCCCACTGCTGCCGCTCCCCCGGCTCCATCTCCTGCATCGACTGCAGGTACGTGTAGCCGACGTCCTGCGCGGCCGGGTCGTCGGCCGCTCCGAGCAGTGCGAGCGCCCGCGCGGTGTGGTGGCAGGCCATGCCGACGGGGCCGTCGAAGCGCCGCAGCGCGGCGGCGAACTCGTCGAGGTGCGCCCGGGTCAGCCGGGCACGGCCGGTGACCGCCGCCGCGGCCGCCTCGGGCACCTCGGCCGCGGCGCACAGCCGGTCCAGGAACACCGACAGCTGGCTGCCCTGCCCCAGATGGTCGCGCTGCAGGCCGTTGACCACGGCCAGGGTGGCGCTGGACCAGAACGCCGCCCCGTCCAGCAGCCCGACCAGGAAGAAGTAGCCGCCGCCGCGCTGGGTCTGCTCGCGGACCCAGCCCAGCAGGTGCGTCTTGCCCGACCCCGGCTGCCCCTGCATGGCGATGCCGATCGGGCTGCCGTCGGGGCTGCGCCGGGCGTCGTCGAGGCCGTGCAGGATGTGCCGCACCACGTCGTCGTGCAGGGCCTCGACGTGGAAGGGCGAGCCGCGCCAGACGTCGTCGGGCACCGGGGCGACGTCGAAGCGCAGGTTCGACAGCGCCCGGCGCTCGTCGGGATTCACTCGGCCTCGATCGACAGCAGGTGCTTGTCCTCACCACCGATGTGGATCGCGGCGGCGCGGTCCTCGTCGGTCAGGGTCTTCTGGTTGTCCTCGGGCACCAGCACGATGGTGCGCGCCACCGCCATCTTCATCAGCGCCGCGTCGACCTCCGCGGCCGACGCCCCGGTCAGCTCCCGGCGCAGGTCGGTGAGGCTGACCCAGGCCTGCGGCGTGTCGGCGAGCTTGTCGTACGCGGTGCGCACGCGCTTCTCCAGCCCGCGCTTGACCACCGGCTTGATCTTGACCACCGGCTGCGGGGCGGGCGGTGGGGTGCTCGCGGTGAACAGGTCTGGCAGGCTCAGCTCGGCCCGGCGCAGGTAGCGGTCGATCGCGCCGAGCAGCGCGTGCAGCGCCGGGTAGGCCGGGCCCGCGCCCTTGACGAACTCCGCGTCCAGCTCCCGCTTGCACTGCGCCCAGCCCTCGTCGGTCAGCTCGTGCACCAGCGCGCCCTTGGCGCCCTTGCGCTTGGTGGCGAACCCGTTGTCGACCAGGGCGCGGCTGTCCGCACCCTGGATGGAGAAGCCGTCGTAGCGCTCGCGCAGCTCGGTGTTGGAGACCTCACGGGCCTCCGACATGAGCAGCAGCAGGCACGCCTTCTCCGAGGGCTTGAGCTTGGTCATTTCTTCTCCTTGTGCGCGTCGGTGCGTCGGGATCGGAGGTACTGCTCCAGGTGTGCCAGCACCTGGCCGAGTTCGGTGAGGACCTGGTGGTTGGTGAAGCGCAGCACGGCGAAGCCGTCGAGCTGCAGGAGCACGTCGCGGCGGCGGTCGTGGGCGAACTTGTGGGGCCCGCGGTGGTCGTCGCCGTCGATCTCGACCGCGCACCGCTCGTCGGACCAGACCAGGTCGATGATGTAGTGCGGGCGGGCCGCGTACCGGCGGTTCCAGACTCGCCCCGCGGCCCAGGCCGCCTGCACCAGCGCCGCCTCCAGCGCGGTCTCGGCGGCGCTGTCCGCACGCGGGCGGCCCTCGACCGGTGGATAGGTCAGCGTCGCCGGGGCGGGCCCGGCGGCCGGGCCGTCGCCTGCCGGGGCGTCGCCCGACGTGGCGACCAGTGCCGCGACATGCTCGGGCAGCCGCACCTGGTACGCCGTGACGCGTCCCGCCGCGGGCAGGTCGGCTCCGGCCAGCCACACCGTGAAGCCGCCATGCGCGGCCAGCCACTCCCCCGCGGCGGCCAGCGCCCGCTGCCGCCCCGGCTCCAGCCTGTGGGGCACGTCCACCAGCAGCGCCACGCCCGCCCGCCGGTAGCTCTCGGCGACGACCCGGGCCAGCCCGGCCGCGCGCACCTCGGGGGCGAAGCGAACCGCGATCGGCCGCCGGCGTGCTCCGCCACCCACCGGCTGCCGGTCGCGCAGTGCCTGCTCGGCGAGGTCGGCGAGGAACGGGCCGAAGTGGCGGGTGGCGGCGGACAGCTCCAGCGCCAGGGCGCGCACGGCGGGCACGCCCGCCCCGCCCGGCCCTTCCAGGTGCTCGGCCGCGGGCAGCCAGGCCGGGAACAGCCGCAGCGCGGCCGCCTCCAGCTCGTCCAGCGCGCAGGCGACGACCTCGGCGGAGGTCGCCGCGAGCGGGGGGCGGAAGGTCACCACCGCTGGCGCGTCCGCGGGCAGCGGGCTCAGCGCGAGCTCGATCACCTCGGTGGACGCGCCCCGCAGGCGGGTGACCCGACCTGCCGGTGTATGCGTCCAATGTGGTGTCATGCCCAGAGATCTCCCAGCTGCGACTCCTGGTGATTCTGTCGCTGCACTGGGTAGACGGCAACCCGACATTCGGCCGTAGACAACGCTGTCGGGCCGCGAAGACTGCCGGTTCGTCCTATCCCGAGCCGGCGGACAGTTGTCCGATGAGAGCGCGCGACCACGGCTCAGCCAGCGCGGGCTCACCGGACATCGCACGGACCAGCGCCCGCCGCGCCGGCCCTGAACGACCTAGCGCGACCAGCGCGAACGCCTCGGCCAGGGCGAGGCGGGTCTGCTCGTCCCGCTGCGGGCCGGGCATCTCCGCCAACCAGTGCCGCGGCGGAAACGTCCGGGTCAGCTTGACCTGGCTGTCGCCGAGGTAGGACCACACCCACCCGTCGAGCGACACGTTGCGCACCGATCGCGCGGGCAGCTCGCGGGTCCAGTCGGCGTGCTGCTGCCAGCGCCAGGTCTTCGGGCTGGTGGCACGGCGCGAGGTGACGCCGACGAACCGCAGCTTCTGCCGGATCACCCCCCACGGTTCCCGCTCGCGCTCGATCCACGACCGCAGCAGCGCGTACAACTTGCCGAAGGTGTCCCCGCCGTGGACGACGTCGACGAAGGCCACCGGGCGGGCACGCCGGGCGAGCGCGTACGGGCTGAGGCCGAGCTGGTCGAGGATCAGGCGGGCTTGCGCCAGTTCCGGTCCGCTGATCCTCCTCGACCGGAACCGGCGCCCGTCCCACCGGCCGCCGACGTTGAACGACAGCGGCAGCCGATGCGTGCGGTCCCGCCACGAGGTGCCCGCCAGCGCTCCGCCCAGCAGGTCGTACATCGAGTCCAGGGACCGGCCGACGAAGACCAGGTCGGCGTCGCCGCCGCGGGCGATGACCCGGCCCGTGCAGGCGAGCAGCTCGTCGGCATACCACAGCGGCGGCGGCTCGACCCCGTCGAGCAGTCGGCCGATCTGGTCAGGGGTGACCACATCCCAGCGGAAGGGCAGGTTCGGCGCGTTCACGGCGGCCATCCTAGGCGCGGGGGCCACGCGCGGCACCGCGGTTTCGGCCCGGCCGGAACTCGCGAGGATTACCCTTAAAACGGACGAAATTCTACGGTGGGATGTCCGGCATGAAACCGGTCCATGGGCTGTACGGTCGGCGCGCCGAGTGCGACATGCTCGACCGGCTGCTGGAAGATGTCCAGGCGGGCAGGCACGCGGTCCTGGTGTTACGCGGTGAGCCCGGCGAGGGCAAGACCGCGCTGCTGGACTATATGGCCGATAAAGCCGCGAACAGTCGCGTTATCCGGATATCAGGCGTGCAGCCGGAGATGGAACTCGCCTACGCGGGCCTGCATCAGCTCTGCATGTCGATGCTCGACCACATCGACGACTTGCCGCCACCGCAGCGCGACGCGCTGCGCAGCGCGTTCGGGCTCGCCGAGGGGGCTGCCCCGGATCGTTTCCTGGTGGGGCTGGCGGCCCTGACCCTGCTGTCCGAAGTGGCGGACGCCCGGACGCTCGTCTGCCTCATCGACGACTTCCAGTGGCTGGACCGGGCCTCCGCGCAGGCCCTGGCCTTCGTCGCGCGGCGGCTGGTGGCCGACCCGATCGCCCTGGTGTTCGTGGTGCGTTCCAGCGGCGGCGAACCCGAGCCCGACGACGGTGAGCTGGTCGGGCTGCCGGAACTGACGCTGACGGGACTCGACGACCGCGACGCGCGCACGCTGCTGGCGTCGGCGATCCCCGGACCGCTGGACGAGCGCGTCCGCGAGCGGATCCTCGAGGAGTCCCGCGGTAACCCGCTGGCCCTGCTGGTGCTGCCCACCGACCTCACCCTGCCGGAACTGGCCGGCGGATTCGGCTTGCCCACGAGCCGGTCGCCGACCAGCCGGACCAGCCGGATCGAGCGGTGCTACCTGCGCCGCCTCGGCGCACTGCCCCCGCAGGCCAGGCAGTTGCTGCTGGTGGCCGCCGCCGACCCGGTGGGCGATCCGGCCCTGCTCTGGCGTGCCGCAGCCGGCCTGGGCCTCACCGCCGATGCGGCGGCGCCGGCGGAGGCGGCCGGGTTGCTCACGGTGGGCACCCGGGTGCGTTTCGCCCACCCGCTCGTGCGCTCCACCGTCTACCGGTCCGCGACGCAGGACGAGCGGCAACGGGTGCACCTCGCGCTGGCCGAGGCCACCGATCGGCAAGTCGACCCGGACCGGCACGCCTGGCACCGCGCGGCCGCGACGGCGGCCCCGGACGAGTCGGTGGCCGAGGACCTGGCGCGCTCAGCCGTGCGTGCGCAGGCCCGTGGCGGCGCCGCCGCCGCCGCGGCGTTCCTGCAGCGGGCCGCCGAGCTCACGCCCGACCTCACCCTGCGGGGCGAGCGGGCGGTGACCGCCGCCCAGGCGGCGTTCACGGCCGGATCGTTCGACATGGCCTACGAGCTGCTCTCGACGGCACAGATGAGTCCCCTGGACGGGATGCAGCAGGCGCGGCTGGAACGCCTGCGCGCGCAGTTGGCGTTCGCCCTCAGCCGGGGCAGTGACGCGCCGGGTCTGCTGCTGCACGCCGCCGAGCGGCTGACCCCGCTCAGCCTCCCGCTGGCCCGGGAGACCTATCTGGAGGCCCTGATGGCGGCGATCTTCGCCGGTGCCGGGCAGCTGGAACCCGAGTTCGGGGCGCGTACGGTGGCCGAGGCCGCGCGCGCGGCGGCCGCCGGATCCGGCTCCCTGAGTTCCGCAGACCTCCTGCTCGACGGGCTGTCGGCACAGTTCACCGAGGGATTCGCCGCGGCGGCGCCCACCCTGCGGCGGGCGCTGGAGGCCTACCGGGCCAGCACCGGGGGCCTCACCTGGGTCTGCCTGACCGCATCACTGGTCGCGGCGGAGATGTGGGAGAACGAGGCTTTCCTGAACCTGCTCGACACCCAGGTCAAGGCGGCCCGTACGGCGGGGACGCTGAACCTGCTGCCGCTGGCGCTGGACTATCTCGGCAGCTACTACATCCAGGCGGGCGACTTCGCGGCCGCGGCGGCGCTGGTCGAGGAGGCCGCCTCGCTCGACGCCGCCGTCCGGGTGGCGCCCCCGCCCTACACGCCGACCATCCTGGCCGCTTGGCAGGGCGACCAGGCCCGCACCGCGAAACTGACCCAGGACGGCATCCAGGACGCGTTCCCCCGGGGAGAGGGCAGCGCTGTCGTGCTGACGGAGTACGCCGGTGCGGTGCTGGACAACGGGCTGGCCCGCTACTCCTCCGCGCTGGCCAGCGCACAGCGGGCGACCGCCGGGGACAATCTGGTCGCCCGGTCGTGGACGCTGTCGGAACTGGTCGAGGCCGCCGCGCGGGCGGAGCAGCCGGGCATCGCGGCGCAGGCGCTGGCGGAGCTCACCGAGCGGACGCAGGCCAGCGGCACGCAGTGGGCGCTGGGCATCGAGGCCCGTTCGCGAGCGCTGCTGAGCGAGGGCGAGGCGGCCGAGCAGCTCTACCAGGAGGCGATCGAGCGGCTGACGGACTGCCACATGAACGCGCACCTGGCCAGGGCGCATCTGCTGTACGGCGAATGGCTGCGCCGGGAGAACCGCCGGGCGGACGCCCGTGAGCATCTGCGCCGCGCCCACGACATGTTCACCCTCATGGGCGCCGAGGCGTTCGGCGAGCGCGCCCGCAACGAACTGCTGGCGACGGGCGAGACGGTGCGCAAGCGGACCGCGGATTCGGGGCTCGACCTGACGCCGCAGGAGGCGCTGATCGCGTCACTGGCCCGGGACGGGCGCACCAACACCGAGATCGGGGCCGAGCTGTTCATCAGCCCTCGCACGGTCGAGTGGCACCTGCGCAAGGTGTACACCAAGCTGGCCATCAACTCGCGCCGGGAGCTGCGCGACGCGACGATCGACGCCGGTCTCGACACGGTGTGGGTGCCTTCTCAAGGCAGCCCACCCGGCTGATCGGGGTCACTGGTCGCCCCTGGAATCGGACACCAGGGCCTGAATCTCGCCTCCGACCAGGGCGGGCCCGGGTACCCGGGAAACCGACCAGTGCCTGCCGACCGGGGTTGGGCACAGGCTCGACCGCACTGCCCGGGACGCGATAGTTGGGCATGTCCTCGCCGAGGAGGACGTCCGGCGGAACCCGCCGGGTTTGCCCGACAGGAGCCTGCACGTGATGACCTACGACCCGATGACCTCCTTCCCCAGCACCGCCGATGCCTACACCCTGGGACCGCCCGCCGGCGATGGACCGGCCGACCCGGCCCGCGTGGCCGGCCGCACCGTCGCCCAGGCCGTCGCCCACGGCGAGTTGCGGCTGCTCTACCAGCCCATCGTGCGGGTCGCCGATCGCGCCGTGGTCGCGGTCGAGGCCCTGGTGCGCTGGCAGCACCCGACGCTGGGCCTGATCAGCCCCGACCGGTTCCTCCCCGCCGCCGAGCACGGCGGTCACCTGCCGCTGCTCGACCGCTGGGTGCTGGATCGCGCCTGCCGCGACATGGTCGAACTCGACGCCGCGCTGGGTGAGGCGGTGCCCGCCCACGTCAACGTCAACCTGTCCGTGCCGACCCTGGCGACCGACTTCACCGAACTCGTCACCACCGCCCTGCGCCGCACCGGGCTGGCCGCGCGGCGGCTGCGGCTGGAACTGTCCGAGGGCGCCGACCTCAAGACGCTCAGCGACGCCCGGCCGCGCCTGGAGAGACTGATCGAGCGCGGCATCGGGGTGGCCCTCGACGACATGGGCGCCGGCGCGACCGACCTGCGCTACCTGTCCCGCCTGGCCATCCAGGGCATCAAGATCGACAAGGAGTTCGTGGCGGGCATGCTGCACAACCCGCGTGACCACGCCATCGTCCGGATGCTCGCGGACCTGGCCCGGAGCCTCGGCCTGCACGTCACCGCCGAAGGCGTCGAGACCGGCGACCAGTTCGCCGCCCTGGCCCGGCTGGGCGTGTCCTATGCGCAGGGCTACCACCTGGCCATGCCGCTCACCCTCGCCGCGCTGACCGGCATGCTGCTCGCCGCGTGAACGGCGCTGCCGCCGCAGGCGGGCGGACCGCCCGCCACCTGCCTCACTGCTCGAAGTAGTGCACGGCCGACGGCCGCGGCGCGTCCGGCAGGTGCCGCAGCACGGCCGTCGCTCCGGCGAGCAGTTCGAGCTGCTCGGGCACCTGGATCGACACCCACTCCGGGGCCAGCCCGGCGACGACCGGCAGCAGCCCGTGCGCGGCGGGCACCCACTGCTCGTACACCCGGCCGGCTTTCTTGCTGCGGTAGGCGGCCGACCGGTAGGCGCTGCCGTCCGGGAAGGACAGCTCCAGCCACAGCCCTTCGGCGAACCGGGCCGCCGCGGACCCGGCGGGCGCGTCGTGGACGAGGTGCACCCGCAGCCGGTACGGCGAGACCGGGAAGAACTGCCCGCTGCCGAAGACGCCCAGGTGGTAGCGGTCGACCTTGGCGGAGCGGGCGATGGGGTCGAGGTCGTGGGCGTCGATCACATAGCCCTCGCCGGGGCAGAACGGCGTCACCGCCAGGTATTCCTGTACCCGCGTGAAGACGTCGATCTCGACGTCCACGGTCACCGGCCCCTCGGCGGTGGCGGCGGCGACCCGCTGCGACAGGTAGCGGGTGCCCTTGCCGAAGAAGCCGTACTGGTAGCGCACCAGCGGGAAGGGCTCGCCGAGCGCCACCGCGGTGACCGGGTGCTGGGCGGCGCGGCGGGGTTCGGGCCGGTAGGAGCCGACGGCCTCCTCGCGGGCGGGCAGCCGTTCGGCCAGCTCCGCTGCCCGCGCGCGCAGCTCCCGCAGCGTGGGCGCGAACTGCTGCCGCCGGGTCTCGTACAGATCCTTCGGCCGCCGTTCGGAACGGTTCCGGCGCTCGTCGGTGTGCCGGCGGATGGTCTCGAAGTCGGCGGTGTCGGGCAGCACCGCGTCCATGGCCCGGGCGACCCGCCGGGCGATCTCCTCGCTGACGTAGAGGTAGCGGTCGTCGTCGTAGATGCTGTCCGGTTTGTACAGGCGGAACCAGCGCCGGTGGGCGTGGTCGAGCGCCGACCGGGTCGGCCAGTCGACCATGGTGTACCACTTGGCGTCGTCGTCGGCCGCGGCGTACACCCGGATCCGTTCGGGCGCGAGCCGGGCCGCCGTCGCGCGCCAGCCGCGGCCGCTCGCGGTCACGCTGACCAGCTGGTAGCCGCGCTCGGTGAGCTGTGCGTAGACACGTTCGGCGGTGAACGGCTCGGTGTCGAACACCAGCGCGATCTCGTCGTCGAACCACACCCGCGCCACGTACCGGTAGCCGGTGAGCCGCTCGACCCGCTCGCTGAGCCGTGTGCCCGGCGACCGCTGCGGCGGGGTGGTGCGGTGCGGAGGCGGCTGCTCGCCGGGGGCCACCTGCTCCAGGCAGAGCAGGTGCCGCCCGGTGGTCAGCAGGTAGAGCCGGCGGTCGGCGGCGGTCATCGCGCGGATGCCGAATCCCTCGTCGCCGAGGTCCGCGGGGTAACGGTCCGGGCGGGCGCCGCCGTCGCCGAGCAGCTCCTCCAGCCGCACCTCCCAGCACAGCGCGCCGTCGGCTGCCACGGCCCGCACGGCGGTGCCGGCGGCGTGGTAGGTCAGCGCGCCGGCCCGGCACTCGGCCTGCACGACGAGCCCGTCGTGCGAGCGCAGCAGCGGCGGCCCGGGAACGGGGCCGGGCAGCGGACGGCCGGAGACCTCGGCGTCGGTGATGACGTCGACCTGGCACGGCAGGTCGGACGACTCGGCGTGCACGGTGCGGTCGGCGTACCCGAGCAGGCGGCCGTGGCCGCGGCGGCGGGTGCGGCCGCTGTCCGGGTCGTAGGGCTGGTAGCCGCGCTGTCCGTCGCGCCAGACGAGCAGCCCGTGCCCGTTGACGATGATGCCGGGTGGGGCGTCGCCGGTGTTGCCGGGCTCGGTGTGCGCGACCTGCCAGCGCAGCACCGGCACGCCGCTGATCGGGGTGAGGTCGGCATCGCCGGCCGGCCGGCGTACGGTCGCGCCGATCGGCCACCGGCAAGGGCTGTCGGCCATGGCCTGCCAGGCGGCGTCGAGCCAGTCGGCGGGCAGGCCGTGCCGCGCGCCGAGCAGCCCGAGCGCCCGCAGCCCTTCAGCGAGGTCCGGCTCGGCGGCGAACGCGCCCTCCCACGGGTTGCCCAGCAGCCGCCCGTTGACCTCGCGCACCGCGGCGGCGGCCCGGCTCGCGGCGCGACCGCACAGCACCGCCGCGTACGCCAGCAGGTCGCCGTCGTCCTCCTGCGGGTACACGTGGCACGCAGGCTCGATCCGGTCCGGCTCGGCCGGCTCCGGCAGGGCTGCCACGACCTCCCGGGCGAGCCTGCCGCGGTGGGTGCGGTACGGGTCAGCCCTGTCCGCGGCGGTGGTCAGCACCTGCGACAGGTAGCGGGCCAGCTGTTCGGCCGACGCCGGGTAGAGACGGCCGAGCAGGTCGTCGGACGGCGGCGCGGTCGGCTGCCGCGGGGCGAGCACACCGGTCGCGCCGAGGCCGCGGTGACCGCCGGCACGGGGCGTCGGCGGGCCGCCCAGGTCCGTCAGCAGCGCGGCCCGGTCGTGCCGCAGATGTCGCGCGGCGACGTCCAGCACGGTGTCGTCGTCGACGCCCGGGAAGAGGTAGCCCAGTGCCACCCCGCCCGCCCACTGCGCGTCGATCAGCAGCCGCGCGGTCGTGAGCAGCCCGGCGTCGGTCTCGGCGTCGGTCGCGTGCGCGGCGTCCGTGACGGCCCGGCACCGTGCCAGCGCCACGTGCGCCCAGTCCAGTGCGGGCCGGCTGTCGGTGGGGCGGCCGCGCCGGATGACCGGCGGTTCCGTCCCGGGCGGGGCCGCGCCCTCCGCCGCGGTCCGGGCGGCCGGGTCGGCCAGGCCGCGCAGCTCCTGCATGCGGCCCCAGAGCGCGTCCGCGCGGGCGACGAGGGCGGCGCAGCGGCCGGCGCGCTGCACCGGAGTGAGCGCCGCGACCGTCTGGGCCAGCTCCTGGTCCCAGCCGGGCTCGGCCGCGGGCGTGGGTTCGGCGGGCCGGACGTCCGCAGGCGGCGGTCCGGTGTCGACGGCGAGCACGGGCGGCTGCCCGCCGCGGCGCAGTGCGCGGATCACGGCCAGCGGCCAGGCCCTGGCGTTGGTGAGCCGCCGGTGCAGGGCGGGGTCGCAGCCGGCGGCCGCGTACAGCTCAGCGGTGACCTCCCGCCAGCCGACGCCGGTCGTGTACCGGTCGATGACCTGCTCCTGCAGGCCCTTCGCGGCGGCGCCGAGGCGGTGCTGCAGGGCGAGCCGGCGCTGCGCGACGGTCCATCCCGCCGTGTCGGCGTGTGCGCGCACCCTGCTCGCCGACGCGGCCAGCCGCAGCGCGGATCCGCGCAGGCGCAGCAGGGCGATCGTCTCCCGGCCGGGCGGTCCGGCGGCCCGCAGGATGATCGGTTCGGCCGGGCCGGCGCCCGTGTACCAGGTGCGCAGCGCGGCGGCGGCGACCCGCAGCGGGTGGTCCGGGGCGAGCGCGGTGCCCAGGCGGAGCCGGTCGGCGCGTTCGGCGGCCGGGTGCAGCTCGGCGACGGTGTGCCGCAGCCAGCGGTCGAACTGCCCGGGGTCGAGTTCCAGCAGCAGGTGGGCCAGGTCGTCGGAGCCGGGCACGGGGGCCCCGGGGTAGGGCGTGCCCGCCCGTTCGGCGATCAACCGGTCGACGTCTTCCCACTCCCCCGCCATCGCGGCAGTGTAACGATCACGCGCCAGGGCCGGCGCGGTCGTCAGGTGCCGTAGACCTCTTCGAGTTCGAGTTCGAAGTCGACGCCGTGCTTCTTGAACCAGGTGATCGGGTCGTGGGCGACGCCGTCGACGTGGATCTCCAGGTGCAGGTGGGTGCCGAACGAGTAGCCGGTGTTGCCCGTCATGCCGATGACGTCACCGGCCTGGACTCGGTCGCCGGGCTTGACCAGCACCCGACTGGAGTGCCCGTACAGCGTCTGCAGGCCGTGCCCGTGGTCGACGATGATCGAGTTGCCGTAGCCGCCGTTCCAGCCCGCCTGCACCACCACCCCGCCGCGCACCGCCATGTACGGCGTGCCCTCGGGCAGCCCGGCCAGGTCGAGTCCGCGGTGCGGCCGCCCCCAGCGCATGCCGTAGCGGGAGCTGAGCGTGTAGTCGTGCAGCGGCAGCACCCACGCGTCGGGGGCCTCCTGGCTGATGGAGGTGCTGAGCTGGCGATCACCGCGGTTGGGGCGGGCGGCGATGTCGACGCGGGCCGCGTCGCTGAACGCCGCCATGTGGTCGCCGGGGGCGCCGGCCTTGGCGTCGGGCACGACGGCCGCGGCGCCGAAGGCCACGATGCCCGCGCCCGCGGCGGCGGTGGCCAGCACCGTGGCGTACCTGCTGCGCGACGGTGTGCCCGCGCGGCGCCGCCCGCAGTAGCGGTCCGCCTCCCTGACCAGCTCTGGCCGATAGCGCACGACCACACCCTTCGGTCACGTCGGGCGCCGGACCGTCCGGAGCCCCTTCTCAGGCGAGTCGCCCTCGCCAGGGATGGCACTGCAGGACAACGTAACCAAATCGGGCACTAGACACAAGTCATAAGACATGCCAAAAACCGCTCTAAATCCTCAAAGTTCCTCACGTTCGTGTTTCGCGGATCGGGCGTCGCACGTCCCGGCGAGCCTGGCCGCGGGCGGGTCGGCCGCGTCGCCATCGGCGTGCCGTACGCCCGATGTAGACGGTCGGGACAGGCTCGCCGCCGATCGGCCGAACGTGACCGGGTTCGGGCGAGCGGGCGGCACCCGGCTCCGGGCGCGGTCCGGCGGGAACCGGTAAGTGGGCTGTATCACCGGACCGGACAGCCCACCCTCACCGGAACAGGTGGCGGGCACACTCTCCGCACCCGCGATCTGCCACGACTTCTCGGGATCCATCGGGCATTTCGGCTTGCCCCGCCCCGCGTGCGCCGCCTCCGCCGTCCGCGCGGCGGGCAGGATAACGCGACCGCGCCAGTCCCCGGGTTCGGCGTTCAGCGAAAGCTCAGACATGCGACGCACGATGGCCACGCTTCACCCGAAACCGCGGGCCCCCACATCCGTTGTCTCGCTTAGCAACGGAGGTTTGGCCCGCGGCGTATCGGGAAGCAACGATGCACCGAGACAGTGGAGGCATGATGACAACGCTGGAAGGCACGCTCGACCAGGCACAGCTCGGCGTGCTGTTGAAGGCCCGCTACGAAGAGGCCGCCGAGCAGCTGCGGGTGCAGAGCGAGTCGGTCCGGCAGCTGCGGCGCTCCGGCGACCAGGGCCCCGGCGACGTCGCCGACGCGGGCACCATGGTCTCCGACACCGAGCAGCAGGACCTGCTGACCGCGGCGCTCGACGACCACATGCGCAAGCTGTCCGACGCGCTGGCCCGGTTCGAGGGCGGCACGCTGGGCACCTGCGACGGCTGCGGGCAGCAGATCCCGCCCGCGCGCATGGAGATCATGCCCTGGTCGACCCACTGCGTGAAGTGCCAGGCGGCCGCCGAGCGCCGGTACTGACCGGTTCCTGACATGAAGGGCCCGTCCCCGCCGGGACGGGCCCTTCGCCATCGGTCAGACCGGCGCGGGCGCGGCGTGGATGAGGCGGATGACGCGCTGGCTCACCGCGTCGTAGTCGTGGTCGTTGACCAGCTCGCCGCGCACCTGCGCGTCGCCCATCACGGCGATCCGGTCGGCCAGCGTGACGATCTCCGGCAGGTCCGACGAGATCAGCAGGATGGCCATGCCCTGCCCGGCCAGCCTGGCGATCAGCTCGTGGAACGCGGCCTTGGTGCGCACGTCGATGCCGACCGTCGGCTCGTCCACGATGAGGATGTCGCAGTCGGCGGCGAGCCACTTGGCGAGGCTGACCTTCTGCTGGTTGCCGCCGGACAGCTGGCCGGCGAGCTGGTTCGGCGAGGCGGCCCGGATGCCGAGCAGCTCGGTGTACTCGGCGACCACGTCGCGTTCGGCCCGGTCGGGGATGAGGCCGAAGCGGGCCAGCCGCCGCCATACGGTCACCCCGACGTTGCGGGTGATCGGCTGCTCCAGGAACAGGCCCTCGCCCTTGCGGTCCTCGGGCACGTAGCCGATCCGGTGCCGGCGCAGCGCCTCGCCCACGTCCCGGATGCGCACCGGCGTGCCGTGCACGCGGACCTCGCCGCCGGTGATCTCGTCGAGGCCCAGCAGCGCTTTGGCCAGCTCGGTGCGCCCGGCGCCGACCAGGCCGTACAGGCCGAGGATCTCGCCGCGGGCGACGGTGAGCGAGACGTCGCGGTGGCCGTGGCGGGTGCTGAGCCCGGCCAGCTCCAGCGCCGGGGTCGCGTCCCGGTCCACGGTGCGGGCGGTGAGCTCGACCGAGGCGTAGGCCCGGCCGACCATCAGGTCCACGATCTCGTCGCGGGTGTACCCGGACAGGGGCTGCGCCTGCGCCACGCTGCGCCCGTCGCGCAGCACGGTGACCGTGTCGGCGACCGCGAACACCTCTTCGAGCTTGTGGCTGACCAGCACCACGGCGTGCCCGGTGGCGGTCAGCTTGCGCACGATGGCGTAGAGCCGGTCGGCCTCGTCGCCGGTGAGCGACGCGGTCGGCTCGTCGAGCAGCAGCACCCGGGTGTCCACGGACAGCGCCTTGGCGATCTCGACCAGCTGCGCCTGGGCCACCGACAGCTCCGCGACCCGGGTGTCCGGGTCCAGGTCGAGGTCGAGCAGGTCCAGGCAGCGCCGCGCCTCGGCGCGCATCCGGGCCCGGTCCACCATGCCGAGGCGGTTCGGCAGGTGCTGCAGGGCGATGTTCTCCGCGATGGAGAACTCGGGCACCAGGTTGCGTTCCTGGTGCACCACCCCGATGCCGGCGTGCAGCGCTTCGAGCGGGCTGCCGAAGTGGACGTCGCCGCCGTCGAGCACGACCCGGCCGGCGTCGGGGCGGTACACCCCCGTCAGGATCTTCACCAGGGTGCTCTTGCCCGCGCCGTTCTCCCCGAGCAGCGCGTGCACGCTGCCCGCGGCGAGCTGCAGCGTCGCGCCGTCCAGTGCGCGTACGCCCGGGAACGACTTGGTCAGGCCCTCGGCCAGCAGTATCACGACGACCTCCGGGAGAGCTTGGTCCGGATCGCGCCGGACAGCACCACGCCGAGCACCACCGCGCCGACGATGAGATCGACCCAGCGCCGGTTGATGGCGAACTGGGCCTGGGCCACGTCGACCAGCCGCACGATGAACGCGGCCAGGCTGGTGCCCAGCACGCTGACCACGCCGCCGGCCAGCGCGACGCCGCCGATGATCGGCGCGGCGAAGCTGGGCAGCAGCAGGTCGTCGCCGATGGTGGCGTTCACCGAGCCGGACTGGGCCAGGGTGAGCACTGCGGCCACCCCGGCCAGCAGCCCGGACAGCGCGTGCGCGAGCACGATGGAGCGGTCGTTGGACACGCCCGACAGCCGGGCCGCAAACGGGCTGCCGCCGCTGGCCAGCAGGTGCCGGCCGGGCACCGTGCGGGCGAAGAAGAACCAGACCATGACGGCGACCGCGCAGGCGATGAGGAACACCACGGGCAGGCCGAGCAGCGAGGCCTGGCCCAGCTCCGCCAGCCCGGCGGAGTAGTCCTGGTAGGTGCCGGGGCCGTTGACGCCGTACCGGAGCCCGTCGATGATCGTCATGGTCGCCAGCGTCACGATGAACGCGTTGATCCTGGTGAACACGACCAGCAGCCCGTTGCCCAGGCCCACGGCCGCGCCGAGCAACATCGCCCCGGCCACCGCGAGCGGCGCGGGCAGCCCGGCCTCCAGCATGGCCCAGGCGGCGACCATGGCGCAGAAGCCGGTGAGCACGCCGACCGACAGGTTCATCTGACCGATGGCCAGCACGACCATCTGCGCCAACCCGATGATCATCGGCACCGCGAGGAAGCGGAAGAACGCCGCCAGGGTGCCCGACGACAGCATGTTGCCGTCGGTGGTCAGCGTCAGCGCGACGAAGCCGATGACCGCGAGCGCGACCAGGGTGAACTCCGAGGTGCGCACGGTGCGCCGCAGCCGGCCCGGGGCCGGGGCGGGCGTGGCGGCGGCCCGCGTCGCGGTGGACTCGACGGTGCTGGTCATGCCGGCACCCCCCGCCGCTCGGCGAGCACGTGGCGCAGCCGGTCCAGCGACAGCGCGGCCAGCAGCACCAGCCCGATGTAGAGCTTCAGCTCGTCGACCTGGAACTGCAGCAGGTTGAGGCCCTTGTAGATGACCTGGGTGATGGCGGTGCCGAGCACCGTGCCGAGCACGCTCACCGCGCCGCCGACCAGCAGCGTGCCGCCGAGCACCGGGGCGAGGAAGGACGGCAGCAGGAAGCCGTCGCCGACGCCCGCGGAGAAGGCGCCGTTGTTGGCCGACAGCAGGAACCCGGCGAGCCCGGCGAGCAGGCCGGACAGCGCGTGCGCCTGGACCGTGCGCAGCCGCACCGGGATGCCGGACAGCTCGGCGGCCTTGGCGTTGGAGCCGGCCATCAGCACCTCGCGTCCGGTCCGGGACCACCGGAACAGCAGTCCCACCACGAGGACCGCGACGAGCGCGATCGGGGCGAGCAGCGGGATCTCCGGCCCGCACACGTCACCGGCGCAGTAGTCGGCGAACGTGTCCGTGCGCAGCGCGGACATGCCCGCGGGCAGGCCGTTGAAGGCCACGCCGTCGGTGAAGCTGGCGTAGAGCAGCGAGACCAGGCCGATCAGGGCGAAGTCCAGGGCCAGGGTGACCACGAACGAGTTCACGCCGGTGCGCGAGATGATGAGCCCGGCCAGCGCGCCGAGCAGCGCGCCCATGGCCAGGCCCCCGGCCAGGGCCAGGATCAGCGGCGCGTCGAGGCGGTCGTGCAGCAGGCCGGAGGCGAAGGCGCTCATCGCGGCCATGCGGCCCACGGCCATGTTCATGTGGCCCAGGGAGAGCACGGCGAGCTGGGAGAGCCCGACCACCGCGTACACGCTGATGTCGGCCTGCATGGGCACCAGCGTCAGCTGGGTGTTGAGGAAGGCGGGGCGCAGCGTGGTGAACAGCGCGATCAGCGCGATCAGCAGCACGACGAGCCCGATGCGGGGGTTGGCCCACAGCGGCAGCCGCGCGGGCGGCCGCGGCTGCTCGGGGGTGGTGGTGTCCTCTTGCTTCACTGCACTCTCCGGGGGTGTGGCGCGTCGCGATCGGCGCGAACGCGCCCCGGCCGCGTGGGGGTGGGCCGGGGCGCGTCGCCGGTGGCCGGAGCGGATACCGCTCGCTCCGGCCGTCGGCGGCTTACTTGGCGCAGGTGAGGTACTTGCTGTCGAAGTCGGACTTGAGCGAGGTGGTCTTGGCCGCGCGGTCGTTGTCGTAGGTGGCGACGTTGGCCGTGGTGACCACGAACGAACCGGAGTCGATGATGACACCGGGGGTGGCCATGGTGCAGCCCTCGGACAGCTTGACCAGTGCGTACGAACCGACGTAGGCCTGGCCCACCGGGTTCTGCAGCACGGTCGCGGCGACCTCGCCGGCCTTGATGCCCGCGATGATGGTCGGGTCGTCGTCGATGGCGATCACCTTGATCGGCAGCTTGGCCTGCTTGACGCCGCCCGCCGCGGCCACGGCCGGGTTGTAGGCGGTGGTGACGATCGCGTTGACCTGGCTGCCCTTGGCGGCCAGCAGGTCGGCGACGGCCTTCTGCGCGGTCTGCAGGTCCTTGTCGATGTCCGTGATGGTGTCCAGCAGCTTGACCTTGCCGCCGGTCTCGTCGACGGCCTTCTGCACGCCCGCGATGCGGCGCTGGGTGTTGGAGTCGACCTTGTTGCCGGTCAGGTGGACCAGGTTGCCCTGCCCGCCCATGGCGTCGACGGCCGCCTTCGCCGCCTTGTACGCCGCCTCCTGCACGTCGGTGGACAGGCAGAAGTCGGCCAGGTTCTTGTCGCCCGCGGGGCAGGACGCCAGCGAGCCGACGTGGAAGCCCTGCTTCTTGAGGTTCTCGAAGGTGGAGTTGATGCTCTCCGGCGCGACGCCGAAGATGCCGAAGGCGTTGTAGCCCTGGGCGGCCAGCGAGGTGAGCACGTCGTTCTGCTTGGTCTGGTCCCAGCCGGCGGTCTCGTTGAAGGTGACGTCGCCGAAGGCGAAGTCGGTCTTGGCCTTGCCGCCCGCGTCCTTCCACGGCTGGAAGTACGGGTGCGCGCCGCCGGGCACCAGCGCCACCTTGACCTGCGCCGCGGTGAGCGCGGTCGCGCCGCCCTCGGGGGTCTCTTCCTTCTTGGTGCAGGCCGCCGCCGCGATCACCAAAGCGAGCACGCCGACGGTGGAGCCCAGTCGAACAAACGGCCTCATGCCGAGTTCCTTCCCTAGTCAGGCACTTCGAGCTGTCGAAATCCTATAGGATATTTCCTAGATGTTTACTCGGTCACGTTGCCGCAGTCAACCCCTGATCCGTAACGACACTGATCGAACATGGAAATCCGGAAACGCTTTCTAGGCAAGGCTTCGCCGCCGCCGCGTAACATCCGCGGCGACGGCGAAGTCCATGATGGTGGTCGAACCGGATCAACTCGGGATGATGTCGAACCTCTCCCATCCGCCGATGGCGGTGCGGTTGGCGACCAGCGCCGCCGCGCCCGCGTTCTCGGCCGAGACGTACCGGTTGTTCGCGGTGGCCAGCAGGCTGACGCTGCCGTCGCTGTTGGCCACCACCCGGAACGTCTCCCACGCCCCGGACGCCGTCGCGTTCGCGATCAGCGGGGCGGTGTTGTCGGCGTGCACGAACCGGCTGTTCACCCGGGCGCGCAGCGCGACGAGGCCGCCGCCGAGGTCCACCCGGTCGAACTGCTCCCACGGGCCGACCGCGGTGCGGTTGGCGATGAGCGGGGCCGCGCCCGCGTTCTCCGCCGCCACGTACCGGTTGTTGACCCGGGCGCGCAGGCTCACCACCGTCGAGGTCGTGGGCGGTGGCGGGTTGTAGCGGTCCACCCAGTATTTCGTGCGGGTCAGGTAGGCCGTCTCGGCCGCGGCCCCGGTGAGGCCGTACGCGCCCGAGAAGGTCTGGTAACCGTTACCCGCCGGCGGATTGGCGCTCGCCGGTTCGATGACCGAGCCCTCGTGCCACTCGTTGAACGAGGTGATCGACACCCAGGTCGGCGGGCCGCCGTTGGCCGCGGCCAGGGCGTTGCCCCACTCGCGGTCGTACGTCGCCCCGTTGTCGCGCCCGAGCGTCGGGGTGGTGTTGCCGGGCACCGCCCGGTCGTCGAGGTAGCCGGGTCCCACGGACGGGGCCCAGACCAGCCCGTTGGCCTTGCAGAAGGCACTCGCGTTGGACCACCCCGGCGCGCTCGCGCCGGCGATCGCGTCGTAGGTGTACATCCCGCCGAAGCCGGCCACCTTCGAGGTGTCGGTGGTCTGCGCGAGGATGATGTTGCCGCTGCGCAGCGGCGCGATCGGGGCCCAGTCGGTGATGCGCAGGCTCTCGAACACGTAGAACGCGGGCCGGTTGCCGTGCGCGGCGTCGCGGTAGTAGGCCGCGTGCGAGCCGTAGCGGCTGTTGAGGTAGTTGACGTCGGCGACGGTGGAGGCCGCGGTGCGCCCGGCGTAGGGCTCCAGGTGCCAGGCGACCTTGATGCCGTACTGGGCGGCGGCGTTGAGCACCCCGGGGACCAGGCGGTCCTCGTAGGAGTTCTGTCCCCACCAGCTGTAGACGATCACGCCGACCCCGGCCTGGGCGATCCAGGCCATGTGCTGGTTGACGGCCCCGGCGTGGTCGCCGGAGTCGTACGCGCCGAGCTTCGGGTACAGGTTCGCCCCGATCGCGTTCGGCGGGGTGAAGCCGCCCTGCTGCCAGTGCCGGTAGGAGCCGTTCACGGCCGGGCTGCCGTACCAGGAGTAGTAGAAGATGTGCACGTTGGACGCCAGGGGCGCGGCGGCCGCCTGGGCCGCCGCGGTGACGGGTGCCGCCACCGGCGGGGGCGCCGACGCCGCGGGTGACCCCGCGAGCGCCAGCGCCAGCCCGACGGCCGGCAGCAGGACGGACCAGGTCCGCCTGATGCGTTTCATGATCTTTTCCCTTCCGGGTCGATCAGGTTCACTGCGTGACGAGGTCGAACTTCTCCCACGGGCCGATGGCAGTCCGGTTGGCGATGAGCGGCTCGGCCCCGTTGTTCTCGGCGACGACGTACATCCCGTTGACCGTCGCCCGCAGGCTGACGCTGCCGTCGGAGTTGTTGACCAGCGTGAACGTCTCCCACGACCCGGCCGTGGCCCGGTTGGCCAGCAGCGCGTTCGCGCCGCCGTTCTCCGCGCAGACGAACATGTTGTTCGCCTTCGACCGCAGGGCGTAGTTGCCGCCGCCCAGGCTGACCAGGTCGTACAGCTGCGTGGTGCCGATGGTGGCGGAGTTGGCGATCAGCGCCGTGGTGGCGTTGGCCGCGGTCACGTACCGGGTGTTGGCTCGGGCCCGCCACGCGACCACCGGGTTGCTCGGTGCCGAGCCGGTGGTGAAGGTGAACGAGTCCACGTCGAACAGGTTGCCCGCGCCGCCCTTGAACACCAGGTAGAGCGTGGTCGAGCCGGACGGCGCGCCGGTCAGGTTGGCGGTGACGTTGGTGAACGTCTCCCAGCTGCCGGTCACCGGCACGGTGACGGTGCCGAGCAGGGTGCCCGTGGCCGAGCCGGTGCGCACCTCGATGGTGCCGCCCGCGCCCGCCGAGGAGGCCCGCACGCTGATCTGGGTCGCGTTGCCCACGATGTACGGCGTGTACGCGATCCAGTCGTTGTTCTCGATGTAGCCGGCGGTGCGCCCGCCCTCGGCCGCCGCGTGGTCGGCCGGCTGCACGCCCGAGGTCGTGGCGTAGTGCTCACCCTGGCGCTTCTTCGGCTGCAGGGTGCGGGTGCTGCGCGAGGTCAGCCCGCCGTTGTCGGTGTAGCTGGCGTCGATGACGCCGAAGATGTTCGCCGCGGCGTCGTGCTCGCCGTCGACCGGGATGGTGATGGTGCCCGTGCAGCCCGTCTTCGAGGTGATCTGGTGGGCGTGGCTGTCGTGGCCGAGCGAGTACGTCACCGTCACCCGGGCACAGTTGATCGCGCCGTCCTCCGGGTCGCTGACGCTGACGTTGAACGACACCGTGTCACCGAAGGTGAACAGCTGGCCGTTGCCGGGCGCGGTCAGGTTGATCGTCGGGGCGGCGTTGCCGACCGTGACGACCAGGCTCGCCGTGCCGGACAGGCCGCCCGGGTCGGTGACCTTCAGGGTCGGGGTGTACGTCCCGTTGGTGTTGTACGTCTTGGTCGGGTTGGCCGCCGTCGACGTGGTGCCGTCGCCGAACGTCCACAGGTAGGTCAGCGCCCCGCCCTCGGGGTCGGAACTGCCCGCCGAGGAGAAGTTGATGGTCAGCGGGCTCGGGCCGGAGGTCTTGTTGGCCGAGGCCACCGCGACCGGGCTGCGGTTGCCGCCGCCGATGTACTCGACCCGGAACAGCCCCTGGTTGTTGGAGCCGGTGCCGTAGTCGAGCACGTACAGCGCCCCGTCGGGGCCGAACGCCATGTCCATGACCTGGGTGCCGGTCCACGGGAACGCCGAGATCTCCCCGGGCGTGCCGTCGCCGTTGACCGCGATCGCCTTGATCCAGCGGCGGCCGTACTCACCGGCGAAGTAGCGCCCGTCCATGGACTGCGGGAACTTCACCGTCGAGGTCGACGACGCGTTGAACCGGTACACCGGGCCGCCCATCGGCGACTCGGAGCCGCCGCCGAACTCCGGCGGGGTGCCCGCGTCGCCGCCGTAGCGGATCCAGCTGGCACGGGCCGCGGGCAGCGTGGCCTGGCCGGTGTTGCGGAACGAGTTGTTGGCCGGGCCGCCGGCGCAGTTGTACTTCGCGCCGGTGGTGTTGGTGGAGAAGTTCCACTCGTTGTACGTCTCGCTGGTGGTGTTGGTGCCGGTGCAGTACGGCCAGCCGTAGTTGCCCGCCGAGGTGATCCGGTTGAACTCGACCTGCCCGTTGGGGCCGCGGTTGGCGTCCGTGGTGCCCGCGTCCGGGCCGTAGTCGCCGAGGTAGACGACGCCGGTGGCCTTGTCCACGCTCATCCGGAACGGGTTGCGGAAGCCCATCGCGTAGATCTCGGGCCGGGTGTTGGCGGTGCCCGGCGCGAACAGGTTGCCCGACGGGATGGTGTAGCTGCCGTCGGCCTGCGGCTTGATGCGCAGCAGCTTGCCGCGCAGGTCGTTGGTGTTGCCCGAGGACCGCTGCGCGTCGAACTGCGGGTTGCGGTTGGTGCGCTCGTCGATCGGGCTGTAGCCGGCCGACTCGAACGGGTTCGTGTCGTCGCCGGTGGTCAGGTACAGGTTGCCGGCGGAGTCGAAGTCGATGTCACCGCCCACGTGGCAGCACTGGCCGCGGTCGTTGTCGACCTGCAGCGTGATGCGCTCGCTGCCGACGTTGACGGTGTCGTCGGCGTTGAGCGTGAACCGGGACAGCCGCAGGTGGCCCTTCCACGGCGCGAAGTCCGCGGCGGTGCCGGTGACCGGGGCGTCGCCGCCGGGGGTGCTCAGCGGCGGCGAGTAGTACACCCAGATGTAGCGGTTGGTGGCGAAGTTCGGGTCGACCGCGATGCCCTGCAGACCCTCCTCGTCATGGGTGTACACCGACAGCTTGGCGGCCTGCTTCGTGTTGCCGCTGACGTCGGTGACCCGGATCGTGCCGTCCCGGGCGGTGTGGATCACCGAGCGGTTGGGCAGCACCGCCAGCGACATCGGCTCGCCCAGCTCGGCCGAGCCGGTGGCCAGCGACACCTGCTGGTAGTCGGCGGCCGGGATCGGCGCGGCCTGGGCGGCGGGCGCGCCCGCCGTGACGGACACCGCGACGCTCGCGGCGAGGGTGGCGGCGGCGGTGAACCACAGCCGCCACCGTGGAATCTTTCTCATGGGGTTCCTTCCGAGGGGTGGGGTGCCCCGGCGCGCGGGGGCGTGCGCGCCGGGGGTGGGACGGGGAAGGGGTCTACTCAGCTGCCGTAGACGTCCAGCTCCCAGATCGAGTAGCCGTACTGGGTGAGGGCGCGTTGGGTGCCGTTGACGCGCACGTAGCGGCCGGTGCCGGTCACGTTGACGTCGTCGACGCCGCCGTCGCTCGTGGTGGTGGAGTGGACGGTGGTCCAGGTGGCGTTGTCCGGGGACGTCTGGATCTGGTACGCCCGGCCGTAGGCGGCCTCCCAGCTGATCCGGACCCGGCTGATGCTCTTGCTCGCGCCGAGGTCGACCGAGATCCACTGCGGGTCGGCGTAGGCGCTGCCCCAGCGCGTGCCGGTGTTGCCGTCGACGGCGTTGGCGCCGTTGTGCGCGCTGCCGGGCTCCACGCTGGACACCGTCACCGGACGGTTGCGCGACAGCAGGACCGGCCCGGTCCCGGCGGGGGTGCCGTAGACGTTGAAGTCCCACAGCGAGTAGCCCCACTGGGTGGCCCGCGCCGTGCCGTTCATGCGCACGTAGCGGCCGGTGCCGGTCATTGTCACGTCGTCCACGCCGCCGTCGCCGGTGGTGGTGGAGTAGACGGTGGTCCAGGTGCTGTTGTCCGGCGAGGTCTGGAGCTGGTACGCCCGGCCGTAGGCGGTCTCCCAGTTCAGCCGCACCCGGGTCAGGTTGTACGACTGGCCGAGGTCCACGGTGATCGACTGCGGGTCGGTGTAGAGGCTGCTCCAGCGGGAGGCGGCGTTGCCGTCCACGGCGTTGGCCGCGACGTTGCCGCCCGCCTCGGTGCTGGAGGCGGTGACGGGCTTGCCCTGGGCGATGTCGGTGGCCGGCGGCTGGGTGCCGTCGGTCTTGATCCGGATGTTGCGGTAGTTGATGTCCGCGCCGGTGCCGTCGTTCTGCACGCCGATGTAGCCCGTGGCGATGGCCCGGGTGCTGTTGTAGTCGTTGATCTTCACGCCGTTGAGCCAGATCTCGACCCGCTGGCCGTGCAGCCCGATCTCGTAGGTGTTCCACTGCCCCGGCGGGTTGAGCGCCGCCGCGCGGGCGGTGGTGTTGGGCGCCTGGAAGCTGTACACGCTGCCGGTGGTGCGGCTCGGATCGGCGTCGGTGGCGTCGATCTGGATCTCGTGCCCGGCGTTGACCGGGCCCCACGGGTCGTTGAGGGGGTCCGGGAAGCCGATGAACACGCCGCCGTTGTCGTCGCCCGGCATCATCCAGTCGACCTTGAGCGAGTAGTTGCTGTAGGTGCGGACCGGGAACCACAGCAGGCCCATGCCGCCGAACGAGGTCAGCGTCTCGTTGGCCAGGGTGAACCCGCCGGGTCCGGCCATCCGCCACTGGTTGAGGCTGTTCTGGGTGCCGTCGAAGATGGCGGTGTAGCCGGTCTCCGGGCGGCAGTCGGCGGGCTTGGACCCGGCCGCGATCTGGATGCCGCCGAGCAGCATGGTGCGGAAGTTCGCGTCGGCGTACGTCTCCTCGGTGTGGCCGAGGCCGGTGTACCAGGAGCGCCCGCCGCCGTAGTTCTGGCACCAGGTGATCGGGTGGTCGCCCATGGTGCCGCCGGTGTACGACGACTCGACCAGGCTGGCCAGCACCTTGACGTTGGCCCGCGGGTTGGCGCGGTAGTTGTACCACTCGTCGGTGCGGGTCCAGGTCGGCGGCAGGTGCGAGGTGGAGATGTTGGACCGGTCCTCGACCCGGATGGTCGCCTGCTGGGTCGCCGGGTGCGAGGAGAAGTACGCCCCGACCAGGCCGCCGTACCAGGCCCAGTCGTACTCGGTGTCGGCCGCGGCATGCACGCCGACGTAGCCGCCACCGGAGGCGATGTAGCTCTGGAACGCGGCCTCCTGCGTCGCGTTGAGCACGTCGCCGGTCGTCGACAGCCAGATGACCGCCTGGTACTGGGCGAGGTTGGCGGTGGTGAACTGGGCGGCGTCCTCGGTCGCGGTGACCGTGAAGCCGTTGGCGGTGCCCAGCGCCTGGATCGCGGCGATGCCGTTGGGGATGGCGGAGTGGCGGAAGCCGGCCGTCTTGGAGAAGACCAGCACCTTGGTCAGCGGCGCCGCCTGCGCCGTGGCAGGCAGCGCCAGCGCCGCCGACCCGACCGCCAGGGCCAGGCCGGTGAGCAGGGACAGAAACCTTCTGCGCATCGTTGCTCCTTCGAAGTGGCGCCGGAGGCGACGGACGGCCGCCTCCGGCGCGAGAGGGTCAGGACCCGTAGACGTCGAACTCCCAGAGCGAGTAGCCCCACTGGGTGGCCCGCGCCGTGCCGTTGATCCGCACGTAGCGGCCGGAGCCGGACACGGCCAGGTCGTCCACGCCGCCGTTGCCGGTGGTGGTGGACGAGACCGTGGTCCAGCTGCTGTTGTCGTTGGAGACCTGCACCTGGTAGGCCGTGGCGTACGCGGTCTCCCAGTTCAGGACGACCCGGCTGACGCTGCGGGTCTGGCCCAGGTCCACGGTGATCCACTGCGGATCGGCGTACAGGCTGCTCCACCGGGTGGTGGTGCTGCCGTCGACCACGTTCGCGGGGACGTTGGCCCCGGCCTCGGTGCTGGACGCCGTCACCGGGCGGTTGCGCGACAGCAGGCTCCCGCCGCTCGCCGGGGACCCGTAGACGTTCAGGTCCCACAGCGAGTAGCCGTACTGGGTCAGGCCGCGCTGGGTGCCGTAGACGCGTACGTAGCGACCCGTGCCGGTGACGTTGAGGTCGTCGACCCCGCCGTCGCCGGTCGTGGTTGAGAAGATCGACGTCCACGCGCTGTTGTCCGGCGACACCTCGACCCGGTACGCCCGGCCGAACGCGGCCTCCCAGTTGATCCGGACCCGGTTGAGGTTGTACGAGGCGCCGAGGTCCACGGTGATCCACTGTGGGTCGGCGTACAGGCTGCTCCAGCGGGTGGCGGCGTTGCCGTCGACCGCGTTGCCGGCCACATTGGCCCCGGCCTCGGTGCTGGACGCGGTCACCGGGCGGCCCTGCGCCAGGTCCTGGCCGCCGCCGGGCGGGGTGCTGCCCACGCCGCTGCCGACGAACGTGTAGCTGTCCACGTCGTACAGCGCGCCGGTGCCGGTCCCGGCGAACACCAGGTACAGGTCGTGCGTGCCGTCGTCGGGCCTGGTGACCGGGGCGGTGACCTCGGTGTAGTTGTCCCAGCCGCCGGTGCCGGGCACGGTGATCCGGGCGACCTCGGGGCCGGTGGTGGAGTCGTACCGGAAGGACAGCACGCCGCCCGCCCCCGCCGAGGAGACCCGCGCCTTGACGCTGGTGATGCCCTTCAGGCTGACGCCGTGGTGGCGTACGCTCTCGCCGTTCTGGATGTCGCCGAGGCGCTTGCCGCCCTCGGCCGCGGCCTGGTCGACGACCTTGGGCCCGTTGAGGGTCACGTAGTGCTCGGCCTGCCACTGCTTGGGCCACAGGGTGAGCTGCTGCTCGCCGGTCAGCGGCACGGTGCCGGTCGCGCCGCGGTCGGTGTAGCTGCCGCGGACCACGAAGAACTGCACCGCGTCGAGCCCGGCGTGGATCGGGCCGGTGTTGAAGGTGAAGCCGCAGCCGGTGCCCTGGCCCTCCTCGTGCGCGTGCTCCTGGTGCCCGAGGGCCACCCGGACGACGACGTTGCCGCAGGCGATGGTGCCGTCCTGGGCGTCCGTGGACGCCGCGGTCGCGGTGACGTCGTCGCCCCAGCCGTAGATGCCGCCGTTGGGGATCGAGCCGACCGTCGTCACCGGCCGGTTGTTGCCGACCACGATGGGAATCTGGACGCTGCCCGACCGGCCGGTGCCGTCGTTGACCGTCAGCCGGGCCCGCTTGTCACCGACCGTCGTGTAGGTGTAGCTCGGGTTGGCCGCGGTCGAGTCGGTGGTGCCGTTGCTGTCGAAGTCCCAGGCGTAGGTCAGCGGGTCGCCGTCGGGGTCGCTGCTGCCCGCGCTGGAGAACGTGACCGCGAGCGGGGCGAGCCCGTTGTCGCGGTTGGCCGTGGCGACCGCGGTCGGCGAGCGCCCGCCCGCCACGTAGTTGATTTTGTACAGGCCCGCCGCGGCGTCGCCGGAGAAGTAGCCGTTGCCGTATTCGAGCAGGTAGAGCGACCCGTCCGGGCCGAACTCCATGTCGATCGGGTGCACCAGCTGCATGCCGGACACCACCGGCTCGATGATCGTCGGGTTGCCGGTGACCGGGTTGCCGTTGTCGAACTGGACCTCCTTGATCCAGTTGCGGCAGTACTCGGTGATGATCAGCTTGTTGTCGTAGTAGGCCGGCCACTTCACCGTGGAGTTCAGGTTCGGGTTGTAGTGGTAGACCTCGGCGTGGTTGGGCGAGCCGCAGCCGCCCGGGTTGTCCAGCGCGGGCCACTCGCGGCTGCCGCCGTGCTGCTCCCACACCAGCGCCCCCTTGGTCGGCGGGAGCTGCTGCAGGCCGGTGTTGCGGGGGGAGTTGTTGACCGGGCCGGCGCTGCCGCCGCACGGGAACCAGCCGCGCGGGGCGTTGGCCGCGAAGTCCCAGTCGTTGTACGCGACGTTCGGGCCGCCGCAGTAGGGCCAGCCGTAGTTGCCGGGACCGGTGGCGCGGTTGTACTCGTCGTAGGCGGCCGGGCCCCGGTTGGCGATGGTCGCCCCGGCGTCCGGTCCGACCTCGCCCCAGTACAGGGTGTTGCCGGCCTGCTTGTCGACCCAGATGCGGTACGGGTTGCGGTTGCCCATGGTGTAGATCTCGGGCCGGGTGTTGGCCGTGCCCACCGGGAACAGGTTGCCCGACGGAATGGTGTAGGTCCCGTTGTTCTCCGGGTGGATGCGGTTAATCTTCCCGCGCAGGTCGTTGGTGTTGCCCGAGGTGCGCTGCGCGTCGTACTGCGCGTCGCGCGAGGTGCGCTCGTCGATGGGGGCCATGCCCGCGGAGTCGCCGCCGGAGTTGGTGTTGTCGCCCACCGCGAAGTAGAGGTTGTTGTTGCCGTCCCAGGTCATCGAGCCCGCGGAGTGGCAGCACAGCCGCCGTTCGGTGGGCCACTCGATGAGCTTGGTCTCGCTGGCCGCGTCCAGCACGTTGGTGGACGTGTTGAAGGTGAACCGGGAGATCCGGTTGACCAGCGGCGTGGCCACTGGGGAGTAGAACAGGTACACCCACCGGTTTGTCGCGAACTGCGGGTGCAGCGTGATGCCGATCAGGCCGTCCTCGAACCGGGCGTCGAGCTGCAGCGTCAGCGCCACGGTGGTGGAGCTGGTGGCCGGGTTGTAGAGCCGGACCTGCCCGCCGCCGGAGCTGGTGCCGCGGTTGATGTAGAGGACCTTGCCGTCGGGCAGCACGGACAGCTCGATCGGCTCGCCCATGGACAGCCCGCCGTCCAGCTTCACCTTCTCGAAGCTGGACGTCGGCGGCGGCGCGGCGGCCGCCGGGGTGGGGTCGGCGACGACGGTGACGGCGGCTGCCGCCACGCTCGCGAGCATCATCAGGGCCAGGCCCGCGGCAAGACGCGGGCGGGTACTTCGAGGCATGGGTCGCTCCGGATCAGTGGGGGTCGGCTGGTGCGGGACGGGGGCCGAAGGGGCGCACGACCGTCCCGGCGACCGGCCACTGATCAGGCGCGGAGCACGGTGGATCTCGGCGACGGGTGCCATGACGCGTTCCCTCGGGGTCGGGCGTCCGGGCGGTCCGCGCGTGCCGCCCGTGGAGGCGGAACGCCCGGTGCCGTCCGGGCCACCGGGCTCCCACGAGGCGCGGGAACCCGGACGGTCGGCTCGGAGCCGGGTCGCCGAATGCTCGGCTCCGAAGTGGCGTAGGCGGAGGGCCGGACCTGGTCCGGCCCTCCGCGACGGTCAGAGTGTGATCATTTCGAACTTCTCCCAGGGGCCGATGGACGCGCGGTTGGCGATGAGCGCGGCCGCTCCGCCGTTCTCGGCCGTCACGTACTGGCTGTTGACGGTGGCCCGCAGGCTCACCGTGTTGTCGGAGTTGCGGACCAGGGCGAAGGTCTCCCAGGAGCCCGCCGAGGCCCGGTTGGCCAGCAGCGGGTTCGCGCCGGCGTTCTCCGCGCAGACGAACTGGCTGTTCGACCGGGCGCGCAGCGCGATGTTGCCGTTGCCGAGGTCGCTCACCTGGAACTGCTGCGCCGTGCCGACCGTGGTCGAGTTGGCGATCAGTGCCGTGGTGGCGTTGGCCGCGGTGACGTACTGCCCGTTGGCCTGCGCCTTCAGCGCGACGTAGCCGGTGGCCGGGGGCGTGCCGCCGGTGGTGATGCGCAGCGCGTCCACGATCGCCACGGCCGTGGCCTTGTTGACGATCCGGATGGTGTGCTGCCCGTTGCTCAGCCCGGTCTTGGACCAGACGACCGCCTGCGCCTGCCGGGCGCCGGAGACATACAGGTTGACGTTGGCCTGGAACACGTTGTCCAGGTAGACGTCGACGTTGCCCATGTCGCCGTTGCGCTCGGACAGGTACTCGATCCCGGTGCCGGTGAAGGTGTACGAGGCCGCCGCGTTGACGGTGTTGGTGTGGTGGGTGTCGTCGTTGTAGTCGCCGTAGCCCCGGGCCGTGGTGTGGTACCAGCCGGCGTCGTAGGTCAGGTCGGTGTCGTTGACCATCCCGCCGCCACCGCCGCCGCCGGGCGTGCCGAGCCCGAGCGTCGACGCCGTGTTGAGCAGCGACTTCTGGCCGTCGTTGGCGGTGCCGGTCAGCGTGGTCGCCGTGTAGTTGCTCAGCGGCTTGGCGGTGCGCTCGACCACGTACACCGTGTTCGCGGCGGTGGCGAAGCCGACCTCGGCCGCCGAGGAGGTGGTGATGATCGCGTTGTCGGACGTGCGGCGCACCTGGACCTGCTGGGTGCCCCACGGGTTGACCACGGTGGCGTTCTTGCCGAACTGGCTGCGCAGCCCGACGTACTTGATCTCACCGGCCTCGCGCTCCGAGCTGACCAGGAAGCCGTCCTTGGCCAGCAGGGTGAACTTGCCGACGAAGGAGGAGGCGCTGGGCGGCGCGGGGAACACCCTGATCTTGTCGTTGTAGCTCTGCAGCAGCGACTCGTTCATGGCGACCAGGTGGATGCCGAGGTACTCGAACACCCCGTTGGTGTTGTTGGTCATGCCGTTGGGGTAGTTCTGGTAGCGCTGCAGCATGGTCCGCATGCCGTTGAACGCCTGGTCGCCCAGGCCGAGGCGGGCCGCCTGGGCGTGGTCGTTGGCCCACACGTTGCTGTACGGGTTGGGCCGCACGTTCCACGTGTTCAGCGCCGTGTTGTAGTCGGCGTAGCCGATGCCGGTGCGGTCGTACGGCCAGATCAGCTCGGCCGAGACGTTCTCACCGTTGCGCGTGGGCGAGGTCGGCGGGTCGTGCGGCAGCCAGGCGTTGTTGCTCACCTGGTACGCCCAGAGGTTGTCGACCAGGTTCTGCCAGCCCGCGCGCAGCCCGCTGTCGAGGCCGAGCTGCGTGCTGACCTGGATGGTCAGCGGGGCCAGCAGCCGGACCGCGGCCAGGTCGGTGATCGCGTTGCGCACGTCCCAGTAGGTCTCGTGGGCGTTGCTGTTGACCATCTGGTACTTGCCGTTGATCAGCTGGAACCGGTTCTGGTAGAACCGCAGCGCGTCCTTCATGTACGGGTACACGGTGTTCTGCAGGTACGCGGTGTCGTTGGTGTACCGGTACTGCAGGTACATGTTGTACGCGGCCTCGGTGCCGGTGGAGTAGATGTCGTTGACGTAGTCGCTGTTGACGGTGCCACGGGCGTTGCCGTCCCAGCCCATCGTCTCGGGCACCCACAGCGAGTCGGTGCCGTACCTGGTCTGCGTGTACGCCTTCAGCGCCGTGTAGTTGCGGCTGTAGAGCCGGTTGAACACCGCCATCATGTCGGTGTGGTTGCTGGCCAGGAACGAGTTGTAGACGTCGCGCTGGTTCCAGTACCAGTAGCCGTTGCTCCACTTGGTCTGGTCGCCGGTGGCCCGGAACACGCCGTTGATGAAGTGCACCGGGTAGTTGCCGTACCCGCCCGCCGCGATCATGTACGTGGACAGGTAGTACACGTTCTCCAGGTAGTCGGCGTCGCCGGCGGAGTTCGAGTACTGCACGAACGACTTGCCCCAGAAGTTGTGCCACCAGTTCTTGTAGTTGGTGAACGTGGTGTTGTACCCGGTCGACTTGGCCGAGGCGAGCTGGTTCTTCGCCTGCGCGACGGAGTCGAGGTTCGGCGAGTTGATCCGGCTGGCCGCGGTGAACCAGATGGTGTAGCTCGACGTCGGGGTGATGCTCAGCCGCACCCGGGTGCCGTTGACCACCGAGGCGCTGTAGGACGCGCCCTCGACGGTGGCGGCGAAGGTGTAGCCGAAGTTGTTCGGGTCGGCCTGGCCCCGGCTGAACCAGGCGGCCGAGCTGTCGCTGCCGGTGGACACCGTGCGCCAGGTGGTCAGGTTGGGCACGTCGGCGCTGTTGGAGACCCCGTTCGGGTCCCACAGGCTCAGCTCCAGGGTCGCGCTGGACACCCCGCCACGGGTGTCGTCGACGTGGATGCCCATCACCTCGGAGTTGGGCGAGCCCATGATCGTGACGGTGCGGTTGCTGTCGTACTTCGTGGTCAGCGTGCCGTCGTAGAGCGACAGCCGCTGCTGGAAGGTGCTCGACCCGGCGTCGATGGCCGGGCTGGTGTTGAAGTTGAGCATGCCGGCCGCGAACGCCGACTGCTGCGACAGGTCCACGCCCGACACCTGCGCGGTGATCCCGTTCTGGGACCAGACCATGGCACCTGTGCGGCCGTTGCCGACGGTCAGGCCGTGCAGCGGGTTGGTGTTCTGGCGGTTGTAGACGAGGTCGTGCTTGGACAGGTACCCGGCGTAGTTGACGTTGAGGGCGCCGGTGGAGGAGTTGAACGCGGCATCGGTCGGGGATGCCAGGGCGGGCGCGGCGGGGACGGCCGCGCCCAGGCCTGCGGCGAGGACCGCCGCCAGGGCCAGGCGTAACGACTTGCTGAGGTTCATGGGGGAAAACCTCCGCGAAATGTGGGGGCAGAGTTTCCGGCCTGTTACCGGACCGTGTATGAAATATCCTATAGGATAGATGAAGATCAGGTTAAGACATGTCGCTGCTTATATCGAAATTGGTGACCTCAGTGGAAATGTGAGCGATCCTGTTGCCTCCGCGCGGTTCACGCCCACCTCTGCGTGCTGGTCACCACAGCGTTCCGTCACCTGACCGCGCCCGCGTCACCTCACTCCGACCGGCTCGCGACGAAGTCGGCCAGCGCCCCCAGCGCCTGCCGCGACTCCCCCGCCACCTCCAGATACTCCAGCGCCCGCAGCGCCTCGGCCCGAGCCGCCGCGATCCGCTCCTCCACCGCGGCCAGCGCCCCCGACTCCGCCAGCACCGCCCGCACGCGCGCCGCGCCCGCCTCGCCGAGTCGCTCATCCCCCACATGTGCCGACAGCACCGCACGCGACGGCGCATCCGCCCGCGCGAAGCCCTCTGCCAGCAGGGTCGTCGGCTTGGCCTGGCGCAGGTCGTCCAGCACCGACTTGCCGGTGCGCGCCGGGTCGCCGAACACTCCGAGCACGTCGTCGCGCAGCTGGAACGCCTCGCCCAGCGGCTCGCCGAAGGCGGCCAGCCCGTCGAGCACCGCGTCGCTCGCCCCCGCCAGCACGGCCCCGATCTGCAGCGGCCGCACCACCGAGTACCGCGCCGTCTTCAGCTGCACCACGCGCGCCGCCCGCGCCCGCGCGCCGGACCCGAAGTCGCCCCTGGCCTGCGCCACGACCTCCAGGTACTCCCCCGCCACCGCCTCGGCCCGCATCACCGAGAACAGCCGCTGCGCCTGCGCCAGCCGCCCCGGCGCGGCCGGGCAGCCCACCAGCAGCTCCTCGGCCCACATCGCGCACAGGTCCCCGCAGAGCAGCGCGGTGTTGCGCCCGAACGACCGCGCATCCCCGCGCCAGCCCTGCCGGGCGTGCGCCGCCGCGAACTCCTCGTGCATGGACGGCTGCCCGCGGCGGCGGCTGCCCGCGTCGATGATGTCGTCGTGGATCAGCGCGAAGCAGTGGAACAGCTCCAGCGCCGCGCCCGCGGTCACCGCCGCCTGGTCCTCGCCCCGCTCCTCGGGCGCGGCCACCCCGCGCCAGGCCCAGTAGCAGAACGCCGGACGCAGCCGCTTGCCGCCGGTCAGGATGAACCGCCGCACCGTGTCCAGCATCGGCCGCAGGTCGTCGTCCGGCCACAGCAACCGCTGCCCGTCCACGAACCCGGCCAGCACCGCATCGATCCGCGCCGCCAACGGCGTGGGCGCAGGCGCGAGCGTCACGGCGCACCTCCCGCCCGCACCCGCCCACTCACCCGGCGGCCACGTGTTGCGCCGGTGGGTGCAGAGCAAGCGAATGGGTGCAGAGCAAAGTCACCACAGGGGAACTCCACCCGCCCCTCCCACCACCGCGCTCCACGAGTGATGAACTGCAGTTTCGGGGAAACTGCACTATCGACCGGGCGCATTCGCGCACCTTCCCCGAAACTGCAGAAGCGCGGCACCGCGCGTCGAGCGCGGCCCATCATGACGGGCCGCCCGCCAAACGCAGGAGCAGGGACTTCACGTCGGTGGCGGCGATGCGGTCGACCGCGGGCGCGGGGTCGGTGCACAGGAGCACGGGCGCGTCGTCGGCACCCGGCGGGAGCAGTCCGTGCGAGCCGCGGATCGCCTCCGCGCCCGCGTCCAGGCCGACCACGTTCATCCGGTATCGCATGCCGAGCTTCTTGCGCACCAGCGCCTTGGCCGCGCGGCCCTTCGCCGCACCCGGCCCGGCCGGGTCGAACAGCAGCTCCGCCGGGTCGTAGCCGGGCTTGCGGTGGATCTCCACGTGGGTGGCGAAGTCCGGCGCGCGGGCGTCGTCGAGCCAGTAGTAGTAGGTGAACCAGGAGTCCGGCTCGGCCAGCAGCACCAGCTCACCGCTGCGCTCGTGGTCCAGACCCTGCCCGGCCTTGCCGGACTCGTCGAGCACCTGCCCGACGCCGGGCAGCTCGGCGCACAGCTTCGCGACCGCGGCGACGTCGGCGGGGTCGCGCACGTACACGTGGGCGACCTGGTGGTCGGCGACCGCGAAGGCCCGCGAGGTCCACGGGTCCAGGTATTCCATGCCGTCCTGGGTGTGCACGTGCAGTAGCCCGGCGGCGCGCAGCGCCCGGTTGACGTGCACGGGGCGGCTGACGTCGGTGATGCCGTACTCCGACAGCGCGACGACGGCCGCACCGCGGGCGGCGGCCGCGTCGAGCAGCGGGCCGAGGGTCTCGTCCAGCTCGGCGGCAGCGGCGGCGGCCTGCGGCGCGGACGGGCCGAAGCGCTGCAGGTCGTAGTCGAGATGCGGGACGTACACCAGGGTCAGGTCGGGGTTGCGGGTCGCCATCACGTGCACGGCGGCCGCGGCGATCCAGGCCGTCGAGGCGATGCCCGCGCCCGGCCCCCAGTAGCTGAACAGCGGGAACGTCGGCAGCTCGTCGTGCAGCTCGGCCGGAATGGTGTAGCAGTCGGGGTCCTTGCGGCCGTCGGCCCGGTAGATGGGCCGGGGCGTGATCGTCCAGTTCACGTCCGCGCCCATGGCATACCACCAGCAGATGTTGGCCACGGTGTAGCCGGGCCGGTCGCGGCGGATCGCGTCCCAGACCCGTTCCCCGCCGACCAGCGCGTGGCTCTGCCGCCACAGCAGCACCTCGCCGAGGTCGCGGAAGTACCAGCCGTTGCCGACGACGCCGTGCCCGGCCGGCGTCTCGCCGGTGAGGAAGGTGGCCTGCACCGAGCAGGTCACCGCGGGCACGACCGGGTCGAGCCGGGCGGTGAACCCGTTCGCGAACGCGGCCCGCAGCCGCGGCATGTGCGCGAGCAGCCGGGGCGTCAGCCCGACCGCGTTCAGCACGACGAGTGGCTTGCTCATCAGGAGACCCCCAGGGCGGCGAACTGGTCGCGGGCGAAGGCGAGCTCGGCGGCGATGCCCTCGGCCAGCCCGGCGTCGTCGGCGGGACGGGCCGATGGCGGCAGCACGTCCCAGGTGTACGTCTCGACCTCGAAGTGGTCGCAGTCGCTGCTGGTCAGCAGCGCCGCCAGGCCCTCGCGCAGCACCGTGGAGCTGGTGCGCAGCGGGTCGAGCGCGGCGGCGTGCAGCGGCGCGTGGAAGTGGATGCGCCACGGCCCTGGGGCGTCGGAGGCCAGCGCCTGCGGCAGGTCGTCGAAGCGCTCGCCGGCCGAGCTGCGGGTCTGGTGCAGGAAACGCGGTTCGGCGTACGCCGAGAGCACCTGCCGGGCCGCCGCCGGGTCCTCGACCTCCAGGGCCTGCGACACCTGCACCTTGACCACGGCGACCCCGGCCGCCTTCAGCTTGGCGACCGCGTCGACCGGGTCCTCCCAGCCGCAGGCCAGGTGCGCCAGGTCGACGCAGACGCCCAGGTGCTCGCTGGCCACCGCGGACAGCGCCGCGACAGCCTGGTCGGTGGACTCGACCACGCAGCCGGGCTCGGGCTCCAGCGCGACCCGGATCGGGCGCTCGCCCCGGGCCAGGCCCGCGGCCAGCTCGTCGAGCTGCGCCTTGGCGGCCCGGAAGCGCCGGCGGTCCCACGGCTCGCGCCAGGCCAGCGGTAGCGTCGAGATGGAGCCGCGGGCCGCGTCGTCGGGCAGCAGCTCGGCCAGCACCAGGGCCAGGTCCAGGGTGTAGCGCAGCCGCCGCGGGTCGGTCCAGTCCGGCAGGTACACGTCGTGCTTGACCACCGGCGCCTGGAAGGCCTGGTACGGGAAACCGTTGAGGGTCACCGTCTCCAACCCGCGCGCGGTCAGCTCACGCCGCAGCCGCGCCCGCAGCTGCGGCTGCTCGGCCAGCGCCCGGGCGACCGGGGCGGCCAGCCACAGGCCGAGCCCGAGCAGGTCGACGCCCAGGCGCTCGCGCACCGGCACCGCAAACCGGTCGAGCTGGGACAGCACCCCGGCGAAGTCCTCCGCGGCGTGCACGTTCGTGCAGTACGCCAGGTGCACCGTCGCACCGTCGGCGTCGCGCAGCCGCATCACGAACCCCCGCGCAGGATCGAGTTGCCCGCGAAGGCGCCCTCGGTGGCCACGTCGTCGAGGTCGAGCCGACCGGACTGGCCGTAGAACTCGACCGGGTTGCGCCACAGCACCCGGTCCACGTCGTCGTCGCTGAACCCGGCCGCCAGCATCGCCTCGCCCGTACGCAGGGTGAGCAGCGGATCGCTCTTGCCCCAGTCGGCGGCGGAGTTGACCAGCATCCGCTCCAGGCCGTACTCGCGCAGGATCGCGACCATGCGGTCGGGCGACATCTTGGTGTCGGGGTAGATGGAGAAGCCCATCCAGCACCCGCTGCCGGCGACCTCGCCGACGGTCGGCTCGTTCAGGTGGTCGAGCACGACCAGCCCCGGGTCGATGCCGGACTCCTTGACCACGTCGAGGCTGCGCCGGGTGCCGACGACCTTGTCCCGGTGCGGGGTGTGCACGAGCGCGGGCAGCTCGTGCGCGCGGGCCAGCTCCAGCTGTGCCGCGAACACCTCGTCCTCCTCCGGCGTCATCGAGTCGTACCCGGTCTCGCCGACCGCGACCACCCGGTCCTTCGCCAGGTAGCGCGGCAGCAGGGCCAGCACCTCGCGGCAGCGCGGGTCGTTGGCCTCCTTCGGGTTCAGCGCGATGGTGCAGTGGTGCCGGATGCCGTACTGGCTCGCCCGGAACGGCTCCCACCCGATGAGCGCGTCGAAGTAGTCGGTGAACGAGCCGGTGTTGGTGCGGGGCTGGCCGAGCCAGAAAGCCGGCTCGACCAGCGCTCGCACACCGGCCGCCGCCATCCGCTCATAGTCGTCGGTGGTGCGCGAGGTCATGTGGATGTGCGGATCGAAGATGCGCATCAATGCAGCCTCTCCAGGAGGTCGACGGCGTCGTCGGGCATGGTGCGGCCGGCCGCCTCGCGCTCGCGGCGCAGCGCCGCGAGCATCCGGCCCAGCTCGGCGTCGGCCCGCTGCGCCAGTCCGTCGACGCCGGACAGCGGCAGGCCCATGAACACGCTCTTGAGCACGCCCTGGCGCCATTCGGCGTCGGGCAGGTCCCGGGCGGCGGGGCCGAGCGCGGCGGCCACCAGCCGGGTGTCGTTGCTGCGCAACGCGTCGCGGACCAGGTCCGGCTGCGGGCAGGCAAGCAGCACCGCCCGCTTCTCGTCGTTGTCGCCGTAGCGGTACAGCTCCGCGGCCTCGTCGGAGGTGAGCGCGACCGCGCCGAGCAGCCGGACCCGGACGTCCTCGGCGGCGGCGCGCCCCACCTTGCGGCGGGCCGCGGGCAGCAGCGTCGCGATCGCGGCCGGGTCGCGTTCGAGCTGGTCGAGCGCGTCGCCGAGCCACTGCGCGGCGCGCAGGAAGGTCAGCGAGCGGGCGGCGACGTCGGGTGCGGCGTGCGAGTGCCGGGGCAGCTCGACGGCGACCAGGCCGCGGTAGCCGGTCTCGGCCAGCGCCCGCAGCACCGGCGGGAAGTCGATCTCGCCCGCGCCGAATTCCAGGTGCTCGTGCACGCCCCGGCGCATGTCGTCGATCTGCACGTTGACCAGGTGCGGCCCGGCGATACGCACGCACTCGGCGACGTCTTCGGGCTCGTTGGCGCGGCAGTGCCCGATGTCGAGGGTCAGCTTGAGGTCCGCGCCGACCAGCTCGCGCAGCCGGGCCCAGTCGGCCAGCGTCTCGACCAGCATGCCCGGCTCGGGCTCGAAGCCCGCGGCGACACCGCGCTCGGCCGCGTGGCCGACGACCTCGGTGCAGCCCTCGGCCAGCAGCTGCCAGGCGACCTCGGTCGACACGTGCGCCGGGCGCACCCCGGCCCAGAACGACACCGCTTCGGCGTTCAACCCCGCCGCGATGTCGATCGCCCGCTTCAGGAAGTCGACCCGCCGGTGGGCGTCGTCGTGCAGGAAGGTCGGCGCGTGCTTGCGCCGCGGGTCGAGCAGGTAGCGCGCCCCGGTCTCCACGACCACGGCCAGCTCGCGCTCGGCGAGCAGCCGCGCGGTCCGGGCGACCTGATCTTTCACGTCGGGGGCGTACGGGTCCAGGTGCGCGTGGTCCAGCGTCAGCGCGACGCCCGCGTAGCCCAGTTCGGCGATCACGTCGAGCGCGTCGGCCAGCCGGTGGTTGGCGAATCCGTTGGTGCCGTAGCCGAAGCGCAGGCTCATGTCGCTGACACCTTCCTCGCGAGCTTGGCCGCGGCCGGGGCGGCGGTCGCGACCACGGCTCCGACCAGCGGTTTCCCGTCCCGTGCGATGAGTGCTCCCTGCAGCGCGGGCAGCGAGGTGATCCCCGCCCCGACCGCGGCGCGCACCCGGCCCGCGTCGGGGTGCCGCAGCACCTCGCGCTGGGCCTTGCCGAAGCGGGTGGCGTACCAGCCCGCCAGCACCGCGGGCAGCCAGCCGCCACTGCGGCCCGCGGCATGCGTGGCCACCGCCGCGGTCGCGGTCATGGTCAGCGCGGGCAGCACCCGGTCGGTGCCGCTGACCTCCCGCCGCGACAGCGCGGTGACGGCGTAGGTGTGCGCGGCGACGGCCAGCGCCGGGCGGGCGGCCTTGCGCAGGTCGCCGGTGCTCGCGCCGAGCAGCACGTCCAGTCCCCGGCACAGCGCCATGCCGGCGGGCCCGGCCGGGGAGTTCTTCCACCTGATGTCGTACGCCCACACCGCGCCCGCGAGCAGCCCCGCCGTGGCCAGGGTGCGCTTTCCGCCGCTGGCCGCGGCCAGGGCCAGCCCGGCCACGGTCAGGCCGCCCGCGATGGCCAGCGCCGTATCGGGGCTGATCCGCCCGGACGGGATCGGCCGCTCGGGCCTCTCGACGGCGTCGAGTTCCCGGTCGGCCCAGTCGTTGGCGGCCATGCCGCCCCAGTACAGGCACACGGACGCGGCCGCGATGCCGGCGGTGCGCGCGTCCAGCGTGCCCGCCGCGGTCGCGCCCGCGACCGCGTCCCCGGGCACCGACAGCGCGGCCGGGGCTCGCACGAGTTGCGCCAGGTCACGCAGCTTCATGACGGCCCTCGCCCGGCTCGGCCTGCGCCCGCGCGCCAGGCTGGTCGCCCAGGTCCTGGTGCCCGGCTGAGCCGGATCCGCCGCCCGCGCCGGAGCCCTCCACGCCCGGGCGCGGATCGGCACGGCCGTCCCAGCCCTGCACCCACTCGCACAGGTCACGCCACTGCTCGGCCAGGCCGTGCGGCACCTGGCCGATCGGGTCCTTGAAGAAAAAGGCCAGCTGCGGCAGCGGGCCGGACAGGCCCTGGGCGTGCGCGGCGGCGGTGAGCCGGGCCAGGTCCAGCACCAGCGGCGCGGCCAATGCCGAGTCGCAGCCGTGCCAGGTGAACTCCAGGCGCATGCGGCTGCCGAGGAAGCCGCTGAAGGTGATGAGGTCCCAGGCGGTCTTCAGGTCGCCGATGTCGGGCACGTAGTCGATGCGGGTCTGCCCCTCCGGCTCGTAGCCCAGCGTCTCCCGCAGCACCCGCTGCTTGCTGGCGACCTTGGCCGCGTTGGCCTCGGGCCGGGCCAGCGTGGCGCCGTCGCCGCCGCCGAGCAGGTTGGTGCCCGACCAGGACCGCACCTGCAGGTTGCGCATCGCGAACATCGGCGCGAGCACCGACTTGAGCAGGGTCTCGCCGGTCTTGCCGTCGCTGCCCGCGTACGGCACGCCGTGCCGTGCGGCGAGCTGGTCGAGCGCGGGCAGCCGGGCTCCGGTGGACGGGGTGAAGTCGACGTAGGAGCAGCCCGCGGTGATCGCGGCGTAGGCGTAGCGGGCGCTGGGCGGCAGCACGTGCTCGTGGTGCAGCGCCGCGGCGAGCGCGGCGGCGTCGGCGAACGCGGGGTGGTCGGGGGGTATGGCTTCGGTCGAGGACACGTTCACCACGACGACGCGGGCGAGCCCGTGGCGTTCGCGGAAGTCGACGAGGTCGGCGGCGATGCGGGTGATGGTGTCGTGCTGGGTGGTCCCGTCGGGCGCGTGGCGCACGTCGGGTTCGACGGCGGCCAGCTCGTCGGCGACGGCGGCGACCACCGCCGCGGGCAGCACGCCGGCGGCGACGAGTGCGTGGGCCTTCTTGACCAGGCCCACACAGGACACGTCGTGGCCGCCGAAGACCAGTTCGGAGAGGGCCGGCAGCGCCGGATGGCGCAGCGGGGGCAGTTCGGTGACGCAGCCGACCGGGTCGGCGAGCGAGGCCCGCACCGCCAGCGCGCCGACGATGCTGGTGACCGCGACCGAGCCGCGGGCGCCGACGAGCCAGATACCAGTACGCACAGGACCTCCTGTAACGCGTTCGTGGCGGCCATATTAAATCTAGATCTGCAAAAGTTTCTAGATAGAAACCCTTACTTTTTCTAGATCTAGCAAAAGTTCTGGCCTCATGAGCAAATCGGAGGGTCCCTGTCGAGGAAAGTTGTCGCGGCAGCCTTCCGCTGCCGGAGCGATTCCTATAGGATTCGACGTCGATAGATATCGGATCCGTGTTTCGGCGACCGGCTCCGGTTCGCGGGTGAGAACCCGGGAATGCCGTCAGCAGGGGCGTGCCCGCGCCCCCGACCCGAGGACGTGTCATGTCTGGTCGCCGAACCCCCGCTGGCCCTCGCCCGCGTGTACGGCCGGTCAGACCAGCGCGCCGCACGGCGTCCGCCGGTCCGACCCCGCCCACCGCGCTACCCTCATCGAAGGAGCGAGCCCCATGCGAAAACGCGTACTGTCCCTGGTCGCCGGCCTGGTCACGGTCCTGGCGACGACGCTGTTCGCGCCGGCGACCGCCGCGTCGGCCGCCCCGCTGACCAAAGTGCTGGTCTTCTCGAAGACCGCCGGCTTCCGCCACTCGTCCATCCCCAACGGCATCGCCGCGATCCAGGCGCTGGGCAGCGCCAACGGCTTCACGGTGACCGCCACCGAGGACGCGGGCCAGTTCACCGCGGCCAACCTGGCCCAGTTCCAGGCCGTGATCTGGCTGTCGACGACCGGTGACGTGCTCAACGCGACCCAGCAGACCGCGTTCCAGAACTACATCGCGGCCGGCGGCGGCTACGTCGGCGTGCACGCCGCCGCCGACACCGAGTACGACTGGCCCTGGTACGGCGGGCTGGTCGGGGCGTACTTCCACTCCCACCCGGCCATCCAGAACGCCCAGGTGCGGGTCGAAGCCCCGGTCAACGCCTCCACGGCACACCTGCCGACGACCTGGACGCGCAGCGACGAGTGGTACAACTACCGCACCAACCCGCGCTCGGCCGTACGCGTGCTGATGAACCTCAACGAGGGCAGCTACACCGGCGGCAACATGGGCGACCACCCGATCACCTGGTGCGCCAACTACGGCGGCGGCCGGGCCTGGTACACCGGCCTCGGCCACACCGAGGCCAGCTACACCGACAGCAACTTCACCCGCATGCTGCTCGGCGGCATCCAGATCGCCGCCGGGGCGGTCGCCGCCGACTGCTCCCCCGGCACGCCCCCGCCCGCCGGGATCAGCCTGCGCGCACGGGCCAACAACAAGTTCGTCACCGCCCCCAGCGGTGGGGCGGGCGCGCTGATCGCCAGCGCCACCGCCGCCGGCACCGCCGAGCGGTTCGAGATGGTCGACCGGGGCAGCGGCAACATCGCGCTGCGCGCCCTGGTCAACGCGCGTTACGTGTGCGCGGACAACGCGGGTGCGAACCCGCTGATCGCCAACCGGACCGCGATCGGCGGCTGGGAGACCTTCGCGTTGATCCGAAACTCCAACGGCTCGGTGAGTTTGCGGGCCCAGGCCAACGGGAAGTACGTCGTCGCAGAGAACGGCGGCGCGGCGGCACTGATCGCCAACCGCACCTCGATCGGCCCATGGGAGCAGTTCGACCTGGTCAGCCCGTAGTTCTGGGGGGCCGGCCGCCCGGTGACACCGGGTGGCCCGCCCCCGCTTGGGGATTTGTCACACAACTGTCATCGTTTCCAGGGTTATCTGCGCGCCGGGTGGGGAATGGCTGCACTCACCGGCAAGGAGGTACCCAGGTGGAAGACATGGTCCCGGCGACCGCGGCACAGGCAGTGCCGCTGGTGGAAGTGCAGGTCAAGGGGGATCTGGATGCGCAGGCCGCACCGGAGGTGAACCGCCTTCTCGAGGAGGCGCTGGCACTGCGTCCCCAGCAGATCGTCGTCGACCTGGCCGACTGCGACACGATCGACGCGGCGGGCATCCTGCTGCTGATGGACGCCCACCGGCGTGCCGTGCGCGACGGCGGCGCGGTCGCCCTGCGCTCCCCGTCCGAGCGGGCCCGGCGGGCCCTGCGGCTGGCCAAGGTCGACCGGATCATGCAGCTGCTGCCGTATCCGAACGTGGCGCTGACCCCGGCCGGGCAGGTCGTCCTGTGACCGCGCGCTACGACCTGATCGTGGCCGGCGACCGGGTGCCCGCCGCCGACCCCGACGACAGCAGCGACCACGTGGACGTCGCCCTGGCGTCGCTGCGCCCGTTCGTGGCCGCGCACGGCGGGGCCTGGGCCGCCGTGCCCGGCGGCGTGAACCCGCCGGACGCCGACGCGCTGCACGTCGACGCCGGCGCCGACGACGCGCGTATGGGCGCGGGGCTGCTGCGCGCGCTGTACCACCACCAGCAGGCCGACTTCCCGCCCGGCTGGTTCGCGCCGTACGAGCAGGCCAACACCGCCATCGCCGACGCCGTGGCCGGATCCGCGGCGCTCGGCGGCACCGTCTGGGTGCACGGCCACCAGCTCCAGCTGCTGCCGCGGCTGCTGCGCCGGCGGCGGCCCGACCTCGCCACCGCCGTGCACCTGCACACCGCCTTCCCGCCCGCGGAGTCGTTCGCCCGGCTGCCGGAACAACGCGAGCTGCTGGCCGGCCTGCTCGGTGCGGACGTCGTCGCGCTGCCCCACGACCGCGCCGTGGACAACCTGCTCGACCTGGCCGGACGCGTGCACGGGCTGCCCGTGCGCGACAACCAGATCGCGGTCGGCAACCACCGGGTGCGGGTGCTGGCCTGCGCGCTGCCCGCCGACACGGGCGGCATGCGGCGGCTGGCCCGGCTGCCGCAGGTGCGCGAGCGGGCCGGACAGATCCGCGACGCGATGCGGGTCGGCGGGCCGGTGCTGCTGTCGATCGCCGGCTGGGATCCCGCCGACGCCGTCGAGCAGCGCCTGCACGCCTTCGATCGTTTCCTGTCCGAGCACCGGCCCGAGCCCGGCACGGTGGCGCTGCTGCACGTGGCGTGCGGTGACCCGCACACCCCGGACGAGCTGGACCAGCGCGAGCGGGTGGACCGCCTGATCGCGAAGATCAACGGTACGCACGCCAGCGTCGGCCAGGCCGTCGTGCACTACGTACGCGACAACCCCGACCGGCGCGAGCTGGCCGCGCTGTACCTGGCCTGCGACGGGCTGCTGGCCACCCCCGTGCACCACGGCGCGGTGAACCCGGCGCACGAGTTCGTCGCGGCGCGCGGCGAGCGCGGCGCGACCGTCGTGCTCAGCGAGCTGACCAGTGACGCCGCGGACGTGCCCGGGGCGATCGTGGTCAACCCGCACGACACGGCCGCCTACGCCGAGGCCGTCGCGACGGCCGTGGGCCTGTGCGGTCCCGCGCCGCAGGCCGGTCCGGCGCCCGCGGAGCCGGGCCTGGACAGCTGGGCCCGGCACGTGCTCGCCGTGGTGCGCGCCCGCGCGGCGGTGGTCCCCGCGCAGCCGGGTGTCCGGCCGAGGCGGCTGCCCGCCACGCCGGGGCACACCCGCCCGACGGTCCCGGACCGCGTCGAGCATCTGGGCCCGACACCCGGCGGCACGCCGGGCCGCACGGCCTCCCGGCCGGGTCGGCCGTGAGCTCCGCCGTCCGGGTGGGACCTGGACGGCGGGCAGGAACGGGGAAGGGAAGACGGAACCGCCGTGACAACGATGCTCGACCAGTCGCAACTGCTCCGCCGGGCGCACGGCTGCATGCTCATGGCAGCTCGGGCCGACCTGCTGGCGGCGCCGCTGCACGACGCCACCATGCCGGATCCGGCCCGGGTGGAGGCCGTGCTGCGCGGCCGGCGGGCCCGGCAGACGCAGCCCAGCGCGGCCGCGACCCAGCTGCTGATCCTCGCCGAGCACCTGGGCCGGCACGCGGGCCGGGTGCACGACGACGCGCTCGCCCTGGAGCTGGCCCGGGAGTGGCCGGCGGACCGGCCCGAGCTGGCCGGCACCGGCACGGCGCAGGTGCTGTCGGCGGTGCGCCGCGGCGTGCGCTGGTCGCAGGTGGCCCCGACGGTCCACGACGGGCAGGGCAGCTTCGGCAGCGTCGCCGCCGTGCGGGCGGGCGCCGTGGGCCTGCTGCCCGACGCCGGCATCGGCACGGTCGCCGCGCTGGCCCGCCGCACCGCCGGGATCACGCACGCGCATCCGCTGGCCCGGGACGCGGCCGCCGCCACGGCGACCGCGGTGGCGCTGGCCGCGCGCGGGCAGCCGCTGGCGCCCGCCGACAAGTACCACTTTCTCGACCTGGTCACCGCGCAGCTGCGGACCAGCGAGTTCCGGGCCGCGCTCGGGGAGGTGCAGACGCTGGTCCGCCATCGCAGCGCCCCGGCCGACGCGGCCGCGACGGTCGGTTCCGGACGCACCGCGCTGCGCTGCGTGCCCGCCGCGCTGACCGCGTTCCTGCGCCACCCGGACGATCCGGTCGCCGCCATCCGGTACGCGATGATGATGGGCGGACAGGCCCGCACCGTGGCGACGATCGTCGGCGCGGTCAGCGGGGCCCGGCACCCGGAGCACAGCCTTGCCGTGGCGGCCCGGCCCGACGTCACCCGCGGGCTGCGCATCCACGCCGCCGCCGCGGCGCTGGCCCGGTTGGCGACCGGCCGCCGGGCGGGCGGGCTGCGGCGGGGCCGCCCCGAGGGCGGCCCCGCACCGCAGCTCAGCCCCAGTTCTGGCCGGCGGGCTGGCGGGTGACCGCGTTGATCCGGTTGAAGAAGTTGGTCGTCGCGATCCACAGCACCAGCGAGGCGAGTTCGGCCTCGCCGAAGTGCTTGGCGGCCGCCTCCCAGACCTGGTCCGGCACCGCGTCGCCCTTGTCGGCCAGCCGGGTGGCGTGCTCGGCGAGGTCCAGCGCGGCGCGCTCGGCCTCGGTGAAGTAGTCGGTCTCGCGCCAGGCCGCGACCGAGAACAGCCGCTCGTCGGTCTCGCCTGCTGCTCGCATGCCGCGCGCGCCGGAGTCGACGCACGCGCTGCAGCCGTTGATCTGGCTGGCCCGCAGGTGCACCAGGTCCAGCGTGGACTTCGCCAGGCCCGCGGAGTGGGCGGCCTTGTAGATCAGGTTGATGCCCTTGACGGCGTCGGGCAGCAGGGCGGCGGGGTTGGTCATCCGGGACTGCATGGTCGCTCCTCCAATAGGATCTTGCTCGCCGGGCCTGTCACATCGGCCCGATCTCGTTCGTCATCGGTATGACGGGCCGCTTTCCAAAGATGTGACAGATGTGGCCTGGATCACAGTTAGTAGCGATTCGGGGAGGTATGTACGACATGCACGACCAGGACTGGCTGGCCGAACGCTTCGAGCAGGACCGCGGACGGCTGCGGACGGTGGCGCTGCGGATGCTCGGCTCCTCGGCCGAGGCCGACGACGCCGTGCAGGAGGCCTGGCTGCGACTGAGCCGCAGCGACGTCACCGAGGTCGGCAACCTCAGCGGCTGGCTGACCACCGTGGTCGGCCGGATCTGCCTGGACCTGCTGCGCTCGCGCAGCACCCGGCGCGAGGACCTGCTCGACGACGCCGCCGACACCGACCTGCCGCCGGTCGGGGCCACCGCCGGGCCCGACCCCGAGCAGGAGGCGGTGCTGGCCGACTCGGTCGGGCTCGCCCTGCTGGTCGTGCTCGACACCCTCTCCCCCGCCGAGCGGCTGGCGTTCGTGCTGCACGACATGTTCGCGGTGCCGTTCGACGAGCTCGCCCCGGTCATCGGCAAGTCGCCCGACGCGGCCCGGCAGCTGGCCAGCCGCGCCCGCCGCCGGGTGCAGGGCCAGTCCCCCACCGGCGACGTCGACCAGGCCCGCAGGCGCGAGATCGTCGAGGCGTTCCTGTCCGCCGCGCGCGAGGGCCGCTTCGAGGCGCTGGTCACCATGCTCGACCCCGACGTGGTGATGCGCGCCGACGCGACCGCCGTCTCCTACGGCTCCACCAGCGCCAAGCACGGCGCGGCGACCGTCGCCGGGTACTGGAACGGCATGGCCGCCGAGGCGCGCACCGCGCTGCTCGACGGTGTCGTCAACGCGGTCTGGGCGCCGAAGGGCAAGGTGCGCGTCGCACTGGCGTTCACCATCGTCGACGGCCGCATCGCCGCCATCGACATCACCGCCGACAAGGACCGCCTCGCCGACCTCGACGTCGCGATCCTCTGAGCAGACGACCGGTGGGGCTCATGCATCTCGGGACCTGAGCCCGCCCCGAGATGCACGAGCCCCACGGCGACATCCCGGCCGCGGCGACCGGGCTCGCCCGCCCGTCGGCGCGGCCCGGCGCCGCCACGATCAGCGCGGGTGCTGCGTCACCTTGCCGCCCGCGAACGTGTGCACCGTGGTCGCGGTCGTCATGATGACCACGGCCCTCCTCTCGTCGAACTCCACCCGTGCCAGGTACACCCCGTCGCCGAGCTGGGCCTGCACCCGCGTGCCGTCCACCCCGACGACCTCCACCCGTTCCGTGCCGGGCACCGTCAGCCCGGCCAGCCACGTCTGGTGCCGGTCGGAGCTCCCCAGGATTCCGCCCGGTCCGATGTTCGTCGCGGAGCCGACCCCCAGGGTCGGGCCGTTGTACGACACACCGCGGTCCGGGTCGTCGGCCATGTTGGCCCAGTGGCACGTGGCGACGGCCTTCTCGGCCCGGAAGACCTGCAGCGCCCAGGTGTCCCCGTACCGCGCGGTCAGGGCCCGCGTCGCCCCGCGCAGCTCCGGCCGCTGGTCGACCGTGCGCCGGCAGTACCGGTCGAACTCCTCCTCCTGGAACGTCGCGGTGATCGCGAGCACGTCGCGGGCCAGGGCCAGCGAACCGTCACGCACGCTCAGCGTCGCCTCGTCCAAGGCCTCCCGAGGACCCCACACCACGGCCATGCCGTCGCGCTGCGCCGTCTGCACCCCGCCGCCCGCGGGTGTCACGACGAGCACGTCGGCCGGGTCGCGCAGCTGCGCCACGACCGCCACCGTGCCGTCCGGCAGCTGAGCGCGGTACGCGACGAGGGGCTGCCCGAGCTCCGGCGTGGTGGTCGCGCCGTACGAGAGGCGGCCCGAGACCGTCCCCTCGGCGGAGCGCGCGCAGTCGAAGGTCATGGACCGCAGCGGTCCGGGGGCACTGGTGTAGAGCCGCAAACGTGCGTCCCCGCGCCGCAGTTCGAGCAGCGGCTCGGCGAGCGCGGTGGGCAGTTGCGCGGCTCGGCCCGTCTTGGCCGCCTCGGCCGCGTACGCCGCCTGGCAGCTCCGGTTGAAGGCCGCCACCCGCTCGGCCTGCTCGTGCCGGTCGAGCCCGTACGCCGTCAGGCCCGCCGCACCGGCCAGGCCGAGCACGACAGCGGCCGCCGCGGCGATCCGGGTCCGGCTCCGGCGCTGGCGGCCACGCCGTTGCACCTGCTCCAGCCCCGCGGGCAGCGCTCCGTCGCCGAACCGCACCGCGATCAGGCCGGTCAGCTCCTCGTCGGTCATCGTCATCGTCGCGCCTCCATGCTGATCGCGGCCTGCTCACCGAGTGCCCCGCGCAGCGCCGCCAGGGCGCGGTGCAGGTGGACGTGGACCGTCGCGGGCGTGATGCCGAGCAGCCGCCCGGTCTCGTCGGCGTCCATGTCCGCGAGGATGCGCAGCGCCACCACCTCACGCTGCCGCCGCGACAGCGTCATGACGGCGGCCGCCAGCGCGTCGTCCAGCACGTCCACGTCCGGTGCGGCGCCCGGCTCGGGTCCCTCGGCGGTCAGGAACTCCTTCCTGCGCCGCCGCCACCAGGACCGCGACACGTTCAGCGCGGTCCGGATGACCCAGGCCGTCGGGTGGGGGTGCGCCCGCACCGACGCCCAGTGCTGGTACGCCCGGGCAAAGGCCTCGGCGACCGCGTCCTCGGCCCCGGCGCGGTCACCGATGGCCACGAACACGGTGCGGTACGCGAGGTCACGTCGCGCCCGGAAGAAGTCGGCGAAGTCGTCCACGGTCTCTTTCATGATCGTTAGTGCGGGCTCACTGGCGACCGCTATACGCCTGAGCGAACCTGCCACCTTTACGGAGCCGTATAACGAGCCGGTAACGAACGCCTGCTCCCCGACCACGGCAGCCGCGGCCACCCCACTAAGCTCCGCACCCAGTGGCGGCCCACAGGAGGATCATCATGGCTCGGACCACCCCGCCCCGGCCGGTCGACATCGCTGCGATCTTCCCGGAGCTGCGAACCCACGCGGGCACCACGACCCGCCTGCACCCGCGCCCCGGCAGGCCGACCGCGCACGACAGCTCCGCCGGCGGCCCGCTGCTCTGGCCGGCCGACGAGCCCTGGCCACACTGTGAGGACGGCCACGACTACCTGTTCGAGCCGCACCGGCCGGAGACCATACGGCGATGGCGGCGGATACTGGGTGCGGCCTGGGGCCGTACCCGGCGCGGCGAGCAGCTGCAGCTCACCGAGCTGGAGCATGCCGAGCTACCCGACCTGGACGACTGCGCCCCCGCCGAACTCGCCGAGCAGCCGATCGCGATGGTCCCGGTGCTGCAGCTGTATCGGCGGGACGCACCGGGTTTCCTCGGCCCGGACGCCGCAGACCTGTTCCAGGTGCTGTGGTGTCCGCTGGACCACGGCGAGCTCGGCTACAACCCCCGGGTACTGCCGGTGTGGCGGCGCGCGACCGACGTCGGCGAGGTGCTGGCCGCGCCGCCCGAACCGCTCATCGTCTCGGAGTCATACCTGCCCGAACCCTGTCTCCTGCACCCCGAGCAGGTGCGCGAGTACCAGTACGGCGGCCTGCTGCCGCAGGAACTGGACGAGCGCATCCAGGAGTGGGAGGAAGACCAGGAGGAACGCTGCTCCGGCGACGAGCCTGCGCACTCCTATCAGTTCGACCTGTCCATTGCCCCGGGGTGGAAGCTGGGCGGCTTCGCCTCCTGGCACCTCACCGACCCCCATCCGGTGGACTGCGGCGAGTGCGGCGAGCCGATGCGGCTGCTACTGAGGATCGCCAGCTACGAGTGGGACGGCGGCTCGGGCAGCTGGCGGCCGATCGAGGACGCCGCGCCCGGCGAGTTCTCGTCGCTGCACAGCGACAACAGCCCGACGGCGGTCTCGATCGGCCGCAGCTACTCGCTGTGGATCTTCTACTGTCCGGTCTCCTTCGACCATCCGCACGGAACCGCCATGCAGTAGGGCCGGTCAGGTTTCGTCGCGCAGGCGGCCGATCTCGGTCAGGAGGTAGCGCATCTCGGGAGCGCTGGGCGTGCCGGCCGCGGCGGCGCGCAGCTGCTCGATCGCGGCGGGCCGGTCGCCGGCCATCTCCAGCAGGTGACCGCGCACGGCGGCCAGGCGGTGGTGGCCGGCCAGCGGCCCGTCGAGGGTGTCGAGCACCTGCAGGCCCGCCCGCGGACCGTCCACCATGGCCAGGGCCACGGCGCGGTTGAGGGTGACCATCGGGTTGGGCTGGATGCGCTCCAGCACGCCGTACAGGGCGAGGATCTGCGGCCAGTCGGTCTCGGCGGCCGTGGCGGCCTCGTCGTGCACCGCCGCGATCGCCGCCTGCAACTGGTACGGCCCCACGGCGCGCTGCCGCAGCGCGGCACTGACCAGGTCGACCCCCTCGGTGACGGCCGACCGGTCCCAGCGGGCACGGTCCTGCTCGGGCAGCGGGATCAGCTGTCCGTGCGGGCCGGTGCGCGCGTCGCGGCGGGCGTCGTTGAGCAGCATCAGCGCGAGCAGCCCGGCGACCTCGGGCTCGTGCGGCAGCAGCCGGTGCACCTCGCGGGCGAGCCGGATCGCCTCCTTGGACAGGTCGGTGCGCACCAGCTCGCCGCCACCGCTACTGGCGTACCCCTCACTGAAGATCAGGTAGAGCACATGCAGCACGGCATCGAGCCGCGGCCGCCAGTCCGCGCCCGACGGCAGCCGGAACGGCTCGCCGGAGGCGTGGATGCGCTGCTTGGCGCGGCTGATCCGCTGGCCCATGGTGGCTTCGGGCACCAGGAACGCGGCGGCGATCTCGGCGGTGGTCAGGCCGCCGACCGCGCGCAGCGTCAGCGCGATCGCCGACGGCGGCGTCAGCGCCGGATGGGCGCACATGAACAGCAGCTGCAGGGTGTCGTCGCGGCCCGGGTCGGCCTCGTCGGCCGCGCTCGCCGCGACCGGCTCCCAGTCCTGCTCCTCCCGGCGGCGACGGGCGTCGTCACCCCGCCACATGTTGATCAGCCGCCGGGAGGCGGTGGCGATCAGCCAGGCCTCGGGGCTGTCCGGCAGCCCGTCGGACGGCCAGTGCAGGTGCGCCGCGAGCAGCGCCTCCTGCACGGCGTCCTCGGCGGTGTCGAAGTCGCGGTACTTGCGCGCGACCACCGCGAGGACCCGCGGCGCGAGTTCGCGCAGCAGGTCCTCGATCGACCGGTCGGCCACCGCGGGTCAGGCGTCGGCCTGCGGCGGGCCCACGATCGGCCGCACCTCGATCGGGATGCCGAGCGGCGCGCCGTCCTTGCCGGGCGCGGACGACGCCTTCGCCGCGATCTCGTACGCCCGCTCCGGGCTCGCGCAGTCGACGATCCAGAAGCCGATCAGGAACTCCTTGGCCTCGGGGAACGGCCCGTCGGTGACCGCGGGCGCGCCCTTGCCGTCGTGGCGGACGATGCGGGCCTGGTCGGGGAAGGTCAGCCCCTCGTTGAAGACCATCTCCCCGCCCTCGCGCAGCTCGCGGTCGAAGTCGTGCTGGAACTCGATGTGCCGCTTCACGTCCTGCTGCGACCAGTTCATGATGCCCTCGCCGGCGTCCTGGCCCGTGTGCATCATGATCATGTACTTCATGTCCGTACTCCTCCTGGCGATCCGTGGTGGCGGCGGCCGCCCGTCGGGCCCGTCCCGCCACCCTCTCACCGGGTAGACACCACCGGCCGCGCGCCTTCGACATCCGCGCCGCACTTTTCTCAAGATTCTTTACCCGAGGGCGGACGGCCAGGTCCGGGCGGTTCCTGGCCCTGGCCGGTGACCTCCGAATCTCTGAGTACGTCGTTACCGAGGACCGCCCCGACACTGCCCACCTCGCCGACCTGGCCGACGCGCTACGCCGCACCCGCGCCGCGCTGGCCTACGCCGCCGAGGCCGACGACGCTGCCGCCCCAGCTTTGAAGAACGACATGTCGAACGCAGCCGCGCAGCACGCAAGAAGGCCGTCAGGGGCGATCCCTGGGCGGCCTTCTTGCGTACCTGGCGGGCGTTAGAGGCTGATCACGTAGGCGTTCACGAAGAAGGTTTCGACGTTCGCCCAGTGAAGGTGACCCGCTAGCGCCGCGTCGCCCTCCCGGCCGAGCACGACATGAAGATGCACCTTGCCGTCTTTGACCTCGCCCGTACCGGTCAGCTCTAGCGGCTGGGCGTACTCAGTCAGGATGTCTTTCGAGGCGTCGTCGGCTGCCATGTTCGAGATACAGCAGGCATCGACGGCCCCGATTAGGGAGACCACCGCGCCGTCTCTCACGCCGCGCTCGGCGATAGCTGCCGTGAGTGTTGACATGACTTCCTGGCCGGGCTGGACCGAGAAGAGGATCATTCGGGATTCCTTGCTAGGTGGTGACAGGGTTGACGCCAGCCAGGAGTGCGGCCATCGTGCGAAGGTTCTCCCGCGCGCTCTCGGTGTGCAGCGCATGGGCAACAGCGGCTTTGACTGACTGGTGGTCCGTCAAGCCGAGATCGTGCAAGAGCACGGCACTACACCAACGCGCGGCAGCGTCGCGCGGGTTGCGTAGCTCGTCGGCGAGTTGCGCCGTGAAGGCGTGCGGCCCGGCGGCCACACTTTCCGAGCCGCTCGTGAGCGCGAGCGCTTGCGCCCACGGCACGCCAAGGACGCGATGAGCGACAGCGGTTAGGTAGAGGTGCCGGGAGGCGCTATCGGCCCGCAGCGCGCGTATCACGCTGTCGGCGATCGCGGCTGAGGGCACCTTCGCCAGGATGCCAGCCGCGTTGACGCGAAGAACTGCGTTGTCGCCGCTGGCCATCCACGCGGCAAGAGACCGGGTGCTCTGGGGGTCCTGCTCCACGAACTGGCGTATGACCTGATCGGTCGCATGACTCGTCTGCGCCGTGGCGAGCAGGTTACGAGAGCCCGTCGCGATACCCCCGTACACGCGACAGGCAATATGGAAGTCGACGAGGCCGGGGTGCGGAAACCGCAAGCCACCGTCAGCCGACCTGATCACCTGAAGGGTCTGCACGAGCCGACCAGCCCCGGCAGCAAGTTCGGCCGGAACCTCGGACTCGTGCACCCAGGGCAGTCCGCGGTGCCACAACTCCCATGCGAGCCATTGCGCGCATGCGGCCGCGTCATCGCTGTCACGGGCCGTTTGTGTCATGCCGAAACTCGCTGCCAGCGTCGCGCCTGCGAGCCTGAGTGCTTCCTTCCTGTGCATGGGATCAACACTAGGCGCCGGGAGATCTTCACCGGAAGCCTCAATGAGACCGCCCGTCACGCGCTCGTACAGCGCGATCGTCGCCGGGGTAACGGGTCGCGCCCGACTCTCGATGCGCGACAAATGGCCTGCTGAGACGCCGCCCACGCGCGCCACATCTTCCAGCGTGAGATCGGCCGACCTGCGTGCGGCCCGCAGGTCTGTACCCGTGATCATCAATGAATCCCGTTTGCGGCAAATTCTGTGCGGCAGGCGGCTCTAATGACACTCACTTCTACAACGAGTGACGCTATCCAAGGCGCGGGGCGGTCGTGATGGCGATCCGCCCGCCTCGCTGCCCTAACCAGACGGTACGCCGCCCATGGGGAGGGATCAACGATGCTCACTAGCACGATCGACCTTGCACCTGCCGTCAAGCGGGCCGCTGTTGTGACAGAGCTTCACATCCCGACCGCTGACGGCCGCTGTTCGTGGTGCTGGACCGAGTTGGGCGTATGGACGCCCTACCCCTGCACCGCCTACCGCTGGGCCGAGCGCGTCGCTGAGGCCACACAGTGACCGCCCCCGACCGTCCAGCGTGGGACGAGCCGACCGCGGAGCACACGCTCCCGCAGCGCATCCGGGACGACTGCGAACCCGTATACGTGCCCACCGAAACTCCCGCATGGCTGCTCTACCCGACCGGCTTCCATCGCGTAGTCCTCACCGGCTTGCGCGAGTTGTAGCAGGGGCGGCGGCATCGCACCCCGCCGCCCCATCTAACGGCACCACCGCACATCCACATAACCCGCACGACGAAAGGACGCACGTGCGCACATCCCTCGCAAGACTGGCCGCGCTCGCCTTACTGGCGGTCTCGCTGGTCACGCTCTCCCCCTCGGCCGCAAACGCCGAGCCGTGCCCCGCGCCGCCCGCCAACGGGCTGGCGTCCGTTGGCACCCTGGCCTGTGACGAAGCACCCCTCGCCTACGCCGACGCCACGTACGTAGGCGGAGGCGATCTGCTCGTGAAGGGCTGGACGAACGGATGGTCCCTAGGCACCATCCGCGTAAACGCCACGCTTTACTTTGACGGCGTCGCCGTGTGGACCTCGGGCACCCGGACGTGCTACTCCACGAACTCGTGTAGCACTCCCACTTCTACGCTGGACTGCGGATGTTGGGCTGGCTGGGTGGAACTGCGCGTCTGGGGCAGCAAGAACAACGGAGGAAAGGTCTGGGCAAGTGACTGGGAGTACATCCCGCCCGGCCTCTAACTAAGGAGCTGGTCATGGACTTTCCCGTGTGGGACGCGCGCACATCTCTTCCGGTAAATGCCCCGGCAAGATGTGGCGTGCAGGGCGAAGACGAGGGGCGACCCGAGTTGGTCTCCGTGAGCATCTGGCGGTGCGACCAGACCGGCCGCGCCGTGCACACGACGTCCTTCCGCCCTCCGGCCTCGCCGCGCGACATGGCGGCGGATGTCGCTCTCGCACTAGCCGAGCCCCTGTCCCGGCTGCAGGGCGGCGAGTTGCGCGATGTCACGCGCGAGGTCGTGAGTGGCGCCCTGCATCGGGAGGCCCGATCCTCAACGCTCATTGTCGACGGCCAGCCCGTGCCAGCTACCCGGTTCGAGTTCACGGGCGGGCTCACGGTCGAGGCTTCCAACGACCCGTCCGCCTGCGTGGCCGTCGCCGCGCTCGGCGTGCCGATACCGGCGCTCGTGACGGCAGCCGCCGACACATGGCAGACGGCAGCCGCTGAGGCCGTCAACGCCTGATCAACCGTACCAAGCAGGCCCCCGGCCGTCGGACCGCCCGGCAGTCGGGGGCCGCTTCGTGTATGGCCGTGTCCGGCGCGGACTGCGAGGGATGCCGCGCCGCACTTTTCTCAGGATTCTTTACGCGAGGGCGGGCAGCCTGGTCCGGGGCATGGCGAAGGGCTCCGTTCACCGAACGGAGCCCTTCGGCACGGACGGCCGCTCAGTCCGGCCAGCTGCCGGTGAGCGCCTTGACGCCATGTGCGCCGCCGCGGTCGACGGCGGCCTTGACCAGCCCGAAGACCGCACCCTGCAACGCCGCGGCGAGCAGGATCTCGGTCCAGCCCTTCGTCGGGTCGGTGGCGTGCGGCGCCTCGCGCTTGCCGGACACGATGCGCCAGACCTGCTTGAACGCCACCCCGGCGACGGCGCCGGCCACGGCGCCGCTCACCATCCCGATCGGCCGGTACACCACCTTCTGCGTGTTCATGACTGCCGCATACCCGCTTCAGCCGACGCGAACCGCCAGCTTGCCGACGCTGCCGGCGGCGAAGTCGGTGAAGGCCTGCGGCACCTCCTCCAGGTCGTAGACGCGTCGCACTGGCACCTCCAACCGGCCGGCGACCACCTCGGCGGCCAGATGCTCCAGGCCGGCCGGGGCGAGGTCGGCGTTTACCGGCAGCGCGACCACGTCGTGCACACCCATCTGGTCCTGGCCGATGCCGAGCAGCGTGGTGAACCGGCCGCCCGGCGCGATCAGCTCGGCCAGCGCGAACGGGTCGCCGGCCAGGTGCACCGCGGCCTTCACGCCACCCGGTGCGATCGCGGCGACCTGCCCGATGACGTCGCCGGTGCGGTCGACGACGTAGTGCGCGCCGAGACGGCGTACCAGCTGGGTGCCCTCGCCGGGCTCGGCGGTCGCCAGCACGACGGCCCCGCGGGCGGCGGCCAGCTGCACCGCGATGCTGCCGACGCCGCCGGTCGCGCCCGCGATCAGCACGGTCTCGCCGGGCTGCGGGGCGATGGCGCCGACGACCGTGGCGGCGGCCGCGCCCGCGAGGCCGAGCGCTCCGGCGGTGGTGAGGTCCAGGCCGTCGGGCACCCGGGCGAGGCTCGCCGCGGGCACCACGACGTACTCGCCGAAGCCGCCCGCCTGCAGCGGGAAGGTCAGCACGACCCCGAACACGGCGTCGCCGACGGCGAACCCGTCGACCCCCTCGCCGAGCTGGTCGACGGCGCCGGCGAAGTCGCGGCCGAGCACCACCGGGAAGCGGTGCTCGATGAGCGCCGCCAGGTATCCGCTGATCACCGCGGCGTCGAAGCCGTTGAGCGAGGACGCGGCGACCTTCACCCGCACCTCGCCCGGCCCGGCCGACGGCGTCGGCACCTCGGCCAGTTTCGCCGCCGCGCCCAGTTCCGCGCTGATGACCGCGCGCATATGCACTCCTCATCCGGTGTCCACGATGGAATACGCGCGACGTTAGGTCAGCACACCGGTCTCTCGATACCGTCCGTGACGACGGCGCCACGCGCCCTCCGGCCACCTCGGCCGACCTGACGGCCGTCGTCACCCTCCGCCCGGCCGTCACGTTCGGTGACCGCGGACGCCGATCAGCCCCCGGGCACCGTCGGAAGCGGCGACGACAGCGCCGCGGCGGCCTGCTATCGCAGATCCACATCGGAGCCCGGTCGATCTCATAGAGAGCGCTCTCTTGACGGATGCACCACACCGTCCTAACGTGACGGTTGTCAATTTATTAACAGTGCTTACCAAAAGTGTTCTGCCCGGAACTCCTGGTAGCACGCCCCACACGCTCCTGGGAGGTAGTCCCATGCGCAGAACGACCCGACTGCTGGCCCGACTGACCGTGGCCGCGCTCGCCGCCGCCGGCCTCACCGTGCCCGCCACCGTCATCACCGCCACCCCCGCCCTCGCCGTCGGCCCGCAGACGTGGTCCGACGAGTTCAACGCGGCCGCCGGCACGCCCGTCAACGGCAGCAAGTGGAAGTTCGACATCGGCGGCGGCGGCTGGGGCAACAACGAGCTGCAGTACTACACCAACAGCACCAGCAACGCCGTGCACGACGGCGCGGGCAACCTCGTCATCACCGCCCGCCGCGAGAACCCCGCCGGCTACGGCTGCTGGTACGGCAGCTGCCAGTACACCTCCGCCCGCCTGCTCACCGCCGACCGGTTCACCCAGACCTACGGCAGGTTCGAGGCCCGCATCAAGATCCCGCGCGGGCAGGGCATCTGGCCCGCGTTCTGGATGCTGGGCAGCGACATCGGCACCAACCCGTGGCCCAACAGCGGCGAGATCGACATCATGGAGAACATCGGCAAGGAGCCCGGCACCGTCCACGGCAGCCTGCACGGCCCCGGCTACTCCGGTTGCTGCTCGCTGACCGGCCAGTACACCCTGCCCGGCGGAGCCCGCCTGGCCGACGCCTTCCACACCTACACCGTGGACTGGGCGCCCGACTCGGTTACCTGGTACATCGACGGCATCCAGTACTCCCGCAAGACCCGCGCCGACGCGGGCGCCAACCGCTGGGTCTTCGACCACCCGTTCTTCATGCTGCTGAACGTTGCGGTCGGCGGCAACTGGCCCGGCAACCCCGACGGCAGCACCGTCTTCCCGCAGTCGATGGTCATCGACTACGTCCGGGTCTTCGCACCTGACGGCACCACCCCGCCGACCGGGGCCACCCCGCTCATCGGCCAGAGCAGCAACCGCTGCATCGACATCCCCAACTCCAACACGGCCAACGCCACCCGGCTGCAGATCTGGGACTGCAACGGCAGCGGCGTGCAGCGCTGGTCCTTCGAGGCCGACGGCAGCCTGCGGGCACTGGGCAAGTGCATGGACGTCGCGGCCGGCTCATCGGCCGACGGCGCGGCCATCCAGCTCTACGACTGCAACGGCACCGGAGCGCAGAAGTTCGTGCTCAGCGGCGCCGGCGACCTGGTGAACACCCAGGCCAACAAGTGCGTCGACGTCACCGCCAACGGCACCGCCAACGGCGTCAAGCTCCAGCTCTACACCTGCAACGGCACCGGTGCCCAGAAGTGGCGCAAGGGCTGACCGCCACCCCCTGAACGCCTCGTCTCCCGGATGCGCCGAATCCGGGAGACGAGGCACGTCAGCCGATCACGGGGTGCAGGACACCGTGACCTCGGCGAAGAAGACGTGCCCGAAGTAGGGGTGGTCGAAGACCTCCCAGACCCCCGGCTCTCCGGTCCGGACGCACGTGTTGAGCTGCTCGGCGCTCGCCGACGCCTCGGCGTCCCAGGCGGCGGCCTGGATCGCCGACGCAGCCGTCAGGCCGCGGCCGCCGCCGGTGAACTCCTTGGCGGTGTATGCCATCGCCGGCGCGGCGGCGGCCATTAGCAGGGCCGATGCGGCAACCGCCACACCGACCGCCGCGACGGCACGGCGCTTGATCAGGGAACGGGGCACGGGGTTTCTCCTTCCGGGCGGAGGAATGAGGACGGCATCGAAGTTGACGATTCAACCGATACCTCGGTCAGCATGGCCAACCCAAGTGGTGACAGTCAATGGAAAGTCCCGGCCCGCGACGGTCGAAAAGGTCGCCGCTCCTGGTTAACCTGACGCGATGACCCGCGACGTCGCGCTCAGACTCCCGAGCGGCCTGACCCGGCGCGCTCGGGCCTACCTGACCGCGCACGCGATCCGGCACGAGACGTGGTCGGTCGAGCAGCACCGGCGGCACTGGCACCGATACGACCGACCCGCGGACGCCGTCGAACACCTGGCCGCGTACCACGCCCGGTGGGGTGGACTGGAACTGCCACCGACCCCCGAGTACGAAGGAGGTCCGCAAGTCCTCGATGCCGACGAGCCTTCCGTCGCCGACCGGCTCGGGCCGTGCTTCGAGGCAGGAAACACGCGCTGCTCCATGGCGTACGGGTTCATGGTCGACGGCGCGGGCCGCTTCGGCATCGTCGCCGAAGACAACTGGGTGCCGCTGCACGGCTCGGTCGAGGGCTGGGTGGAGGCCGCCGCGCTGCGGCACCTCGCCGACGGCCTGCCCGCCGAGGTCCGCATAGCCACCGGGGCCAGGATCGACGGCCTGCCCGAGCGATACGGGCTGCGCCCGGTGCCCGAGGTCGCCGGCGTCGCCGACGGCTGGTGGCGGGGCAAGGACAGCCTACTGGCGATCTATCGCGGCGAGGCCCAGCTGTTCGGCAACCTCCAGTACCAGACGGCGTACCTCTACCTCGGCATCGACGACCTCACCGAACGCCTGCGCCTCGGCATCGACTGAAGGGTGTGACGCGCCCGACGACGGGTCAGCTCGTAGCCGACAGCTTTGCGGCGAGCGCCGTGGCGCCGACGCCCGACAACGCGGGCAGGGCGGCCAGCCTGCCGGTGAGCACCAGCAGGATCGCCTCGATCGGGCCGCCGACCTCGGCGCCGGAGCCCATCGCCCAGTCCGTGTCGGTCGCGGACAGCCGGAATCCGGCCATCCGTCGGCGTGCCCGGAACGGCCAGTTCAATGCCCACACCCGGGTCGCCGCGACGGCCGCGGCCGCGGGGTCCAGGGCCAGGCGGCGGCCCACCGGAACGGCGATGTCCTGACTGTGCACCAGGATGTCGATCAGGGTCTCCAGCGGCGTGACGCCGAGGTTGTGCCGCCGCGAGCCGATCATGGCGCGAATACGCGCGACCAGCTCCGCCGTGGGCAGTTCCGCGTGGCGGCGGGCCATGTCGAGGATCTGCCGGTTCATGCCGCGCAGCCGCAGGTGCGGCAGCTCGCGCAGCATGTCGCGCGGGCCGAACTGCTGCAGGGTCAGGTGCGCCGCGACGTCGCGCACCGTCCAGCCCGCGCACAGCGACGGCTGCCGCCAGTCGTCCTCGGACAGCTGCGCCAGCAGGTCGGCGACGGCCTGCCGCTGCGCGTCGATCGCCTGCCACACCTGGTCATGGTCCATGACTGCCTCGCTTTCCATCCGGCGGGGGGAGCAGGGCGGCCACGAGCGGGCCGAGCTGCGCGAGCGGGTCGAACCGAGGGTTCGGGTAGGACAACTGGTGCAGGACAAGGCCCGTCCAGCAGTTCATGATGATCGGCGCGTCCCGTGCCAGGTCGGTGGAACCCGCGACACGCATCCAGGTCAGGAAGTACGCCCGCACCCGGCCGCCCACGGCGGCGAGCTGCGCCTGCAGCTGCGGCCGGTGGGCGGCTTCGACGAGCACGGCGTAGCGGGCCAGCGTCAGCGTCCGCTGCGGACCGGTCGCCTGGTGGGCCAACTCGGCCAGCACCTCGGCCAGTTCCGCGGGGGTGGTCGGGCAGCGGGTGGCCCACAGCTGCTCCCCGATGTCGCGTTCGCGGTCGGCGACACGCTCCACCACCGCGTCGAGCAGGGCATCGCGGGTGCTGAAGTAGTTCGCCGCCGAGCCGGTCGGCAGCCCGGCCTCGGCGTCGACGGCGCGATGGGTGAGCCCGTGCACGCCACGCTCGCCCAGCAGGGAGATCGCGGTATCCAGCAGCAGCTCACGCCGATTCGACATACCCCGGATACTACGATGGTTGTTCAAAGAACAACAGACGTTGTACCTCTCAAGTATGTCCACGTCAGCCACGGGTGCAAGCCTGCGGACTCATGGCGTCGACGGCGCTCAGGCGCCGATGCGAGCTACCGCCCTGATGAGACCGTCCCGCTCCAGCTGCGCAAGCACGTCCTGGGCCGCCTGCGGTCGCATCGTGCGGGCATCGGCGATCTGCTGGATGCAGCTCCACACCACCGGACGAGACTCCTCCATCAGGCTGCAGACGAAGTCGTCGGAGTCTGTGCTTGCAGGCCGTAGGCAGCTAGACGGTCCACGGGGAAGTCGCGCAGATTCCAGGTGATGATCGAGTGAGCCCCGGCCGAGATGGCTGCGGCGACGACATGCCGGTCGTCCTTGTCCGGCAGATCGATCGTGTCCGTCAGATCCTGGTAGTCCGTGACGAGACAGTCCCGTACGGCGGCGTTCATGAGTTCACGAAGCCGCCTGGTCTTGGCGGGATCGATGTCCGGCCTGTTGCGATGCAGGGCCTCGGTCATCTCGTCGAGGATCTGGTCGGTCCACCGCGCCTGCACCGTGCCGGCACGGGCGAGACGGATGAGCAGGTCCCGCAGGGTGTTCGGGTAGAGCACATTGGCGTCGTAAATGACGGTCATCGGCATCCGGCTTCGCCCCGGCTGGTCAGATAAGGCCGAGTTCCTCGTCAAGTGCGCTGAGTTCGTTGGCTGCACGCAACGTGCGCGCATCGTCGACACGCCGGTAGTCCAGCAGCGACTGCAGGTCGACCCGCCGATGGCTGCCCACCTTGCGATAACGGATCTCGCCCGACTCCAGCAGTCTGATCAGGAACGGCCGCGAGACGTGCAACAGGTCCGCTGCCTGCTGTGTGGTCAGCTCGGCGTCAGCCGGCAACACCGTGACCGCATGGCCGTCGGCCAGATGCGACAGGGCTCGGGCAAGCAGGACCACCGCCTCGCGAGGCACCGTCAGTTCGGCACCGGGCTCATCGCTCACCTGTACGCGCACGTCCGCCGGGCCTTCGGGATGATCCCGCAGATAGGAGCGGATCCGCTCCAGCGCATGGGCAGCGAGCTGCACCACGTGCGCGCTGGGCGGTTCCGTGCTCATGGCGCCTACGCTCACCGCTCCACCTCCCCGATCATTCGCAACAACCATACTATCCGCAATAAACGAAATTGCGGGATCCCGCTACGCTCGGCCGGTGACCGCGCGCCGCCCCTTCCCGCAGAGGATCCTGATCTACGGGGTGTACGGGGCGGGCAAGTCCACGCTCGCCCTGGAGCTCTCCCGGCGGCTGAACCTGCCCTGGCAGCCGGTCGACGAGCTGACGTGGGAGCCCGGCTGGAAAGAGGTCCCCATGCCGGTGCAGCGGGACCGGATCGCGGCCGTCTGCCGGCGGACGTCCTGGATCCTCGACGGCGCGTACAAGGACTGGCTGGACGTTCCGCTCGCCGCCGCCGACCTGATCATCGGGCTGGACTTCTCGCGCGGGCTGACGCTGCGGCGGCTGCTGCGGCGCACCGCGCGGCTGATCTCCACCGGCGAGGTCATCTGCAACGGCAACCGCGAGACGCTGGGCAGCGTGCTGTCCGCCGAGTCGATCATGCTGTGGCACTTCGCGTCGTTCGGGCGCAAGCGCCGCCGGATGCGCCGCTGGGCGGCGGACTCCCCCGGTCCTCAGGTGCGGCTGTTCCGCACCCCGGCCGAGCTGGACCGCTGGCTGGAGGAGCTGAGCCCGGTCAGTCCGGCGCGACCACGACCGTGAAGGTGAGGCTGCGGCGCACGGCGAAGCCCATCGCCTCGTAGAGCCGGATCGCGGCGGTGTTGTCGCTGGCGGCGTGCAGGAACGGCGTCTCGCCACGCCGGCGTACGCCCGCGGCGACCGCGCTGATCAGGCGGGTGGCCAGCCCCTGCCCGCGGTATGCGGGGTCGGTGCACACGGCGCTGATCTCGGTGAAGCCGGGCGGGTGCATCCGCTCCCCGGCCATCGCCACGAGCTTGCCGTCCTGCCTGATGCCGAGGTAGGAACCCATCTCGACGGTGCGGGCGAGGAACGGCCCCGGCTTGGTGCGCTGGACCAGGTCGAGCATCTCGGGCACGTCGGCCACGCCCAGCGGCACCGCCGCGGGCTCGTCCGCGACCGCGATCGCGGCGTCGCCCAGCTGGACGACCTCGTCCTGCCAGGTGATCCGCCAACCCGCCGGCACCGGATGGTCGCCGATGACGGCGGCGGTGCCGCCGGGACCCACCAGCGCCGCCAAGTCATCCCAAGCCTGGGCGCCGGCGCCCGCCGGCAGCGCCGCGAACGGCGTGACGGCCGGGTCGTAGCAGGCCGCCCGCCCGTGCCGCCGGGCGAACCCGGCATGCGGGCCGGACAGGGCCGCTCCGGCCGGGTCGTCGAGCACGCCGGTGTCGATCGCGTGCGCGCCCATCACATACCACTCCCCCGCGAACGAGACCCTCAGCTAGCAGCGCCCATGGTAGTCGCCGTGCCCGGGCGCGACCTCGGCCAACCCCGGGCTCGTCGTACGCTCCCGCAGGGCCGTAGTCGGCCGACATCGCCGCCGGGTGCGCAGGTGGCGGCTACGATGGATACGATGAAGATCATCTGATGTCCGACCGGCTTCCAAGGGGCGCGGATGCCAGTTCCCGCTGCGGTGCCTGCCGTCCAGGACGACGAATTCTCCCGAATACTGGCCGAGCGCGCGGTCACGCCGGTCTTCCAACCGATCGTCTCGCTCGACGACGGGTTGACGGTCGGTTTCGAGGCACTGATCCGAGGGCCTGAGGGCAGCCGGTTCGCGACTCCGGACGCGCTCTTCGCCGAGGCGGAGCGGCGCGGAGCGGTCGTCGAACTCGACTGGATCTGCGGCAGCGCGGCCTGCGCCGCGGCCCTGGACGCCGGTCTCGACGTCCCGCTGTTCCTCAATGTGGAGCCGGAGACGTTCGGGTCCTCGCCACCACCCGAGCTCGCCGACGCGTTCGCGCAGGCGGCTGACCGGCTCGATCTGGTGATCGAGGTGACCGAGCGGGTGGTCAGGGATCCGGCCTCGTTGATCCGCTCCGTGGTCGGCGCACGTCGCGGGCGCAGCCGCATTGCCCTCGACGACGTCGGCGTCGACCCGGCGAGCCTGGGCATGATGGCGCTGGTCCGCCCCGATGTCATCAAGCTCGACCGCTCCCTGGTCCAGGGCCGCAGCGCGGAGTGGGCGCAGGCGTTCGTGGTCAACGCCGTGCTCACCGAGGCCGGCCGCACCGGGGCGGCCGTGCTCGCCGAGGGGATCGAGACCAGCGAGCACCTCGGCACCGCCCGCGGCATGGGCGCACGGTTGGGGCAGGGCTGGTTGTTCGGCAGGCCCGGCCCGCTGCCGGCGACCGTCGTCCGCTCGGCTTTCGCGCTGCCCCGCGTGGCCGAGCTGCCGTCGGGTTCGGTCACTCCGTTCGGCGTGGTGGAGGACAGAGTGCCGATCGCCGAGGTGACCGACCAGATGCTCGTCCCCATCGGCCGTCTGCTGGAGCAGATGGCGCTGCGCACCGACGACGCCACGATGTTCTTCGCCACCGTGCCGGAACGGCAGATCGACGGGGAGACCCGGCTGACCTTCAACCACATCGCCCGCCGCGGCGTCACGGTCACCGCGTACGGCCCGGAGCTGGTCGAACCCGGGACCGGCATCCAGGCGGTGTCGGTTCCCGCCGGCGATCCGCTCACCGCCGAGCGGGTGGTGATCGTCATCGGAAGCTACTTCGCCGCCGCGCTCGTCGCCCGGTCGCACCGCGCGACCGAGGCCGTCGCCGCGGCCGAGCCCACCTACGACATCGCGCTGACCTACGACCGGCTGCTGGTGATCGAAGCGGCCCGCACCCTCATCGACCGGATCCCGCCGCTGCCGCACGGCTTCGGCCACCCCCGCGTCTGACCCGCGCCGGCGGTCAGAAGAGGCGGCGCTGCCCGGCCCGCAGGGCGATGTGGGCGGCGAGCCGGTCGCCGTCGGCCACCAGGAGGTCGTTGAAGCGGACCCGGCCGCCCGGCACGTGCACGGTGAAGTCGCGGCGGGTGGTGGTGAACGCGCCGTTGCTGGTGTTGACGGTGACGCCTTCGACGTAGGCCACCTCGTGCCAGGTCACCACGTGCTGCACCCGGCCGAGCGCGCCGACCGTGATCATTCCTCGCTCGTACACGTGGATCGCCCGGTTGCGGTGGATCAGCAGGGCCTGGACGAGCAGTCCGACGGTGATCGCGATCCCGGCGATCTGGTAGGGCACGATGTCCGCGCCGAAGCCGAGCACCAGCGTGGTCGCGGCCACGATCGGGGCGATGAGCAGCTGTGCCACCGGTCTGGTGCCGTAGCGCTGCACGGGGGCGCCGAGCCCGGCGAACGCTGCCCTGTCCGGAACGCTCACATCGACCACCCTCCACATGAGACATACGGAGGGTACCGTAGGGATACACGGTAGGTAAGGGTGGGTCAGGCCGCCCACCTGGTGAGCCAGCGGTCGATGCGGCGCAACTGGCGCGGCGTCAGCCCGACCTCGACCGGCGGGGCCAACACCAGTGCCCGGTCACCCCACGGCCTGGTGTCGGCGGCGCGCAGCTGGTGGCGCACGTCGTCGTCGGTCCACAGCAGCGGGCGGCCCTCGTCGAGCACCCGCAGCGCCGCGGGCAGCTTCCACCAGGTCTGCTTCGTCCTGGCCAGCGGCGTCGCCAGGGCGGTGTCCTGCGATCCGAACTCGGGACACTCGCGCACCGGCCAGACCGGCAGGCCCAAGGCGGTGCCGACGTTGACGGAGTGGTGCTGCCAGGTGCTGTGCCACCAGATCTCGGCACGGCCCTGCTCGTGGACCCGGCGCAGGAAGTCCAGGACGGGCGTCGCGGCGAGGATGGGCCATTCGAGGTCGTGCTTGCTGGGCGCGCTGGTCCGGACCCACTCCTGATCCGGCCAGACGCGGCGGTCCGGCAGATCGGTGACCGCGTTGATCACCCCGTCGATGTCCAGCAGCCAGACCGGCACACCCGCCACGGCTTTGCGCTCCCGCCGTACCAGCGCGATCCCCTCCCCTGCGGTCTGTCCACTGCCGACAGCAAGTCTCCCGCCGTCCGGCGTGCCGGGCAAGGCGGGCATCCGGTCGGCCGGAGACGCACACGCGTGGCGGGCAGCCGGGGCCGCATCCGGCCGGTAGCATCCGCCCGTGCTCGTGGTGCTGGTCAACGGCCTTCCCGGTGCGGGGAAGACAACCCTGGCGCGGGAGCTGGGCCACGCGCTGCGGCTGCCGGTCTTCGCCAAGGACGCGGTGAAGGAGACCCTCGCCGATCACCTGCCGGGGCAGGGCCCCGAATGGAGCCGCTCGCTGGGCGTCGCCGCTGGTGAGACGCTCTGGACACTGCTCGCGTATGCGCCGGGCGGCGCGGTGCTCGAGTCGCCGTGGCTGGCGCATCTGCGCGAAGTCGTGCTCGCGGGCCTGGCCCGCGCCGCGATCGATCCGGCGACCGTCCACGAGGTCTGGTGCGACGTGCCCGTCGAGATCGCCCTGCGGCGCTACGAGTTCCGCGCGCCTGGCCGGCACCCGGTGCACCGCGACACGGTCGTCGACAGCGGGGCGCGATTCGCGGCCTGGGCGGCCGCCGCGGTCCCGCTCGGCGTGGGCACCCTGCACCGGGTCGACACCACCGGCCCGGTCGACGTGGCGGCGCTCGCCGGCCGGATCACCGGTGCCCGGGCAGGCTGAGTCCGCAGGGCGACCTGGCGCCTGGCGTCGGCGGGCTGACCGGCGACAGCCTGCCGGGCCGGCGCGCCACGGCGGTCTTACGAGGGGAGTCGTTGCCCCCTGCCCGGCTCAGGCGATAGTGTCCGCGCTCGACGCGGCCCGCACCCGCCGCGGCCAGGCGAAGGAGCGGCACGATGGCATCGTCCGGGGTGGTCTTCCCCGTCAGCAGTGGCACCGAGCGCAGCACGTCCGCGCTGGGACGGGCCGTGGTCGCCGACGCGCTGCGTCCGGTCGACCCGGTCGGGGCGCGGGCCGCCGAGCACGAGACCAACTGGCGCGCCGACTACCTGGTGCACTTCAGGCGGCTGGTGGAGGCGGGGCTGACCTCCGGCGCTGCCGCGCGCGGCAGCGCGGCGGCGGGCCTGGCCTCGCTGCACGGGCGGATGCGGGTGGTGACCGCGGACGGCGAGACCGGCCTGCGGGAGGCGTTCGCACGAAAGCCCGACCCGTCCGCGGAGCTGAGCACGGTGACGGTCGGCGGCGATGGTGACACCGACCGCGAGCTGTCCCTGCCGTACCGGGGCGAGCGGCTGCGCGGCGACGCGCTGGCCCGGCAGCTGGACGCATGGGTGGCCGCCGGGGTCGTGGAGCCGAGCTGCGCCGACGCGGTGCGGGCGGTGATGGCGAACCCGGACTGGCTGGACCTGTCCGACGTGCGGGTGGTGGCGCTGGGCGCGGGCGCCGAGATGGGTCCGACGCATTCGCTGCTGCGCTGGGGCGGCGAGGTCGTCGCGGTCGACCTGCCGCGGCCGCAGCTGTGGCGGGGTCTGCTGGAGACCGCCCGGCGGTACGGCGGCCGGCTGCGGATCCCGGTCGCCGCCGCGCGCCGCGACCACGCGGACCTGGCCGAGGTCGCCGGCGCGGACCTGCTGCACCAGCTGCCCACGGTCGCGGACTGGCTGCTCGGCGTGGAGGGCCGGCTGGTGGTCGGCAACTACGTCTATGCGGACGGGGCGACCAATCTGCGGGTATGCGCGGCGGTGGACGCGCTGACCGAGCACCTGCGCGGGCAGCGCCCGGACACGGCGCTGGCGTTCCTGGCCACCCCGACGGACGTGTTCGCCGCGCCCGGGGAGGCGGTCGCCCAGGCCGAGGAGAAGTACCGGCAGCCGTCGACGCTGCGTACGCTGCGCGGGCCGCTGCGGATGCTGTCGGCGGGGCGGCTGCTGCGGCGCAACTATCCGCCCGAGGCGGACCCGGGCATCTGCGACAGCCTGGTGGCACAGCAGGGTCCGAACTACGCGCTGGCCAAGCGGCTGCAGCGGTGGCGGGCGGCGGTGGCCCGGCACGAGGGCGCGACGGTCAGCTTCAAGGTGGCGCCGCCGACGCGGACTCGTTCGGTGGTGAAGAACCGGGTGCTGGCCGCGGCGTACGCGGGCGCGCCGGCGTTCGGCGTGGAGGTGTTCGAGCCGGCGGCGTCCAACACGCTGATGGCGGCGCTGCTGGTGCACGACCTGCGCAATCCCCCGCCGGTGCGCGAGCACGTGTGGCAGGAGGAGGCGCACGGGGCGGCGCACGGCGGGCTGTGGCGGATGCCGTACGCCCCGCGCAGCGCGCTCGGGCTGGCGGCGCTGCTCGGCCTGGGCGGCGCGCGCAACTGACCCGGCGCGGCCCCGCACCGGCGGACGTCCGTCGGCGCGGGGCCGCCGCGCCGGTCAGGCCAGCGTCTTGAGGTACGCGTCGAGGGCCTGGTAGGACTCGTTGGCGCCGCCCTCCATGCCGGAGGCGACCATGCCGTCGCGGTCCTCCTTGCTGGCGAACGTCGACGTGCCGGTGAGCGTGGTCTTGCCGTCCTTGTGCTCGAAGACGAGGCGCTCGACGGAGATGTGGCCGGGCAGGCCCTCCCACTCGAACGTCTGCACGATCAGCTCCATCGGCACGATCTCGCGGACCTCGCCGCGGAAGGCCCATTCCTCGCCGTTGTCGCCGTGCTCGACGATGCGCCACTTGCCGCCGGGCCGGAAGTCGAACGCGGTGACGTCGGCCTCGTGGCCGCGGGCCCACCACTTCTTCAGGTGCTCGGCCTTGGTGTGCACCTCCCAGACCAGCGCCAGGGGCGCGTCGAAGCTGCGCGTCATCACGATCTCGAGGTCGCCCTGCAGCTTGACGTCCAGGGTCTTGGTCTCGCCCATCTCACTTCTCCTCTGCTGTGGGACCCGTCTGCAGGGTCCGCAGGTAGTCGTCCAGCCGGTCGTAGCGCTCGTCCCAGAAGCGGCGGTACTGGTCCGCCCAGGCGGAGATGTCGCGCAGCGGGGCCGCCTCCAGCCGGCAGGGCCGCCACTGGGCGTCCCTGCCGCGGGTGATCAGGCCCGCCTGCTCCAGCACCTTCAGGTGCTTGGAGACCGCCTGGAGGCTGATCGGAAACGGCTCGGCGAGCTGGTTCACGGTGGCTTCGCCGTCGGCCAGGCGGGCGAGGATCGCCCGTCGGGTCGGGTCGGCCAGCGCCGCGAAGACCCGGCTCAGTCGGTCCATGTCCGCCTCTCTATTAAACCATCCGGTTAATCAACTGACAAGTTGAGTATGCATCTCATGGCACCCCTCCGCAACCCATACCCCGAAAGGCGGACCCCGTTTGTAGAGTCCCGGCCATGACCGAGGACACCGACGAGTACCCGGGCTGGGAAGCCGTTGACGCCGCGCTGGAACGGCTCTACCCGGGGGTCGAGCCGCAGCACTACGGCACGCTGATCAAGTTCATGCTGGGCGGCCCCGACCCGCTCGACGGCGTCAGCTTCTACCGCCGCGACGACCACTGGCACCTGGTCGGCTACGGCATGTCCGAGCTGTACCGCAAGGAATGGGACGACCCGGAGCAGTCAGGCTGGGGCTTCGAGTTCACCTTCCGGGTGGCCCGCCCGGCGGGCGAGGAGGAGCCGCCGCTGTGGGCGGCGAACTTCCTGCAGGCCCTGGCCCGGTACGTGTTCGGCTCGGGCAACGGCTTCGGGCCCGGACACCACCTCGACCTCAACGGGCCCGTGTGCGCCGAGAGGGCGGACACCGCCATCCGCGCCGCCGCCTTCACCGACGACCCCGAACTAGGCGTCATCGACACCCCGCACGGACGGGTGCGGTTCCTCCAGGTCGTCGGCCTGACCCTGGAGGAGTACGCGGTCGTCGAGCAGTGGGACGCACAGCGCCTGCTGGACGCGTTGCGACCGCGGCTGCCGCTGCTGGTCACCGACCTCGACCGCGGCGACCTCACCAGCGACGCCGAGGTCGCCGCGGCGATCTCCCGCGGCGTGCGCCAGGACGGGTCGTCGACCGGCGCCCTGTTCGTGGCGGAGGCGAGCTGGCAGCGGGAGGACGGCGTCACCACGTTGACCGTCGGGGCGAACGCCGCCACCCGGATCGGGCGGGTGCTGGCGGCCCGGCTCCCGTTCGACCGCGAGCTGTACCTCGCCGGCCCGGAGAGCGGGGTGCGCATCCGGCCAGGCACCCGGCTCGCGCTGGCCCAGGAGGCCGACGGCCTGCTGGACCTGCAGATCACGCCCGAGGTGCTGGCGGAACTGGCCGGCCTGCTGCGGCCCGTGGCCGGGGTGCACCGGCTGGCCGCCGCGCCGGAGCTGACCGTCCGGATCGTCCGGTCGCAGATCCGTGACCAGAGCGGGGCGGTCGTGGCCGAGGTCGGCTGACCCCCGGAACGCGTGCGGGCGACCGGCGGCTGCCGACCGCCCGCACGCCGTCAGGTCAGGAGACCTTGGTCAGCGGCCAGCTGACGTAGCCGTTGTTCAGCTCGGCCCGGTTGCCGGAACAGGTGTAGGACAACGTGTTCTTGGACAGGTCGATGTTGCCGTCGAAGGCGCCGGCGGGCATGGGCGTCTCGACGCCGTTCATGGTCATGACCGACTTGGTGGTGATCTTGCCGCCCGGCATCACGCCGCCGATCTTCCCGTCCTTGGCCGTGTAGGTGGTGCTGGTCGCCGTGCCGCTGATGGTCATCTTGGCCTCGACGTTCGAGCCGGACACGGTCGACTTGATCGTGATGATCGCGTTGTCGTACGCGATGGTCATCTGGTCGGCGAACTCCATGGTGATGCTGCCGGAGCCCGCACCCTCACCGCCGCCCAGCCTGGCGGCCGCCTTGGCCATGGCGTCCACGTCGGCCTTCCACTTGCCGGTCAGGCAGCTGTCCTGACCGCCTGCGGCGGTGGCCGCCGAGGGGGCGGCGGCACTGGCGGACGCGGCGGCGCCCGGCGCGCCACTGGACGTGGGTGTGGTTCCCGGGGTGTCGGCGGTGCAGGCGGCGGTGGCAAGGACGGTGGCGAGGAAGAGTGCGGCGAGCGGGCCTGATGACTTCATGGCGCACATGATGGCCGACTCGATCCACTCCGTTCCTGCCACTGACGGGAAACCGTCAGCGGAGGGGCCGCGGCGTCCGTTGCCATACTGTGTCGCACACACTATCGTGTGACGCATGGTCAATGACGAGCAGCTCTCGACGCATCTGCAGGAACTGCGCCGAGGCACCGTCGTGCTGGCCTGCCTGCTCGTGCTGAGGCAGGCCAACTACGGATACGCGCTGCTCGACCTCCTGGAGCAGCGCGGCTTCGCGGTCGACGCGAACACCCTCTACCCCCTGCTGCGCCGACTGGAGAAGCAGGGGCTGCTGACCAGCGACTGGAACACCGACGAAGCCCGGCCGCGCAAGTTCTACCGCACCAGCGCCGAGGGCGAGCAGCTCGCCGAGACGCTGGGCCGCGACTGGGACGCCCTCGACGCCGCATTCCGCGCACTGAAAGGCCGGCCATGACCACCCTCACCGACCGCTACGTGGACGCCACGCTGCGCCGCCTGCCGGGCCGCCAGCGCGCCGACATCGAGAAGGAGCTGCGCACCGCGATCGCCGACGCCGTCGACGACCGCGTCGAGGCCGGCGGCGACCCGGCCGCCGCCGAGATCGAGGTGCTGACCGGCCTGGGCGACCCGTCCCGGCTCGCCGCCGGGTATGCCGACCGGCCGCTGCACCTGATCGGCCCCGCGCTCTACCACGACTACACGCGCCTGCTCGCCGTGCTGCTCGCCACCGTGGTCCCCGCGGCAGCCGCCGGAGTCGGCCTGGTCCGCGCACTGCGCGGCGAGCAGGCGCTGACTCTGGCCGGTGACGCGCTGTCGGCCGCGTTCACCGCGGCCGTCCACATCGTCTGCTGGACCACCCTGGCCTTCGCGGCCCTCGACCGCCTGCCCCGCCTGCGCCCCGGGGCCGCCCGGCCGTGGAGCGTCGACGCGCTGCCGGCGCGGCCGAGCCGGCGGGCCAGATACGCGGAGCTGGCCACGCTGACCGTGGTGACCGCGCTCTTCTGCACGTTCGTGCTGCTGACGCCGGTGGTGAGCACGCGCGCCGACGCGGCGGGTGAGCCGATCGGCCTGCTGTCACCGTGGCTGTGGGAGACCGGCGTGGTGTACGCCTACCTCGCCGCGGGCCTGGCCGGGCTCGGGTTCGCCTTCGCCCGGCACTACGCCCGCTGGAGCGTGCCGCTGGCGCTGGCCGCCGCGCTGGTCGAGGTCGCTGCCCCGCTGACGCTGATCTGGCTCGTCGCGACCGATCGGGTGCTCAACCCGGCCTTCGTCGCCGCGGCCGGTTGGGGACCGGACACGACCCGGTGGATCGGGATCGGCCTGATCGCCGCGTCCTCGTTCAGCCTGCTGCACACCGTCACCGACGGGCTCGGCCAGGCCCGCCACCGCTGACCACCCGCCCGTCCCGCCGTCCGCCGCCACGTCGCTCGCCCCGCGCCCGGCCGCCGCTGAAGACCGTTCGCCGCCTGCCCTGAGACCTTGCGTAGCCCCCAAGAGCGCGGCCGCCGGGTGCCGGTGGCGTGCCCAGAGAAGGAGAACACCGTGAAAGCGATCGTTCGTGACAGGTACGGCTCCGCCGACCTGCTGCGCTACGCCGACGTGCCCCGGCCCGCCGTCGGGCCGGAGCAGGTGCTGGTGCGGGTGCGCGCCTGCTCGCTCAACTTCGGCGACCGGGTCGCGCTGCGCGGCGAGCCCACCGTGATCCGCCTGGCCTGGGGCCTGCGCCGGCCGCGGGTGACGGTGCTGGGCCGCGACATCGCCGGCACCGTCGTCGAGGCCGGCGCGAAGGTGAGCCGCTGGCAGCCCGGCGACGAGGTGTTCGGCGAGGTGGACCAGCGCGGCTTCGCCGAGTACGTCGCCGCGCCCGCCGACCACCTGGCCCGTGTGCCCGCCGGGGTGAGCTTCGAGCAGGCGGCGACGCTGCCCGTGGCCGGGTCGACGGCCCTGCAGGCGCTGCGCCTGGGCGGTGTCACGGCGGGCAGCCGGGTGCTGGTCAACGGGGCCTCGGGCGGCGTCGGCACGTTCGCCGTGCAGCTGGCCGCCGATCTCGGCGCGCAGGTCACCGGGGTGTGCAGCACCCGCAACGCCGACCTGGTGCGCTCACTGGGCGCGGACGTCGTCGTCGACTACACCCGGGAGGACTTCACCCGGGGCGATCGCAGCTACGACGTCATCTTCGACCTGGCCGGCGGCCACGGGCTCGCGGCGCTGCGCCGGGTGCTCGCGCCGGGCGGGGTGTACCTGTCCTCCAGCGGCGCGGGCGGCCGGGTGCTCGGCCCGCTGCCGCACCTGCTCAAGGTGACCGCGCTGGGCGCGGTGACCCGGCAGCGGCTGCGCGTGGTGGCCACCCGCCGCGACACCGCCGACCTCGACCACCTCGCCGGCCTGATCGCCGCCGGCCGCCTGTCCCCGGTCATCGAACGCGTCCGCCCCCTGTCGGAGACCGCCGACGCGCTGCGCGCCCTGGAGACCGACCACGCCCGCGGCAAGATCGTCCTCATCGTCCCCGAGCCCGTCCAGCCCTGACGCGCTTGCAGTTTCGGGGAAAGTGCACGAACTCGCGCCCCCGAAGGTGCACTTTCCCCGAAACTGCGAGGCCGCCCGACGACCGGTGATCGCGGGGCGACCTCGCCCACGTCAGCGTGCGACGGTGAGGGTTACGGCATGGACACCAGGTGGTTGTGGACGGTGTTGGCGAAGTTGTAGCCGTTGGACGCGTCCCAGTTGATCGACCACGTCATCGCGCCGCGGATCGTGGGCCAGCGCGCCGGCGGGACGAAACTGCCGCAGTTGGTGCCCGCGGCCAGGCAGTTCAGCGCGTTGTTGACCACGGACGGAGCGACGTAGCCGCCGCCCGCGGCCTGGGTGGTGGCGGGCAGGCCGAGCGCGATCTGGTCGGGCCGCAGCGCCGACTGCAGCTGGATGCAGGCCAGCGCGGTGAGGAAGTTGACCGTGGCCTGCGAGTAGGCGAACTGCTGGTCACAGCCGAGCATGCTGCCCGAGTTGTAGAACTGGGTGTGCACGATGGTCAGGATGTCGCGGATGTTGAGCGCGAGCGAGAAGTAGCCCGCCCCCGTGGACTGCATGTCGATGGTCTGCGGCGCCATCGTGATGATCAGGCCCGACCCCACGCGGGAACGCAGGTTGCGCAGCGCCTGCTCCATGTAGGTCGCGTTGAGGCCGTTCTCCAGGTCGATGTCGACGCCGTTGAAGCCGAAGTCGGTGATCAGCGTGTAGAGGCTGTTGGCGAAGTTGGTCGCCGCGGCCGAGCTGTTGACCGACACCGAGCCGAGCTCGCCGCCGACGGACAGGATGACCTTCTGGTTGCGGCCCTTCAGGGTGGCCACGTCGGTGCGGAACTGGGCGTTGGTGTAGCCGCCGAGCGCCGACGACAGGCCCGAGTCCACGTTGAAGGTGACCGCGCCCGGGGTGCCGGACACGGCGTCGGCGAAGGCGACCGCGACGATGTCGTACGTCGTCGGCACCGACGACAGCCGCAGCGGCGTGGCTCCGTTGACGAAGTTCTGCCAGTACCCGGTGAGCAGGTGCTTGGGCAGGGTGCCGGTGGTGCAGCCGGTGGTGGTGCCGGACGCGGACGCCGACGCCGGGGACTCGCCGGTGCCGTTGTAGGCGCGCACCGTGTACGTGTGGCTGGAGCAGGTGGCCAGGCCGGAGATGGTGGCGCTGGTGCCGGTGACGGTGGCGCGCACGGTGCTGCCCTCGTACACCCGGTAGCCGGTCACGGTGCCCGACGAGGCGCTCCAGCTGACGTTCAGCGAGGTGTTCGTCGCGCCGCCGACGGAGACGTTGCCGGGGGTGCCGGGCACGCCGGTGCCGCAGCCGGTCGTGGTGACGGTGACGTTGCCCGAGCGCGGTGACTCGCCGGCGCTGTTGTACGCCGCGACGGAGTAGGTGTGCGTGGTGCACGCGCCCAGCCCGCTGACGGTGGCCGAGGTGCCGGTCGGCGAGGCGACGACGGTGCTGCCCTCGTACACCCGGTAGCCGGTCACGGTGCCCGACGACGCGCCCCAGGACAGCGCGACCGAGGTGTTGGTGATCGAGCCCGCGGACGGGTTGCCGGGCGTGCCGGGCACGGTCGGCCCGGTGCCGCCCTGGCCCTGCAGGGACACGTCGTCGGCGAAGTAGGTGCCGGTGCCGTACCAGCCGTGCAGGTAGACCTGGACGGAGCTGCCGGCGGCGGTGAAGGTCAGGGTGAGCTGCGTCCAGTTGGTGGCGCTCGGGGTCCAGGTGGACGCCCCGCCGTTGACGCCGAGGTAGACGTAGCTGCCGCGGACCCAGGCCGACAGCGTGTACTGGGTGCCGGAGACGACGGAGACGGTCTGGCTGCACTTGGCGTTGTCGGAGGTGCTGGCCGCGCCCTGCAGGGCCTTCGTGCCGGTGCGTACGGGGGTGGACACGACGCTGCCCAGGCCACCGGTGCAGGTCCACGGCGACAGCGCGCCGGACTCGAAGCCGCCGTTGACGAGCACTTCGGCGGCGGTGGCGGGGGCGGGCAGCGCCGCCACCGCGAAGGTGGTGACCAGTGCGGTGGCCAGGGCCGCCGCGGCTGTTCGCAGTCTGTTCATGCAAGCTCCGATCTCAGGACACGGGGGAGCCGTTCTCCTGGGATCGTCGCGGGTCGATAATTAACAGTCAATAAGCCTTACTATTAATTCCCACCAATTGAGACGGTACACAGACGACACAGGCCCGCTCACCACGGGTGAGCGGGCCTGTGCTGCGTGAACGCGACTACTCGGCGTCCGCGCCGACGCGCTCCGGCAGCGGCATCCGCTGCGCCGGAACCGCGATCTCGCCGTCGCGGCGGCCGTTGGCGTACTCGGCGAGCTCCGGGTCGCCCTCGTGGTGCTGCTGCTCCCGCTCGTCCTCGGGCTGCTCACCCGCGGCCTGCTCACCCTGCGGCTGCTCCGGCTCCAGCACCTCGGCGTGCGGCGGCTCCTCGGACATGCCCTCGTGGTCGGCGACCACCTCGGGCTGCTCCGGCTCGGCAGCCGAGTGGCGGGGGTTCGGGCGCATCTGCACCCGCGGGTACTCGCCGGTCTCGACCCCGCCCACGGCGGCGGCCATGACGGCCGCGGCGGCCAGGTTGGCCACCCGCTCCGCCTCGCGCTGCACCCGGGCCCGCACCGCCACCGCGTGGCGCTCGGCGGACTCGGCCGAGCGGCGCGCCTCCTCCAGCCGGTGCAGCTCGTGGTTGAGCTCCTGGGTGGTCTCGCTCAGGCGCTGCTGCAGCTGGGCCACGTCACGCTCGGCGGTGGCGCCGTCCTGGCGCGACTGCACCAGGCGCTGCTGGGCGATGTCCAGCTCGGCCTGCAGCTGGGCCAGCGCCTGGCGGCGGGCCCGGATCTCCTGCTGCACGACGGTGAGCTGCTGCTGGTGCGCGGCGTTCTGGTCGTCGGCGCGGCGACGCAGGTCGACCGCGTGCTGCTGGGCCTCGGCGTGCAGCGCGGCGTTCTTCTGGTTCACCGCGGTGCGCTGGCCGGCCAGTTCACGCTCGGCGGCCGCGCGCATCTCGGCGAGCTCGCGCTCCACGTTGGCCTTCCACTGCGAGACCTCCTGCTGGGTCTGCGCACGGGCGGCCTCGACCTCCTGCTGCACCCGCACCCGGGCGGCCTCGACCAGGGCGTCGGCCTCGGCGCGGGCGTGCTCGGCCTGCTGGGCGTTCTGGTCGTGCACCCGCTTGAGCTCCTGCTCGGCGCGCTCCAGGGCGCCCTCGCTCTCGGCGCGCAGCCGGTCGGCCTGGTCCCGGGCCTCGGCGAGGATCTTCTCCGCCTCGTCCTTGTGGTGCGCCATCTGCTGGGCGGTGGTGGTGGTGATCGCCTCGGCCTGCTTCTCGGCGAGCTCCAGGATCTGGTCCACCATCGGGCCCAGGTGGCGGAACGAGGCCCGCTCGACCTGCGCCGGACGCTGGCGCAGCTCGGCCAGCTCGGACAGGTCGGTGTGCTGGCGCTTCAGCCGCTCGGTGAGGTCGCGGACCTGCCCGAGCGCACGCTCGCGCTCGGCCGACAGCGACGACACCTCGGCGTTGATGCGCGCGATGTACTGCTCGACCTGCCGCTTGTCGTAGCCGCGCAGCGTGACCTCGAAGTCGGGCCGTGCCGCCAGGTCGTCGCGTAGTGCGAGTACGTCCTCGCCCTGAGACATACGTCTTCCTTCCACAAATCACGAACGCGTCGGCCGGCGGGAGCCGCGCCGCGGGGGATGCGGTGCGGCCGGCATACCCGCCTGCGCATCCGCAGACGGTACCGGCGTCCCTATGTTCGCCGTCACCCCGCCCCGCCACCAGTCCACCGACCGTTCACGTTTGTGCCGGATCAGGCCTCAGGGGACACGTTGGCACCACTATTGAGCCAAATCCGGTTGCCTATGGCACCACGATGGTGCCATAGTGATGCCATGGAACTGACGCCGTACGTGGAGAAGCTCCAAGCCGAGCTGGCCGTCGCCGCCGAGACCGCCGGCGAGGAGGCCCGTGCCCTCGCCGAGCGCCTCGCCGTGCCGCTCGAGTCGGCGATCCGGCTCACGCTGCTCGAGGCGCTCTCGGCAGCGGCCGACGAGATCACCCGGGAACTCGCCCCCGGCTCGGTCGAGGTGCGCCTGCGCGGGCTCAACCCCGCCTTCGTGGTGAACACCCGGCAGAGCCCGCCGGACGAGCCCTTGGCCGCCCCCGCCACCGCACCGGCCTGGGACGACACCGCCGGGGAGAAGGGCGCGACCTCGCGGATCAACCTGCGACTGCCCGACGAGCTGAAGGCGCGCATCGACGAGGCGGCCGCCCGCGAGCGGCTGTCCGCCAACTCCTGGCTGGTCCGTGCCGCCGCGGCGGCACTGGACGCGGGTGCCGCGCCGCGGCCGGCCGCCCGGCCCGGCGGCACCGACCTGGGTCGGCGCTACACCGGCTGGGCCCGCTGACCGCCGCGGCCACCCGCCGCCCACCACGCCTTCCCGCGGATTCACCGACCAGACCGATGCGAGGGAACCACCATGCCCACATTCGACACACCTGAGCCGATCACCGTGTCCTTGAGCGTCATCGCCGCCGACATCCGGATCGTGGCGAGCGAGCGCACCGACACCCTGGTCGAGGTGCGCCCCGCCAACAACAGCCCCAAGTCCGTCCGGGTCGCCGAGCAGACCCGGGTGGAGTACGCCGACGGCCGCCTGCTGGTGAAGACACCGAAGCACCTCAACACGCTGCTGGGCCGGCCCGGCTCCCTCGACGTGGAGATCCACCTGCCCGCCGGGTCCGCGCTGGACGGCGACACCGGCATGGGCGACCTGCACGTCGACGGGCCGCTGGGCGACTGCCGGTTCACCACCGGCTACGGCCGTCTTCACTTCGGGCAGACCGGGCACCTGCGGGCGAACACCGGCGCGGGCGAGGTCAGCGCCGACCGGGTGCTCGGCGACGCCGAACTCACCACCGGCGCAGGGCGCACCCGCGTCGGGCTCGTCGCCGGCAACGCCGTCATCAAGAGCTCGACCGGCGGCTGCGAGGTCGGCACGATAACCGGCACCGGCCGGATCAACGGCGCGGACGGCCCCATCACCGTCGGGCGGGCCGTGGCCGACCTCAGCGCGAAGACCGCCAACGGCGACGTCACGGTCGAGCGGGCCGAGGCCGGGCTCACCGCGAAGACCGCGTACGGCGACATCCGGGTCGGCGCCGCGGTGCGCGGCACGCACGTGCTGGAGACCTCCGCCGGCCGCATCGACGTCGGCATCCCGACCGGCACCGCCGCCTGGCTGGACCTGAGGTCCACCGGCACGGTGCGCAACTCCCTCGACCACGTTCCCGGCCCGGAGGAGTCCGACGAGCGCGTCGAGGTGCGCGCCCGGACTTCCTGGGGCGACATCCTCATCCACCGTTCCTGAAAGGACGCGCCCATGCCCACCCCCGCGAACGCCATCGAGGTCACCGGCCTGCGCAAGGCGTACGGCGACAAGACCGTCCTGGACGGCATCGACCTGCGCGTGCCCGCCGGCACGATCTTCTCCCTGCTCGGCCCCAACGGCGCCGGCAAGACCACCGCCGTCAACATCATGTCCACCCTGCTGCGCCCGGACGCCGGCGACATCCGCATCGCGGGCCACGATCCGGCGACCGACCCCGACGCGGTCCGCGCCGCGATCGGCCTCACCGGCCAGTTCTCCGCCGTCGACAACTACCTCACCGGCGCGGAGAACCTGGCCCTGATGGCCGACCTCAACCACCTGGACCGCCGCGAGGGCCGCCGCCGCATCGCCGACCTGCTGGAGCGCTTCGAGCTGACCGAGGCGGCCGCCAAGCCGGCGACCACCTACTCCGGCGGCATGAAGCGCCGCCTCGACCTGGCGATGACCCTGGTCGGCAACCCGCGGGTGGTCTTCCTCGACGAGCCGACCACCGGGCTGGACCCGCGCAGCCGCCGCACCATGTGGGACAGCATCCGCGGCCTGGTCGCGAGCGGCGTCACCATCTTCCTGACCACGCAGTACCTGGAAGAGGCCGACCAGCTCGCCGACCGGGTGGCGCTGCTCGACCACGGCCGGATCATCGCCGAGGGCACCCCGGCCGAGCTGAAGCGGCTCATCCCCGGCGGCCACATCCGGCTGCGCTTCGCCGGATCGGCCGAGCTGGAGTCGGCCGCCCGCGTGTTCGGCGCGTCCACTCGCGACGACGACGCGCTGACCCTGCAGGTGCCCAGCGACGGCGGCGTCCGCTCGCTGCGCGAGGTGCTGGACCGGCTCGACGGCGCCGCCGTGGAGATCGCCGAGCTGACCGTGCACACCCCCGACCTCGACGACGTCTTCCTCACCCTGACCGGCCGGCCGGACACCGCCGCCACCCTCGAAGGAGCGACCCACCGATGAGCACCACCGCCTACGCGCTGCGGGACTCGACCACCATGCTGCGCCGCTACCTGCTGCGCGCCCGCCGCTACCCGATGATCATGTTTCTCATCGGCATCCCGGTCGTCATGCTGCTGCTGTTCGTGTACGTGTTCGGCGGCACCCTGGGCGACGGCATCGCCGCGGGCGGCGGCCGGGCCGCCTACGCCAACTACGTCACCCCGGGCATCCTCTTGCTGGCCATCGCCAGCGCGCCGCAGCTCACCGCGATCGGGGTCGCGCAGGACATGACCGAGGGCATCATCGCCCGGTTCCGCACCATGGCCATCTTCCGGCCCTCGGTGCTGACCGGGCACGTGCTGGGCAACCTGATCCAGCTGGTCGTCGCCCTCGCCGTAGTGGTCGGCGTGGCGGTCGCCGTCGGCTTCCGGCCCGACGCGACGCCGGTCGAGTGGGCCGCCGCCGCCGGGCTGCTGACCCTGGTCTCGTTCGCCTGCGTGTGGTTCGGCGTGGCCTGCGGGCTGACCGCGCGCACCGTCGAGTCGGCCAGCAACCTGCCCATGCCGCTGATCCTGCTGCCGTTCCTGGGCAGCGGCTTCGTGCCCACCGACTCCATGCCCGGCGCCGTCAGCTGGGTCGCCGAGTACCAGCCGTTCACCCCCGTCATGGAGACCGTGCGCGGCCTGCTGCTGGGCACCGGCATCGGCAACAGCGCCTGGCTGGCCGTCGCCTGGTCGGTGGCCATCGCCGTGGGCTGCTTCTACTGGGCCCGCGCCCGCTACAACCGCGACGGCGCGCGCTGAGCCCGACCGCCCACCGTTGCGCCGGTGGGTGCAGAGCAAGCGAATGGGTGCAGAGCAAAGTCACCGGCACCCTATGCTCGGCGGCCACCGGCGGCAGTCCCGGTGGCCACCGCCGTGTCGGCCGCTCGAGCCCGGTGCGGCAAGCCAGGGCGGATCGGCGGGGCGAGGCGGGCCGGGGCCGCGCTACCCTGCCCGGGTGACCGAAGCTGCCGCGGCGAGCGAAACCGCCGACGTGCCCCGGCGCCGGGGATCGGCCGTCTTCGCGGCCCTGATCGGTGCCGGCGCGGGCGTGGCCGTGGCCGCGTCGTGGGGCGCCTGCGCGACGGCGGTCGGCGCGCTCGCGGGTGCGCTGCTGCTCGGGGCAGTCGACGTGCTGGCCCGCGCGCAGCAGCGGCCGGATGAGATCCCGGCGCTGTGGTCCCGCATCGCCATGAGCGCCGCCGTGGCCGCACCCTGCGGCTGGGCGCTGGGCGCGCTGGGCGCGAACTCCCTGCTCGTCGGCGTCATCACCGGCGGCGTCGCGGGGCTGCTGGGCATCCGCCCGCACAAGGTCGTGCTCGGCCCGCTGGTCGGGGCGGCGCTCGGCTGGGCCATGGCGGGCGTGCCCGCGGCGATCGTGGCGGCGGTGGCCGTGGCCGCGTTCCGGGTGCTGTCCGCGCTGCTGTTCCGCGACCCCCAGGTGAGTCTGCTGGCCGAGCGGGTCGACCCGGCGCGGCTGCCGTTCGTGGTGCCGCTGGCGGCCCGCACCCGCTATGTCGGCACCGGCTACGTCGCCGATCTCGCGACGGAACTCCGCGGCGACTACCGACCCGACACCCCCGACGTCGGCATCGTCGCCTCGCTCGACGAGCTGACCGGACCGGGCTTCGACCCGGCCGGCGTGGACCCGCTGGTGCGCGAGTTCTACGAGCACACCACCCGGTTCACCCTGGACATCGAGCCGCGCTGGCGCACCTGGGTCCGGCCCGGTTACCTGCTCTACCGCAACCTGGTGGCCCGGCCCCTGGGGCAGGCCAACGTGCCGATGAACCAGCGCGAGACGCAGCGGGGCGTACGCAGCCGCATCGACACCGTCAGCCGGGACGGCACGATCACGGTCCGGGGCTGGATCCGCTCGTTCGCCGACACCGACGAGCCCATCTACGTCGGCGTCTACACGACCTACCGGCACGACGGGCGCGGTTACGTCAGCGTCGGCTTCCCGTTGCCGCAGGCGAGCTTCACGGCGACCCTGGAGCCGCAGGCCCGGCCGGGCGGTGGCCTGATCCTGACCAGCCGCAGCAAGCTGGACCAGCCCGGGCACTACCTGAGCCTCGTCGACCCGCGGGACGGGCGGCTGACCACCGCCGCGGTGCACGGCTTCGCCGAGGACCTCGACGTGTACACGCAGGACGGGCAGTTGCGGGCCGAGCACGCGTTCCGGGTCTTCGGCCTGCCGTTCCTCGTGCTGCACTACCGCATGCACCGCAAGCCCTCCCGCTGAGCGGTGACCGCGCGTTCACCCGCCGTGGCCTTACGTTTCCCGAACATGCTGCGGGCGCGACCCGGATCGATACCTGCCTAGGATCGGCGCATGGCGGAACGGGAGAAGGTCGCGCACCTGCTGCGGAGGGCAACGTTCGGGCCCACCGCCGACGAGGTGGACCGGGCCGAGCGGGCCGGGTACCAGGCGACCGTCGAGCAGCTGCTCGCGCCGGCCGGCGCCGACCAGGGCGCGGCCCGCACACCCGCCCCGAAACTCGGCGCGGACCCGTACCAGGACCTGCCCAAGAAGCCGACCCGCGAGCAGCGCCAGCGTGCCCAGCAGGCCCGCAAGGAGCAGGTGCAGCAGCTCACCCACTGGTGGGTGGACCGGATGGTCGCCGCGGACCACCAGCTCGCCGAGAAGCTGGTCTTCTTCTGGCACGGCCACTGGGCCACCAGCGTGCAGAAGGTCAAGTCGGCCGCGCTGATGCTCGCCCAGCAGCAGACCTTCCGGCGCGACGGCCGGGGCGACTTCGGGGTGCTGGTGCGGGCGATGCTGCGCGACGGCGCGCTGATCCACTGGCTGGACGGGCAGCGCAACACCCGCAAGGCTCCGAACGAGAACCTGGCCCGCGAGCTGATGGAGCTGTTCACGCTCGGCATCGGCGCGTACACCGAGGCAGACGTGAAGGCCGCGGCCCGCGCGCTGACCGGTTGGACTGTGGACCGGGTCGACGGCACGGCCACCTTCCAGCAGGCCCGCCACGACGGCGGAGCCAAGACCGTGCTCGGGCGCACCGGCCCGCTGGACGCGGACTCGCTGGCCGAGGTCATCCTGGCGCAGCCCGCCGCGAAGACGTTCCTGCCCGCGCGGCTGTGGTTCCGGTTCGCCTCCGGCGAGCCCATGCCCGGCCCCGTACGCGACCGGCTGTCGGCCGCGTTCGCCGGGCACGATGTCACCGCGCTGGTCCGGGCGCTGCTGCTGGACGAGCAGTTCACCGCCACCGGCGGGCAGCTGGTCAAACAGCCGGTGGAGTGGCTGGTCGGCGCGGTGCGCCAGCTCGGCGCCGACGCCGCCGGGGACAAGCAGCGCAAGCAGCTCTACCAGGGCCTGACCCGGCTCGACCAGGTGCCGTTCAAGCCGCCGAGCGTCGGCGGCTGGCCGTCGGGCACGGCCTGGCTCAACACGTTCGCCACCCAGACCCGGGTGCAGCTGGCCCAGGCCCTGTCCGCCGCGGCGAGCCCGGCGTTCCTGGAGCGGCTGTCGGCCGCCCCGGTGGCGGGACGGCCCGAGGCGCTGGCCCGGTTGCTGGTCGTGGACGCCTGGACCGACCGGACCCGGGCGGTGCTCGCCGACGCGGGCAAGGACGCCCGGAAGCTGACCGTGCTGGGGCTGATCAGCCCCGAGTACGCGGTGCACTGACACTTCGAGGAGGACGCCCGATGGACACCACGACCCGGCGCAGGTTCCTGATCGCCAGCGGCGTCGTCGGCGGCGCGGCGCTGGCCGCGGGCGCGACCACGCTGGCCCTGTCCGACCTCCTCGACACCGCCGGCGACCGCCCCGAGGGCGCGCGGACGCTGGTCGTCATCACGCTGTACGGCGGCAACGACGGCCTCAACACGGTGATCCCGTACGCCGACCGCGCCTACCAGGACGCCCGGCCCGAGCTGGCCTACGACGGCGGCGAAGTGCTGCGTCTGGACGACAGCACCGGCCTGAACCCGGCGCTGAAGGGCCTGCACGAGCTGTTCGGGAGCAAGAAGCTGGCCGTCGTACGCGGCGTCGGCTACCCCAAGCCCGATCGCAGCCACTTCCGCTCGATGGACATCTGGCAGACCGCCAACCCGGAACGGCCCGGCAACACCGGCTGGATCGGCCGCTGGCTCGACGGCGCGGGCGGCGACCCGCGGCTGGCCGTGTCGTTCGAGAAGGTGCTGCCGCCGCTGCTGGCCGGGGAGAAGAGCGCCGGTGCGGTGATCGGCGCGGCCGACGTGAAGCTGCCCAGGGCGGTCACCGCGCAGGCCCTGGCCGAGTTCGCCAAGCCGTCGGCCGGGGAGCCGCCGCTGCAGGCGCGGGCCGCGGCCTGCTTCGGCGACCTGGCCCGGGTGCGGGAGATGGCCCAGCAGGTCAAGGACGCCGACAGCGACAGCGACGACGGTGACGAGGAGAAGGTCCCGGCGACCGGCACCGGCGGCCTGGCCGGGCTGCAGGCGCAGCTCGACCTCGTCGCGCAGTGCATCGAGGCCGGGGTGTCGACCCGGATGTTCTCGGTGTCGCTGGGCGGCTTCGACACCCACGCCGACGAGCGCGACCTGCAGGAGACGCTGCTGTCCTACCTGGACCGGGGACTGACCGCGTTCTACCGGCGGATCACGGCCCACCCGGCGGGCAAGGACGTGGTGGTGCTGGTCTACTCCGAGTTCGGGCGGCGGGTGCGGGCCAACGCCTCCGACGGCACCGACCACGGCACCGCGTCCAACGTGTTCGTGCTCGGCGAGTCGATCGCGGGTGGACTGTACGGCGAGCAGCCCAGCCTGACCGATCTCGACGACGGGGATCTGAAGTTCACCACCGACTTCCGCGACGTGTACGCCAGTGCGCTGGACCGGGTCCTGCAGGCCGACCCGGCCGCCGCGCTCGACGGCTGGAAGGGCCGCCTGGACTGGTGGTGATCGGCGAGGCGGCGGGGGATGGTGCGGGCGACGCCGATGGCTTAGCTTCATGCGCATGTCTCGAAAGATCGTCGCCGTCCTCGCCGCGGTGGCCGTGGCCGTGCTGCTGCCCTCCCCCGCGCAGGCGCACGGCCAGCTGGCCTTCTCCGACCCGGTGGACCGCAGCACGCTGACCGAGCCCCGCGAGAGCGTGCGGCTGGTGTTCACCGAGAAGCCGAACCCGGCCGCGTACTTCACGGTGAAGGCCCCCGACGGCACCCGCGTCGACCACGGCTGGTCCGGTGGCGAGCCCAAGCCGCTGCCCAGCCCGGTGCAGGAGCTGACGCTGCGCGACGGCAACTGGGAGCCGCAGCTCTACAAGACCGGCTTCCCGGCGGTGATCCCCGTGTCGCACTGGCCGCAGACCGGCGTCTACACCATCACCTACCTGTCGGTGGCCTCCGACAGCGACAAGGTCAGCGGCGAGATCCGCTTCGACTACCAGGGCAAGATCACTGCCGCGCCCGCCGGGTGGCAGCCGCCGACCAACCAGCCCGACCCGCTGCTGCTCGGCCAGACCGCACCGCCGCAGCAGCCCGCCGCGTCCGGAAACTCGATCACCGTGTCCGGGACCGCACCGGCCGAGCCCGGCTCGCCGACCTGGCCCTACTGGGCGCTCGCCGGGCTGGTGGCGGCGCTGGCCGTCGGCGGCGTGCTGGCGCACCGGCGGCGTACGGCGCGCTGACCTGAGGCCCGCGTCGCACCCGCTGTGCGACGCGGGCCGCCTGCCGTCCGTGAATCTCGTTCGCAGGCGCACCCGCGGGGGCGCGCGGCGAAGGGGGACGAGATGACCCGGATCGTCGAGAAGATGCAGGGTTCGGCCGGAGAGCGCCGTCTCCAGCAGGCGCACGGCACCGCCGGACGGGCCCAGCGCTTCTACGACCAGCAGATGCTCGACCACCTCAACGAGCGCATGACCGCGTTCGTCGGCCGCCAGGAGATGATGTTCGTCGCGACGTCGGACGACGCCGGGGAGTGCGACAACACGTTCCGCGCCGGGCCCGCTGGTTTCGTGCACGTGCTCGACGCCACCCACCTGACCTGGCCGGAGTATCGCGGCAACGGGGTGATGGCGAGCCTGGGCAACATCTCCGAGAACGGCCACGTGGGGCTGCTGTTCGTCGACTTCGTCAGCGACGTCATCGGGCTGCACGTCAACGGCCGCGCCTCGGTGGTGGAGGACGAGGTCGCCCGGGCCGCGTACCCGGAGCTGCCGGTCGACCCGGTCCCCGGGCGGCGGGCCGAACGCCCGGTGCTGGTCGAGGTGCAGGAGGCGTACATCCACTGCGCCAAGCACATCCCGCGGATGGCGAAGGCGCCGCGCAAGCGCGAGTGGGGCACCGACGACGTGCGGCGCAAGGGCGGCGACTTCTTCGGCGCGGCCGCCGACGCCGGCCCCCGACCCGCGCCCGCCGCGGTGACCGGCCCGGTGCCCGGCCCGCTGACGCGCTGGCTGCACAGCCTCGTCCCGGGCCGGTGACGGCCCGGTCCCGCCTGCGGTACTCGGTGGCGTACCAGACAGCCGCCCCGATGACGCTGCCGAACAGCAGCCGGTCTGGTCAACCGGGCGGGGTGACCAGACCGAGCTCGTACGCGGTGATGACGAGCTGGACGCGGTCGCGGGCCGCCAGCTTGGCGAGCAGCCTGGCGACGTGCGACTTCGCCGTGGCCGGGGAGATGAACAGCTCCTGGGCGATCTCGCCGTTGGACAGTCCGCGGCCGATCAGGGTCAGCACCTCCCGTTCCCGCTCGGTGATGCCCGGATCGGGGCGAGGGGTGCGTGGGGTGGTGGCCGGGGCCGCCGCGAAGTCGGCGATGAGGCGGCGGGTGACGCTCGGCGCGATCAGCGCGTCCCCGGCGGCGACGATCCGGATCGCGGCCAGGATGTCGTCGAGCGCCATGTCCTTGACCAGGAACCCGCTGGCCCCCGCCCGCAGCGCGCCGTAGACGTGGGCGTCCTCGTCGAACGTGGTGAGCATGAGCACCCGGGCGGGGCCCGCGGCGGCGGTGATCTGCCGGGTGGCCTCGATGCCGTCCATGCCCGGCATGCGGATGTCCATGACCACCACGTCGGGACGCACCTCGGCGGTCAGCCGGACCGCGTCCCCGCCGGTGCCGGCCTCGGCGACCACCGCCAGGTCGGACGTCTCGTTGATCAGCACCCGCAGCCCGGACCGCACCAGCGGCTGGTCGTCGGCGAGCAGCACCCGGACCGTCATCACGCCTCCGCTCGCATGATGCGGGACGGGACGGAGGCGGTGTGCTCCGACGCCGCGCCCGGCGGTGCGGGCACGCCGACAGGCGACGACGGCTCGGGCAGCGGCAGGCGTGCGACGACCCGGAAGCCGCCCCCGGCGTGCGGTCCGGCGGTGAACTCGCCCCCGAGCAGGGCGACCCGCTCGCGCATACCGATGATGCCGAAGCCGGATCCGGGCTGCGGGCAGCCCCGGCCCTCGTCGGCGACCTCGAGCCGCAGTTCGGCCGCCCGGTAGTCCACGGTCACCGTGCACCGTGGCGTCGCCGCGTGGCGCACCACGTTGGTGACGGCCTCCTGCACGACCCGGTAGGCGGACAGCTCGATGTCGCCGGGCAGCGGCCTCCGGTCACCGCGCCAGTCCAGCTCGACGTGCACCCCCGCGCCGGCGGTGGTGGCGGCCAGCCGCTCCAGGTCGGCCAGCGCCGGGGCGGGCGGGGCGACGCCGCCGGGGCCGTCCTGGCGCAGCCCGACCAGCATCCGCCGCAGGCCGGCGAGGGTCTCGCGGCTGGTGTCCTCGATGGCCCGCAGGGCGTCGCGGGCCTCGCCCGGCTGGGTGTCGATGACGCGGCGGCCCATGCCCGCCTGGATGGCGATGACGCCGATGCTGTGCGCGACCATGTCGTGCAGTTCCCGGGCGATGCGCAGGCGTTCCTCGGTGGCGCCCTGGCTCGCGGCCCGGATCCGGATCGCCTCGGCGTGCTCGCGGCGGGCCCGCACCGAGTTGCCGACGGTCCAGGCGAAGGCCATGGCCAGGGTGGGGATCTCGAACTCGAAGACGGGCGTGTGCAGTCCGTTGGCGTAGCCGATGAGGACCTGGACGAACAGCGCGACGACGGCCGCGGTGGCGGAGAGCCGCCGCGACCGGTTCGCCGCGACGACCGCCACGGCGAGGTCGGTCGCGATGATCTGCAGGTAGCGCATGTCGGTGAGGTAGGCGGTGTCGTGGCCGTGGATCGCGACGGTGGCCGCGGCGCAGCCCAGCAGCAGCAGTGCCAGCGCGGCCGCCGGCCGGCGGCGCAGCAGCGCGAACGGCAGGGCCAGCGCGAGGGCCGGCAGCAGGTGGCGCGTGGACAGCCATGCCACCAGGTACGGGGCACCGTCTTTCGCGCCTTCGGCGATCGTGAAGTACACCAGCACCGGCGATGCCAGGGCGCCGGTCCAGGCCGGCACGGTGCGCACCGGCGAGGGCAGCCGACGACGGGAGGGGTTCGTGTCCACGAGGCGACGATAGCCAGGTCAGCGTGTCACGGCATCGGCCCGTGGGCGTACGCCCCAGGGATGCACGCCGCCGCGCGTTTGCCGTCCACGGCCCGATGCCCCCGGCCGCCGCGCCGGACAGGATCGCTCTCATGATCGAAGTCATCGGCCTGACCAAGCGCTATGGCGGCAAGACCGCCGTCGACGACCTGTCCTTCGCCGTGCGGCCCGGGCATGTCACCGGCTTCCTCGGCCCGAACGGCGCGGGCAAGACCACCACGCTGCGGGTCGTCCTGGGCCTGGACGCACCCACCAGCGGCGTGGCGACCGTCGACGGGGTGCCGTTCCGCTCGCACCGGCGCGGCCTGCATCACGTCGGCGCGCTGCTCGACGCGCAGCAGGTGCACGGCGGGCGCAGCGCCGCGGCCCACCTGCATGCCCTGGCCCGCGGCAACGGCATCGGCCGGCGGCGGGTCGGCGAGGTGCTGGCCGAGGTGGGGCTGACCGACGCGGCACACCGCCGCGTCGGCGCCTTCTCGCTGGGCATGAAGCAGCGGCTGGGCATCGCGGCGGCGCTGCTGGGCGACCCGCCGGTGCTGATGTTCGACGAGCCGATCAACGGCATGGACCCGGAGGGCGTGCGCTGGGTGCGCCACCTGTTCCGGCGGCTGGCCGCCGAGGGCCGCACCGTGTTCCTGTCCAGCCACCTGATGACCGAGATGGAGCACACCGCTGACCAGCTGGTCGTCATCGGCCAGGGCCGGCTCATCGCCGCCGAGCCGCTGCGCGCGTTCGCCGACCGCGGCACCCGCCAGCGGGTCACCGTACGCACCCCGCAGGCGGCCGTGCTCGCCGCCGCGCTGACCGCGGCGGGTGCGGCGGTCGACGCCGCACCCGACCACCTCGCCGTACGCGGGCTGCCCGCCGAGCGCATCGGCGCGCTCGCCTTCGCCAACGGTGTCGAACTGCACGAGCTGGCCACCCGCACCACCACTCTGGAGGAAGCCTTCATGGAGATCACCGCTGGTCACGCCGACCACCTGGCCGGGTCGCGATGACCATGTCCCTGCACCCGGCCCGGCAGGCCGCCCGCAGCCGCGCCGCCGCGCCGCGGGCCCGCTTCACCGACCTGGTCGCCGCCGAGTGGATCAAGCTGTGGTCGCTGCGGTCCACCCCGTGGACGCTCGGCCTGGCCACGCTGTTCGTCGTCGGCGCGGCCGCGCTGGCCGCCAAGGCCGACTACGACAACTTCCCCTTCTACGACCCCGAGGCCCAGCGGGAGCACATGTTCTCCCTCGGCGACGCGTTCCCGCAGGAGGGCTACCTGACCCTGATGCTGGTCGCCGCCAGCCTCGGCGCGCTGTCCGTGGTGTCGGAGTACGGCAGCGGCCTGATCCGGACCACGACGGCGGCGGTGCCCGCGCGCGGTGCGGTGGTGCTGGCCAAGGCCGTGGTGACGGCCGCGGTGTGGACCGTGACCGGCGCGCTCGTCGCCGGCGGCTCGTTCGCGGTGTCGCAGGCGATCCTCGCCGGGCGCGACGCCGCCGTGTCGGTCACCGATCCGGTGTCGCTGCGCGCCATCGCCGCCTCGGCGCTGCTCGCGCCGGTGTGCGCGCTGATCGGGCTGTTCCTCGGCGTGCTGATCCGGCACGCCGCGACCACCATGGTCACGGTCGCGTTCCTGCTGCTGATGCTCCCGGCAATGTTCTCCGCGGACAAGCGCTGGTCGGCCGAGCTGAGCCACCTGATGCCCGGCATCGCCTGGGGCCGCCTGGTCACGGGCTGGATGCCGCCGCCCCGCCCCGACCACTTCCCCGCCACCGTCACCGAGTCCTGGCTCGTCCTCGCCGCCTGGCCCGTCCTCCTCCTCATCCCCGCCCTCCTCACCGTCCGCCGCCGCGACGTCTAAAGGAAGGGCACCTTCACATCGCCATGCGTTGTAGAAGGTGCCCTTCCCAACAGTGAGCGGCACCCGACCAGCACATCGACCTGTTCCGGTGATGTCGCGGCGCGGCACGCGGACGCACACTGACGCCATGTCCATCGTGGCCGGCCGATGAGTCCGCGTGCCGCACATACCCCAGGCCCTCCGGGGCCGCGCGGCGTGCCGCTGCTCGGGATGCTGCCGCAGCTGGCCCGCGATCCGCTGGGCACCCTCGCCCGAGCCCGCGACCGGTACGGCGACGTGGTGCGCCTGCCCGTGCTCAGCGGCGCCGTCCACCTGCTGGCGCATCCCGACCACGTCGAGCGCGTGCTGGTCACCCGCAACGCCAACCACTGGAAGGGCAGGCTCTTCGGCCGGGCGGACTTCCTGTTCGGCAACGGGCTCGTGCTCAACGACGGCGAGAGCTGGCACGCGCAGCGGCGCGTGATGCAGCCGGGCTTCCACGCCGACCTGCTGCGCACCGCGGTCGGCGCGATGCTCGAGGTGATCGAGGACCACGCGCGGCGGTGGCGGCTCGCCCGGCGCGACGGCACGGTGCTGGAGCTCGAGTCGGAGATGACCGTGCTCACGCTGGACCTCATGGCCACCGCGATGTTCGGGGTGCGGCTCGGCGCCGACGAGCTGGCCACGACCGGCCGCGCCTTCGGCGTCGTGCTCGAACACGTCGGGCTGCGGTTCGCCACGTTCACGCTGCCGCCGGCGACGCCGCTGCCCGGCCGGGCACGGGCGCTGCGGGCCCTGGCCGCGCTGGAGGAGATCGTGGCCCGGCTCGTCGACCGGCACGACCCGTCGCGCGCCGACGTGCTCGGCATGCTCCAGCAGGCCGTGGACGTCGGCGCCATGTCGCCCCGGCAGCTGCGCGACGAGGTGATGACGCTGCTGTTCGGCGGGTATGAGGCGACCGCGCACACGCTGGCCTGGACCTGGCACCTGCTGGACCGCCATCCGCAGGTCGGCGACCGGGTGCGCGCGGAGGCGGCGGCCGCCGTCCCGGGTGACACGGCCGCCCTGCCGTACACCCGGCAGGTCCTGGACGAGGTCCTGCGGCTCTACCCACCGTTCTGGGAGGTTCTGCGCAGCAGCCACGAACCCGATGAATTCGACGGGCACGTCGTTCCCGGCGGCGCGGCGATCCTGCTGGTGCCGTGGCTCACGCACCGGCTGCCGGAGTTCTGGCCCGACCCGTCGGCGTTCGACCCCGACCGCTGGGCGACCGGGCCGCCCGCGCACCGGCACGCCTACTTCCCGTTCGGCGGCGGGCAGCGGCTCTGCATCGGACGCCCGCTGGCGCTGTTGGAGATGCAGCTGGTGGTTTCGCAGCTCAGCCGCGAGTTCCGGCCGCGCCGGGCGGACCGGCGGCCGGTACGCGAACGGGCACGCAGCACGCTGCGGGCCCGGCACGGCATCCGCATGGTGCTCGGCGGAACGTGACGGCCTGCGCCTGTCGGGATGTGCGCACATCGACGCAGGTGCAGGCCGCGCGTCCCGCGGGTCGGCGGAGCGGGTGACGCACCTTCCCCGCCAGCGGCGGGGCGACTACCATCGGCGCTGTTCTCGACGGTGCAGGCTGATCGGGAACGCCGACCCGGGCCGGCGGGAGTCGCGGCGTTGCGAACACTGGGGTGAGGAGAACCTGCGATGACCGACAACCGGTTGAAGGGTCGAGTGAAGGGGCTGTTCAGCGGCCCGGCGGAGAACGAGCCCATGGAGGAGCAGACCAGCAGCGTGCTGGCCGACCCGGAGGCGGAGCGGCAGGCGCTGCAGGTGCTGGTGCTGGCCCGGCGCACCGCCGACGAGCACGTCGGCAACGCGCAGGCCGAGGCCGACCGGATCAAGAGCGACGCCCGGGCCAAGGCCGACGACCTGGCCCGCGACGCGCGGGGCATCGTGGAGAGCGCCCGGCAGGAGGCGGCGCAGATCCAGGCCGCCGCGCAGGCGAGGTCCGTGGAGATCAGCCGCGAGGCGCAGGCCCACGCCGACAGCGCCCGCCGGGAGACCGAGCAGCTGGTCGCCGACGCGCGCGCCACCGCGGCGAAGATCGTGGAGGCCGCCCAGGCGAAGGCCGACGAGCTGGAGCGCGACGCCCTGCAGCAGTACGAGGACGTGGTGGGCAGCCTGGAGGGCAAGCGCTCGGTGCTGCAGCGGCGCATCGAGGCGCTGCAGAACTTCGACCGCGACTACCGGGCCCGGCTGCGCAAGTTCATGAACAGCCAGCTCGACGCCCTCGACCTGGACGAGCACCCCGCGCCCGAGGGCGATGAGGACGAGCACTTCGCCGAGGTGTCGGCGCCCGAACACAAGCAGCCCGCGGTGGTACGCCGCCAGCCTGCTGCCGTCGTGGTGCCGCAGGAGCGCCGCCGCCCCTGAGCGGCGGCGTCACCGGGCCCGACGCAGCGACCGCAGGCCGGTGCGGACCTCGTCCACGAACGCTGCCGGCTGCTCCCAGGCCGGGAAGTGTCCGCCCTTGGGCAGTCGGCGGTAGTGGACGAGCCCCGGGTATGCCTGCTCCGCCCAGCTCCGGGGCGGGGCGTAGATCTCGTCGGGGAAGACGCTCACGGCGACCGGGATCCGCACGCCCTTGACGGCGAAGAACGAGAACCGGTTCTCCGCGTACAGGCGCGCCGAGGAGACCCCGGTGTTCGTCAGCCAGTACAGCGTGATGTTGTCGAGCACGTCGTCGCGGGTGAGGCCCTCGGGCACGCCGGCGAAGGACCGTGAGATCAGCGCGAGGGTCCGCGGGTCGAGGTCGAGCATCCACGACGCGAGGAAGGTCGGCGAGTCGGCCAGCCCGGTCAGTGTCTGCGGCCGGGACCCCATCTGCAGCGCGTACGTGACGTGCTTCCACAGGAAGTCGAGCTGCTCGCATGCGGCCCGTTCCTCATCGGACAGTCCGGGCGGCAGGTTCGCGAGCGCGTCGGCCGCGCCGACGATGTCCTGCTGGAACAGCCGGTCGAGCTCGGCCGGCACGGCACAGGCCATGTTGGTGTGCATACCGGCCAGCCCGGCCACCTCCTGCGCGGCCATCAGGTCGACGACGATCGCGCCCCAGTCGCCGCCCTGCGCGACGTACCGGTCGTAGCCGAGGCGCTGCATGAGCGCCGCCCAGGCCCGGCCGACGCGGTCGGGACCCCAGCCGGTGGCGGCCGGCTTGCCCGAGAACCCGTATCCGGGCAGCGACGGGATGACCACGTGGAAGGCGTCGTCGGCGCTGCCGCCGTGCGCGGTCGGGTCGGTCAGCGGCTCGATGATCTTCAGCAGTGAGACGACCGAGTAGGGCCACCCGTGCGAGATGATGATCGGCAGGGCGTTCTCGTGCCGGGATCGGACGTGGAGGAAGTGGATGTCGAGCCCGTCGATCTCCGTGCGGAAGTTCGGCAGGGAGTTCAGCCGGGCCTCGCACCGGCGCCAGTCGTACTCCTCGGCCCAGTAGCGGGCGAGTTCCTGGATGGTGGCCAGCTGGGTGCCCTGCGACTGGTCGTCGACGGTCTCCCGGTCGGGCCAGCGCGTGTGCATGATCCGGGCTCGCAGGTCCTTGAGGTCGGCGTCGGGGATCGAGACCCGGAACGGCCGGATCGCCGACGCCGCGGTGCCAGCGGACATGGCGGCGTTCCTCGCTGTGCTGGTCGGGATTCGGGAAGGACCTCGCCCTGCGGGCCCCCTGTTCGCCTCATGCTAGGGCGGAATGGGGGTGCGGAGTTGCCGGAACGGCGATCCCGAACACTCGGTCGCAGCGCTCTCCCGACATTAATAACCTAACAAGGATCTTGGCTTTGCGCCATCGGGCACTTGAGGGACTGCGCAGCTCAATGACCGTGGCTATGGTCAGCCGATGCCTACTCCCCTGATCAACGCGAGCGCGGCGGGCACCTGGACGCTCGGCGACCTGACCGTCAACCGGATCGGATTCGGCGCGATGCGGCTGCCGGGCGGCGCCAACTACGGCTACGGCGCCGCCAGCGACCGCGACCGGGTCATCGGTGTGCTGCGGCGCGCCGTCGAGCTCGGCGTGAACCACATCGACACGGCGGCGTTCTACTTCTCGCCGCTGCGCTCGGCCAACGAGCTGATCAACCGGGCCCTTGCCCCGTACTCCGACGACGTCGTCATCGCCGCGAAGGTCGGGCCCGGCCGTGACCCGGCCGGAGAGTGGCTGCCGCTGGCCCGGCCCGACCAGTTGCGCGGGCAGGTCGAGGAGAACCTGCGCCAGCTGGGCCGGGACCACCTGGATGTCGTCTACCTGCGCCAGCACGGCCTGGACTCGGTCGCCGAGCACTTCGGCGCGCTGGCCGAGCTGCGCGACGCCGGCCTGATCCGGCACCTGGGCCTGTCCAACATCCGGCCGCAGCACCTGGCCCAGGCGCAGGCCATCGCCCCCGTGGTGAGCGTGCAGAACCCGTACGGCGTGGACACCAGGCGGATGCACGACGAGTTCCTGCGGGCCTGCGGCGAGCAGGGCGTCGCGTTCGTGCCGTTCTTCTCGGTCGCCGGCGAGGGCAAGGAGTCCGGCGGGGTCGCCCGCAACGAAACGGTGCTGGCGGTGGCGCAGGCGCACGGCGTGACGGCCGCGCAGGTGCGGATCGCGTGGACGCTCAGCCGCGGGCCGCACATGCTGGCCATCCCCGGCACCGGAAACCCGGACCACCTGGTGGAGAACATCGCCGCCGGGGCGCTGCGGCTGTCGGCCGAGGAGCTGGCCAGCCTGGAGTAGCACCGGACCGGCCGTCGGCCGGTCGCATCCGACCAGTTCATTCCACGGGGGAAGGAACCGCACCTCTTGACGACCATCACCAGTCAACCCACCGTCCCGCCACCGGACCGCTCCGGGCTGGTCGCCCGGGGGCTGATCCCCGAGCGCGGCCCGCAGCGCGTGATCGCGCTGGCGACCTTCGTCAACATGGTCGGCACCGGGGTCTTCATGACCAGCGCCGCCCTCTTCTTCACCCGCTCGGTGGGCCTCCCGCTGGCCAAGGTCGCACTGGGCATGGGTATCGCCGCCCTGGTCGGCATGCTGGCCGGGATGCCGGTCGGGCACCTCGCCGACCGGCGCGGGCCGCGCGAGATCTACCTGGTCACCCTGCTCGTCCGGGCCGTCTCGATGGCGTCGCTCGTGTTCGTCCACACGTTCTGGCTGTTCGTCGTGGTGGTGTGCCTGACCCAACTGGCCAACTCCGCCGGCGGGGCGGCCCGCGGGCCGCTGGTGCGGGGGTTCGGCGGCACGAACCTGACCGAGTTCCGCTCCTATCTGCGCTCGGTCGCCAACCTGGCCGGGTGCTGCGGGGCGCTGGCGGCGGGCACCGCCGTGCAGCTGGACACCCGGGCCGCATACCTGGCCCTGGTGCTGGGCAACGCGCTGAGTTTCGTGGCGTGCGCGGCCGTCATCACCAGGCTGCCGTCGCTGCGGCCGGTGCCGGTGCCGTCCGATGCGGCCGGTCGCTGGATCGTTCTCAAGGACGCGCCCTATCTCGTGGTCACCGGGCTCGACGCGGTCATGTCGATCCAGGGTCAGGTGCTGGTCTTCGCGCTGCCGCTGTGGATCACGTTGCGCACCGACGCGCCGCGCTGGTTCATCGGGGTGGCGGTGGCCGTCAACACGGCCCTGGTCGCGGCGCTGCAGGTCAGGGCGAGCCGGGGGATCGACACCGGTCCCGCCGCCGGGCGGGCGCTGCGCCGGTCGGGCGTGGCCTTCCTGCTCGGCATGGCGCTGATGGCCGCGACGGCGGGGATTCCGGGATGGATCGCCGTGGTGCTGCTGACCGTCGGGATCGCCGCGCACACGGTCGGCGAGCTCTGGCATGCGGCCGCCTCGCTGGAGTTGCAGTTCCGGCTCGCCCCGGCGCACGCCCAGGGCCAGTACACCGGCGTGTCCGGGTTCGGCACGGGCTTCGCGAACGTGGTCGCGCCCTCCGTGCTCGGCCTGCTCTGCATCACCTGGGGCACACCCGGCTGGCTGCTGATGGGCGGGATCTTCGTCGCGGTAGGACTGCTCGCCCCCGGCATCGTGCGATGGGCCGAGCGCACGCGCCTACCGGCCCCGTCCACCGCATAACGGCCCCCATATCGGACGGCGCAACCGCGCCCCGCCCGCCCCGCACGGCGCGGCGCGGCGCGGTCGCGGGACTCACCAAGGTCGTCGGACCTGCCTGGCACCTGTGCGTATCTTGAGCACGCATTCGCACATGTGCCAGGCAAGTCCGACGATCAAGGCACGCGGCGCGCGGCGCGGTGGGAATGTGCCTGGACCGCGCGGCAGCCCCTGACCTCGGCGGCGAGCTGGGGTCGCGATCCACATCCGACAGAGCGGCATATTGGCATCCGTCCACCCATAGACATTGACAGTAAAGCTTCCTAATAATGACGCCATGCCGAACTCCTCTCGAACGCTGCGCCGCTCAGCGCGCTGGGCGATCGCCGTCGCCACCAGCGCGGCGGCCACCCTCGCGGTCGCGGTCGTCTCCATGCCAAGCGGCCAGGCCGCGCCGACCCCGGTCGCCGCCCTCGTCGCCTGCACCGCCCCGGCCTGGGCCGAGGGCAACACCTACACCGCCGGCACGCAGGTCACCTACAGCGGCCGGCTCTACCGCGCCCTGGTGACGCACACCGCCTACGTCGGCGCGGGCTGGAACCCGGCCGCGACCCCGTCACTCTGGACCGACCTCGGCGCCTGTGACGGCACCCCGCCGTCGCCGACCCCGTCGGCCTCGCCGTCCCGGCCCCCGTCGCCGTCCCCGTCGGCCTCCCCCTCGAAGCCGCCGTCGCCGTCCCCGTCGGTCTCGCCGCCGCCGTCGCCGTCCACCTCCCCCGGCGGCACCACCTGCGCCGTCAAGTCCCGCCCGACCGGCAAGGTCCTGCACGGCTACTGGGAGAACTGGGACGGCTCGTCCAACGGCGTGCACCCGCCGTTCGGCTGGACGCCGATCACCGACACCCGCATCCGCCAGCACGGCTACAACGTCATCAACGCGGCGTTCCCGGTCATCCGCTCCGACGGCACGGTGCTGTGGGAGGACGGCATGGACGCGGGCGTGAAGGTCGCGACCCCGGCCGAGATGTGCGCCGCCAAGGCCGCCGGGCTGACCATCCTGATGTCGATCGGCGGGGCCACCGCCGGCATCGACCTCAGCTCGTCGACGGTCGCCGACCGGTTCGTCGCCACCGTCGTGCCACTGCTCAAGAAGTACAACTTCGACGGCATCGACATCGACATCGAGACCGGCCTCACCGGCAGCGGCAACATCAACACGCTGTCCACGTCGCAGGCCAACCTCATCCGCATCATCGACGGCGTGCTCGCCCAGATGCCGTCCAACTTCGGCCTCACCATGGCCCCGGAGACCGCGTACGTCACCGGCGGCAGCGTCACCTATGGCTCGATCTGGGGCTCCTACCTGCCCATCATCAAGAAGTACGCCGACAACGGCCGCCTGTGGTGGCTGAACATGCAGTACTACAACGGCAGCATGTACGGCTGCTCCGGCGACTCCTACTCGGCCGGCACGGTGCAGGGCTTCGTCGCGCAGACCACCTGCCTCAACACCGGCCTGGTCATCCAGGGCACCACCATCCGGGTGCCGTACGACAAGCAGGTCCCCGGCCTGCCCGCGCAGGTCGGCGCAGGTGGCGGCTACATGACGCCGTCGCTGGTGTCGCAGTCGTGGAACAGCTTCAACGGCCAGCTCAAGGGCCTGATGACCTGGTCCATCAACTGGGACGGGTCGAAGAACTGGACCTTCGGCGACAACGTCAAGGCGCTCCAGGGCCGCTGACGCACGAACCAGGGCTCCGTCCCCGCGGCATCGCGGCGGGGACGGAGCCCTTTCGTCACTGCCGGTACGGCCCGACCCGGAACACCCCGGTCATGCCCGGGTGCTCGCGGTAGCCGAACGTCTCGTACAGGCGCATCGAGTCACCTGCCGCGAACAGGCCGACGAACGAGCGCGGACCCGCCTGCGTGGCGATCCACCGCTCCAGCGCGGTCACGATGGCCCGGCCCACCCCGCGCCCCTGGTGCGCCGGCAGCACCGCGATGTCGTGCAGGTAGAAGTAGATCGCGCCGTCGCCGAGGACCCGCCCGACGCCGACGACCTCGCCCTCATGCACCGCGACCACGGCATGGCGGGTGCGTTCCAGCGACAGCGGCAGCGCGTCGAGGTCGTACGCGTGCTGCCAGCCCACCGCGCTGGTGACCGCGATGAACTCGTCGAGCGTCGGCAGCCTGTCGATCACTTCATAGGACACGGGCGGCGACTCTAGCCGACATATACCGACATAATCGGTTGCCACTCCGCGCCGGTCTCCGCTCAACCCGGTGGGCGCAGGCCGTGCTCGCGGGCCAGGATCGCCGCCTGCACCCGGCTGCGCAGGCCGAGCTTGGCCAGGATCCGGCTGACGTGCGTCTTCACGGTCGCCTCGGCCATCGCCAGCGCGTGGGCGACCTCGCCGTTGGACATGCCCGCGCCGAGGCAGCCGAGCACCTCCTGCTCCCGGCCGGTCAGGGTGTCCAGGTCCGGCGCCGCGGCCGGGTCGGTCCACCGCGGCGCGGCGAGGAACCGGTCCAGTAGCCGCCGGGTCGCCGCGGGCGCGATGATCGCGTCCCCGCGGGCCACCGTGCGCACCGCGTCGGCCAGCGCCCCGGCCTCGATGTCCTTGAGCAGGAAACCGGCCGCCCCGGCCCGCAGCCCGCCGAACACGTACTCGTCGAGGTCGAACGTGGTCAGGATGAGCACCTGGGCCAGCCGCTGCGCGACGATCTCGCGGGTCGCGGCGATGCCGTCGAGCACCGGCATGCGCACGTCGAGCAGGGCGACGTCGGGGCGCTCGCGGCGGCACAGCTCGACCGCCCGCGCGCCGTCGGCCGCCTCGCCGACGACCTCGATGTCGGGATGCGTACCCAGGATCAGCACGATGCCCGACCGCACGGCGGGCTCGTCGTCGGCGACCACCACGCGGATCGTCATACCCCCGCCTCCTGCGTGTGGCGCACCGGCAGCGACGCGCGCAGCCGCCACCGGCCGTCCTCCGGCCCGGCGGTCAGCGTGCCGCCCAGCAGCGCCGCCCGCTCGCGCATGCCGATCAGGCCGTGCCCACTGCCCGGAGTGGACCCGTCCCGGCGCAGCGCGTTGGCCGTCTCGATCAGCACCCGGTCGGCGTCGACGTCGACCCGCAGCACGGCCGCGCCCACGCCGTGCTTCCACGCGTTGGCGAGGCTCTCCCGCACGATCCGGTGCGCGGCGAAGTCGACGCTGACCGGCAGGGCCCGGTCCAGACCGCCGGTGTGCAGGTCGACGGCGAGCCCGTCGGCGCGCGCCTGCGCGACGAGCTGCGCCAGCGACGCCAGCCCGGGGCGGGTGGCCGGCTCGGCGGGTCCGCTGTCGCCGTCCTCGCGCAGCAGGCCGATCATCCGGCGCATCTCGGCCAGCCCGGAGACGCTGCTCTCCCGGATCTGCGTAACGGCCTGACGCACCAGCTGCGGGCTCGGGTCGGGCGCGGACAGCACCGCCGTGGCGTGGATGGCGATGGCGCCGAGCTGGTTGGCGACCACGTCGTGCAGCTCGCGGGCCATCCGGGCGCGCTCGTCGGCGACGGCCTGGCGGCGTTCCCAGGCGGCCAGCCGGGCCGTCTCCTCGGCCCGCAGCCGCTGGACTCGGGCCTGGTCGCGATACTGCCGCACGCTGATGCCGGTAACCGTCGGCAGCACCGCGACCAGCGCCACCACCAGGCCGAGCACGACACCGCGCCAGCTGCCCGAAGCGACCACACCGGCCGCCGCGGCCAGCACGGAGGCGGCGACCCAGCCGTAGAGGTTGGCCCGCCACAGCCACGGCCGGCCGTAGACGCAGGCGTCGTAGACGACCTGCGTGAAGATCAGCGCGGTGCCGAGCGAGCCGCCCAGCAGCGTGTCCGCGGCCAGCGCGAGCAGGCCGATCGCCTCGGCCGTGCCGGGGGCCAGCCGCCGCAGCAGGCAACAGCCCGCCATCACCGCCATCGGCACCAGCAGCACCCAGTGCGGGGCGTCGGACCACAGGCTCGCGCCGAAGAACATGCGCCAGCCGCCGGCCGCGTACAGGACCAGGCCGCCGGCGAACGAGACCAGGCTGATCGCCAGATCGGTGCGCCAGGAGGGCCAGCGTGCGGTCACCTGATGATCACAGCACACGGCGCGGACCGGCACGACCGGCCGGTGACCGAGACCGCATACATCCTTCGGTGTACGCCGGGTTCGTGCCGCGCGCCGAGGCGGGCTGCCCGGCAGCCGGACATGATCGGATCATGTTGCTGGTCGTCATCGCCGCCTGCGAGGTCGGTTTCTGGGTCATCCTCGGCGCCGGGCTCGCCGCCCGCTACCTGCTGCGCTGGCAGCGGGTGTCGACGGTGCTGCTGGTCGGGGTGCCGGTCACCGATCTCGTGCTGCTGGCCGCAACCGCCCTGGACCTGTCCCGCGGGGCGACCGCCACCTGGGCGCACGGGCTAGCCGCGGCATACCTGGGCTTCTCCGTGGCATTCGGCCCGTCGATGGTCCGCTGGGCCGACGTACGCTTCGCACACCGCTTCGCGGGCGGCCCTGCGCCGGTGCCGCCACCCCGCTACGGCACGGCCCGCACCCGCCACGAGTGGCGCGAGTGGGGCAAGGCCCTGATCGCGTGGGCGATCGCGGTGGCCGTGCTCGGCGCCGCGATCCTGCTGGTCGGCGACACCGACCGGACCGCCGAGCTGCAGGGCTGGATCGGCCGGCTCAGCCTCGTCCTCGGCATCTGGCTGGTCGGCTGGCCGATCTACTACACCCTCTTCCCCAAACGCGACCCGTCCCTCCGAAGAGGAGGGGCGCCTTCTTGACACCATCCCGTAGCGCGACGGCAGCTACCAAGGCTTCACGGGTGCCACGTCTGCCTGGGAACGTATACGGGCGCGAAGGAACCAATGCACGGCGACCAACGGGACGACGCCGACGGGATACCAAGCGACATCGATGGTGTCGAACTGAGCGCCCAGCAGCAGGCGCGCGAACGAGCTGCGTTCGGAGATCGCCGCCGGGACGGGGGTGAGCTGTGCGAACTCGATGAACCAGCAGTAGACGATCGCGGCGCTGCCCGCGAGCAGCGGGGACATCAGCGGCCGGATGAAGATCACTATCGTGTAGACGATGGCCGCGGACAAGGCGGCGCCTGCGTACTGTTCGATAGGCCCGTCCATCGTGGCGCGGATGGCGAAGGCCCCGGCCGCAAAGCCGGCTGCCGACACCGCCATCAGCGGCCGAATCCACCGCGCTGCGAACGACATCGAGCAATCATAAGCGGCCGCGCGGCTCAGGTGGCAGGTGGTCGGCGGCTTGCTGCAGCCCCCTGCCTGGCCCGCAATGCCGGATGGGCACTTCGGTTTATTGACCTGCTCCCCGCCCCTAAAGGACGGGGATTCCCTTGGTCGCCCTCGGTCTTTCCTGTTTCGCCGACGACTGCCCGGTCCGAGAGGTTCCTCGTCGAGGTCTTACATCGTCTCCGCAGGCTGTCACCGCCAGTCCGGCGGCCAGAATGTTGCGAGTCGCATTCACGTCACGGTCGTGAGCGGCCCCGCACGGGCACGCCCACTCCCGCACGTGCAGCGGCATCTTCTCCGCCAGGGCACCACAGGCCGAGCACAGCCGGGTCGAGGGGAACCAGCGGTCCACCACGACCAGGTCCCGGCCGTGCCAGGCGGCTTTGTACTCCAGCATCGTGCGAAACTGCCGCCACGCCGCGTCGCTGATCGCACGGGCCAGACGGTGATTCTTAACCATGTTCGCCACGGCCAGGTCCTCGATCACGATCGCTTGGTTCTCACGAACGAGTCGAGTGGTCAGTTTGTGCAGGTGGTCACGCCTGCGGTCGGCGATGCGGGCGTGGATGCGGGCGACCTTGACCCGAGCTTTGGCCCGGTTGGCCGAGCCCGGCTGCTTGCGGGCCAGGTTGCGTTGCGCGCGGGCCAGCCGCGGCCGGTCGGCGCGCTCATGCCGCGGGTTGGTGATCACGCCGGTCCGCCGTGGCGGCGGATCGGCTGTGCTTATCCTGCTCCGCAGGAGTTCCGATTCCTCCCCGACCTGATGGCCGGAGTATCCACGGAAGGAACCTGATGACCACGACCCAGCCTGTGAGGCTCAACGGCCGCTACCGCCTGGACTCGCGTATCGGCGCAGGCGGCATGGGCGAGGTCTGGCGGGCCACCGACGAGCTGCTGGGCCGGACCGTCGCGGTGAAGACGGTGCTGCCCGCGCTCGCCGACGATGCCGACTTCGCCCGCCGCTTCCTGGCCGAGGCGCGGGCGATGGCCGGGGTGCACCACCGCGGCGTGGTCGCCATCCACGACCTGTACCACGGCCCCGAGGGCGCATTCCTGGTCATGGAGTTCGTCGACGGCGAGCCCCTGTCGCAGGTGCTGACCCGCTACGGCCGGCTCGCCGCGCCGCCCGCGCTGCACCTGGTCGGCCAGGCCGCCGACGCGCTGCACGCGGTGCACGGCCGCGGCATCGTGCACCGCGACGTCAAGCCCGGCAACATGCTGGTACGCCCCGACGGCACGCTGCTGCTCACCGACTTCGGCATCGCCCGCCGCGACGGCGCGACCGCGCTGACCGCGACCGGCGCGGTCATCGGCACGCTGTCCTATCTGGCCCCCGAGCAGGTGCTGGGCCACCCGGCGACACCCCGCAGCGACGTGTACGCCCTCGGCGTCGTCGCCTACGAATGCCTGTCCGGGCGGCGGCCGTTCACCGCCGAGAACCCGTTCGCGGCTGCCATGATGCGCCTCAACCAGGCTCCCCCGCCGCTCGGCCCCGACGTGCCCGCCCCCGTGGCCGCACTGGTGGAACGCGCCCTGGCCGTCGAGCCCGGTGACCGCTGGGCGTCGGCCGCCGCGTTCGGCAGCGCGATCGCCCAGGTCGCCGCAGCCCTGCGCGGCGGACCACCGCCCCCGACGAACCCGGGCACCGCCGAGCAGACCGTGGTCCAGCAACGCGCCCCGCTGTCCCCGACCCTCGTGGAGTCCGTGCCGGCCGCCACCCTGCTCGCCACGCCGCACCCTGGGACGACAGCGTTCGCCACGCCGCAGGTGCACGCCGAGGCCACCGTCCTCACGCCTCGACCCGGCGCCGCCCAGCCGATGACTCCCGGCGGTGTGACGGTCCCGCCGGGGTTCCGGACCCGCGACGGCTACTACGTGCCGGTCGAGCCGATGTGCTGGGGCGGGCTGGTCATCCCCGGCGGGCTGGGCCGCACACCGCGCCGCATCGTGCCCGATGAGGAGCACTACTGGGAGACGTTCGCCGCCGCCGAGCTGCCCGAGGAGGCGGTGTACCTGCGTCAGGAGGAGCTGCTCGGGCACCCCGCGGTGGCCGCGGTGTGCACCGCGCGCGTGCTGGCCGCGTGCAGCCGTGACCCGGCCCGGACAGTCGGCTGGGAGCTGGAGCCGTGGCCGGTGCAGCTCGGCCGGGATCGCTGGATCTTCCACTGCCTGGCCGGGCCCGGCACGGGCGAATGGCTGGGCAGCGAATTCGCGTAAGGCAGAGCACTCGTCGAGGTGGGTCTCGGCGTCAGCCTTCGAGCAGCCTGCGCAGCACGGGACGGGCCGCGTCGACCGGATCCGTGCCGGCCGGTTCGGTCAGTGCCCCGGCCAGCCACAGGCTGGCGAACCCGTGGGCGATCGACCAGCCCGCCCGGGCCGTGTTCGCGCTGCCCGCAGGGGAGGCCGCGACGGCGCGGGCACCCTGCGCCAGCAGCGCCCCGGCCCGTTCCCTCGCCTGCCGCACGGCGTCGTCGTCGGCCCGGTAGAGCTTCGGCTGGAACATCACCCCGAAGTGGACCGGGTGCTCGGTGGCGAAGCGGACGTAGGCGAGTCCGGCCTCCAGGAAGTCCGGACCCGCCTGCTTCAGCGTCGCGGCGAGCAGGTCGAAGCCCTCCGCCGCGAGCGCCGTCAGCAGCCCGGCCTTGTCCCCGAAGTGGTGCGCGGGGGCGGCGTGCGAGACTCCGGCGCGGCGGGCCAGCTCGCGCAGGCTCCAGCCGTCGAGCCCGGACTCCCCGATGGCGTCGACGGCCGCGTCCAGCACCGTGCGCCGCAGGTCTCCGTGGTGGTATCCGATCGTCCTCACGTCCTTCCGCAGTGACCGAGGTCGCCATCTTTCCATTGACAAGTTCGTCGCGTCCAGACTACCGTCGGGCTCGAACTTGTCAATGACTAGATCAGGAGAAACGCCATGACACTCGCTGTACTGATCATCGGTCTGCTGGTCCTGCGCGCGCTCGGCGCGCTCGGCGTGCGCAGGTTCGCCACCTGGGCGGCCAGCGGCGCCCATGCGCTCGCCGCGATGCTGGTGATGACCGCGAGCGCGCACTTCGTCCCGGCCGGCGTGACGGTCATGCCGACCCATGCCGACCTGGTGGCCATGGTGCCGCCGTTCGTGCCCGCCCCCGACGCCATCGTGTACGCCACCGGCGTGCTGGAACTGCTCGGCGCGACAGGCCTCGTCGTCACCCGGACCCGCCGGGCCGCCGGGCTGTCCCTCGTGGTGCTGTTCCTGCTGCTCCTGCCCGCCAACGTGTACGCCGCGGTCGCCGATGTGCCGTTCCACGGCGCGCCCGCGTCACCGCTGTGGCAGCGCATCCCGGAACAGGTGCTCTACATCGGCGTCGCGCTCGCCGCCGCGCTGTCCACGCCCGCCCGTCGGCCGACCGCCGACACCCGGGCGGCCACCGCCGCAGCGTGATCCCGTCAGCGAGCAGGCTCGGCCTCCGGCCGGGCCTGCTGGGAACCGGCGGCGCTGAATCCGAGCAGGGCGAGTCCGCCGAGCACACCGGTCCACGGCGACGCGGCCTCCGTGACGGTCAGCGCGAGCACTCCGCCGACGACCGCCAGAGCGATCATGGTCCAGCCCAGGCGGCCGAAGACGGGCGCCCGGAACGCCGCCGCGAACGGCAGGAAGTGCGCGCCCACCGCGAACACCACCCATGGCACCGTCAGCAGCGGCTGGTGCAGGACGTTGTTGACGATTCCCGCGCCCACCGGGATGCCCACCGCCATCGCGGTCACGGACGCGCCGTAGACGCGGATCGCCTGCCGCGACGGCGGTTCGGCCGGCCCCTGCGCACCAGACGGCCGGATCACCGCGAACCACACCACGGCGACGAAGGCCAGCACTCCCACGACCCGCGCCAGCGTGTCCACCGGCGCAGCCAGCTGCCCCGCGTTGATGAGGACGAAGATGAGGCCGCCGATGGAGCCGATCATCGCTCCGATACGTTCTCCGCGCATCGCCCCATCCAACCATGATCACTCAGCGTGAGACGTGCGGGTACGAATCAGGCGAAGGCGGGAACGCCGCTGCCGCAACCTGTGTCCCCCGCCACTCAGGCCGTCGCGAACGGGGTTCGCTGCGCTAACGTTCGCAGCGCGAAGGGGAGTAGCTCCCAACGTGGTGGTCGACATACTGGCCCGCTCCGGCGGTCCCGGCCACCCGACCTGGCTTCGGCCAGGTGAGCGAGACCTTCGACTCAGGCAGTCCATGCCGGGTCGAGGTCGTCGCGCGCGTCTTCCACCCGGTGAACATGTCCCGGGAGGACGCAGTGGAAGGTTTCCTCGCCGCTCTGGCGATCAGTTTCGGCGTGATCTTCGTAGCCGAGCTGGGTGACAAGTCGCAGCTGATGGCGATGACGTTCGCCACCCGCTACCGCACCGGCATCGTGCTGGCCGGCATCACCATCGCCACCGCCGTCGTGCACCTCGTGTCGGTCGGCGTCGGCGTCGGGCTGGGCAGCGCGCTGCCGACCGGCTGGATCGCGTTGGCGGCCGGCCTGGCGTTCCTCGCGTTCGCCGCCTGGACGCTGCGCGGCGACAGCCTCACCGAGGAGGAGAAGACCAAGGCCCAGCGCGGCGGGAAGTCGGCGCTGTGGGCCGTGGGCGGCGCGTTCTTCCTCGCCGAACTCGGCGACAAGACGATGCTGGCGACCATCACCCTGGCCACGCAGCACGGCTGGTTCGGCACCTGGGTCGGCTCGACGGTGGGCATGGTCGCCGCCGACGCGCTGGCCATCCTGGTCGGCCGCTGGCTGGGCCGCAGCCTGCCCGAACGGGCCGTGCGCTACGGCGCGGCCGCGCTGTTCGTCCTGTTCGGCGTATGGCTGCTGGTGGACGCCGTCGGCCAGCTCACCTGACGCCGCCGGGGGGCGGCGTGCAAGACCGCGTCGCCCCTGCCGCCCCGCTAACGGACCAGTTTCACCAGCAGCTCGGTGTCGTTGTGGTGACCTTCGAAGTCGGAGAACTCGCCCGTCGCGAACGTCCAGCCGCCGTCGGCGATGATCGCGCGAAGCTTGTCCAGCGGCTGCCGGACCGCCTCCACGGGCATCTCCCACTCGCCGACGACGACCTCCTCGGCCCGCTGGACCAGATCGTCGAGGGTGTCGAACTCGTCCGGCTCGTCGTCGACGACCTCGTGCCACTCCCCTTCAGCGGCACGTCGCAGCAGCTCGGCCTCCATGGCCTCGACGCCCTCGATGTCCTCGTCCCAGTCGTGCTCGAAGTACGAGAAGCGGAGCAGGAGGCTTTGTCCGGTCATCGGCGGATCGTACAGCGGCCCGCCGACGGTCTCAGCCCTCGTCGACCTTCGCCAGCACCGCAGGGTCCTGGCAGCCGCGAGCGAAGCCCGCGATACGGCGGCGGATGTCCCGTCCCAGCAGCCACACGCCGACCCGGTCGGCGATCGGGCGGATCAGCGCGGGCCGGGTGCGGAAGTGGTAACGCCAGGTCGCGACCGTGTGCCCCGGCTCCCCGGCCGGGGCGAAGCGCCAGCCGCCGGCCATCATCTCGAAGAACCACGGCCCGCGGACCATCTTCATGCCCACGTTGGTGGGCGGGGCGTACGAGACGTACTCGCTGACCATGGTCAGGCCGTGCCGGGACCGGGTGAACGTGCGCACCCCCTTGCCCGGCCGGGCCGCGCCGTCGAGCAGCCGCTGCTCACGCACGAACGGGTCCCAGCGGTAGCGGGTCTCGCCGGTGGTCTGCGACACCGCGAACGCGACCGCGGGCGGGACGGGGACGATCGCGACGGCCTCCACGACGGGCATCGGGCCATCGTGCCACGCGGGACCGGCCCGGATCACCCGGTGCGCGTCTGGTAGGCGGCCCGGCTGGCCTCGATGTGCGGGACGTGTTCGATGGCCCAGCCGGCCAGCGCCAGCGCGGGTGGGATGAGGCTCTTGCCGGTGGCGGTCAGCGCATACTCCACTCGGGGTGGCACCTCGCCGAACACCGACCGGGCCACCAGGCCGTCCCGCTCCAGGTTGCGCAGGGTCAGCGTCAGCATGCGCTGGGAGATCCCCGGTATCTGCTGGTGCAGCTCGGTGAAGCGCAGCGTGCCCTGGTCGAGGGTCGCCACGATGAGCAGCGTCCACTTGTTGCAGATCTGGTCGAGGATCGCCCGGAGGGTCTGGCCGCCGTCTCCCCGGATCATGCACGTGTGCTCGTAGTCGGACATGACAACTCCCTGTGCCTCACGCACACACATGTGCCTTTTGTAAGCAGTTCGACGGTGACGCATCATGAAGCGACTTCCGGATGGTAACCATCCTGTTCACCGCCCTGTCTCGTCACCGAGGAGCGCCCATGGAACTCGCCTACTGGATCGTCGCGGCGCTGCTCGCGGTGTTCTACCTCTACGCCGGAGGCAAGAAGGTCGCGCAGAGCCAGGAGCAGCTCCAGCCCATGATGGGCTGGGTCGACCGCGTCCCGATGCCACTGGTCAGGACCATCGGCGCGCTGGAGATCCTCGGCGCGGTCGGGCTGATCCTGCCGCCGCTCACCGGCATCGCGACCTGGCTCGCCGTCGCCGCGGCGATCGGCCTCGCGCTGATCCAGGTCGGCGGCATCACGCTCCACCTGTCCCGCGGCGAGGCCCGCCTGATCGGCCTCAACATCGCACTCCTCGTAGCCGCAGCCGCAACCGCGTGGCTGGGCACGACCTGGCTCTGAGCAAGCTCTACCCGCTCACACGGCAGCCGTGGTAAGTCGTCTCGGGTGGTCGTCGACCGGCGGCGGTGGCAAACCCGGCACCTGAGCGTCGCGCACGCATCAGGTGATGGCGAGCAGTACCGCCTGGCCATCGTGTGCCGCGCTTCGATAGAACCGGTGCAGGTCGGCGAGGTTATCCGCCAGATAGTCGAACGCCTCCATCTCCACCACGTGGTTCGGGTAGATGCGGAGAGCCGTCATCGCCTGTGGATCGAACCGGGCGCGCAGCGCGTCGACGTCCAGCGCGTCGAGTGCGGCGGCGACCGCACGGACCGCCTCCGGCGTGAACAGCCTGGCCGGGCCGTAGCCGCCGTCCTCGCCGATCTCCTCGCCACCGAGCACGGCCTCGCCGGCACCCTGCCTGATGTCCCAGGCGGTGCCGGTGAGCAGGTAGTGGACGCCATGCCACGACTTGCCGAGGTCCAGTTCGGGCTCGGGCATCTCGCCGTCGTCGTCTTCGAGGTCGCCGTAGAGCAGGTCGTCCACGACCGCGGCGTCGTCGAGAACCGCCTGCAGCTCACCAGCCGACAACCGGCGTCCGATCAGCACCATGCTCACGCTTGTTCTCCTCCCCGCGACCGGTCGGTCACCACGACCAAGACCCGTCGGTCGCGGCATCGGGCACCCTATCGTGGCCGCCGGACGCGCGCGGCCGTCAGCCTTGACGGCGCCGTCCGCGGCCGAACCCGGGCGGGCTCGACATCGCCTTGCTCCTGGCTGCCCGCAACCGCCCGGCCGGGGCAGGCCGGCTCCGACCGCGATGTCCCAGCCCGCTGCCATACTCCTGCATCGTGAGCATCGAGGAGTTCTGGCAGGTGGTCGAGAAGGCCCGGGAGTCCGCGGCCGACCCGTCGGACGCCGAGGACGTCGCCGAACGGACGCTGGCCCTGCTGACCGCCCTGCCCGCGGAGAAGGTCGCGCTCCTGGCGCAACCGCTGTGGGACCTGCGGGCACGGTCCTACCGGTGGAACCTCTGGCATGCGGCGTATCTGATCAACGGCGGTTGCTCCGACGACGGCTTCGAGTACTTCCGCGGCTGGCTGCTCGCCCAGGGGCGCGCGGTGTTCGAGGGCGCGGTGGCCGATCCCGACACCCTCGCCGACCTGCCCGCGGTCCAGCGTGTCGCCGCCGGCGACGAGGCCGACCTCGAATGCGAGTCCATGTACGGCGTCGTGTGGGACGCCTACGAGGTCGTGACCGGTGGCCAGGAGCCGCCCGCAGTCATGGGTCGTTACCCGGGCTCGGCCCGGGATGGGACTTCGAGGACGCCGACGAGGACCGCCGACGCCTGCCGAAACTCGCCGCACTCTTCGACGGCTGAGAGCGGTGTTCAACGTGTTGACTTCGCATGCCGTGGCGGGGAGTCGACCTCGATTGGCGGGCCGACTCCCCCGGTGTCATAGCCGCGCCTGCCGGCGCACCAGCACCGCACCGGCGGCGATCAAGACCGCCGCGACGACGGCAGGAGCGATGATCGCGGACACGCTGTAGTCGTCGCCCTGGTGGCTCGGCAGGTAGCGGACACTCAGTCCCTGCAGGAACAGCGGCAGCGGCAGCACCGCCACCGCCAGGCCCACCCGTGCGTCCAGGAACGACCACACCAGCGCGCCCAGGCAGACGGCCGTCAGCGCGTACGGCTGCCAGCGGAGCGTGGCATTGAAGGCTGTCGGCAGGAGCAACACCGACAGCGGCACGGCCAGCAGCCACCACAGGGGTGCGCCGGGCACGGCAGGCCGCCGGCGCAGCAATGGCAGCATCAGCAGGAACGCCAGCGGCAGCGGCCAGAACTCGTAGTCCGCCATCCGGCTTTCCAGGAGAAACCAGCTGAGCTGCGCCCACAGCGGGGGTTCCTCGCCGGCCGATGTGATGAACCAACGGAGAATGGAACCGATCTGCGCCCACTGTTCGCAGGCGAACCCCACGGCAGCGATCACGGTGGCCCATCCGTAGCGGCCCCGGGCGGCCAGGAAAAGGGCCGAGACCACGGCCACGGTCGCGACGACGAACCCGAGCTCCGATCCCAGCCGCAGCCCGTCGCCGAGCAGGTCGGAGAAGACGACGCGGCCGGCCCGGGTCGCGGACAGCGCCGCGCCGTAGGCGAGCAGAAGCAGCGCGGCGACCCGCACCGCCGACAGCCAGGCCTGCCCGACGGGCAGACCCGTGGCGGCCCCGACCCGCGCCCGGAGTCCGCCGAGCATCAGCGCGGCGATCTCGCGCCGCGGCGGCCGCCCCTGCCCGGCCTCCGCCGCGTCGAGGAGCGTGCCCAGCATCTCCGCGCCGCGGTGATCGCGGTAGGCCTTCGGGTACAGCCGCAGCAGCCGCTCGTAGCGGCGTTCGGTCTGCGGGTTCACGCAGGCACCGCCCCGGGGCGTACGGGCCGTGCGGTGCTCGTGCCGCGTTCGGTGACGACGCGGGCGGCGTCGGCCAGCCGCGCCGCCTCCTCGCGCAGGGCGACCAGCCCGACTTCGGTGAGCGTGTAGTAGCGGCGGGCCCGGCCGTTGACGATCTGCTCGTCGGAGACCCGCACCAACTGCTCGCCGGCCAGCCGGTCGAGGGCCGCGTACAGCGTGCCGGTGGCGAGTTTGACCTGGCCGCGGGACAGCTCTTCGGCGCGCTTGATGATCGCCCAGCCGTGCAGGGGTTCGTCCTGAAGCGAGGCCAGGATGAAGTAGGTCGGCTCCCGCATCCTCATCGGAGTGAGACTCATGAGGACAAGATATGGCGATGATCTACCTATGTAAAGCCCCGCCGAGCCGCCTCCGGCGCGTCAGGCGGGCAGGTGTGTGCCGGAGGACAGGTTGAGTGTGGCCGCGAACGTCAGGTACAGCAGCCACAGGCCGACCAGGATGTGCAGCAGCCCCAGCACCTTCTGGCCGGGGTTGAGCGGCCCGTGCCCGTCGTGCGCGGGCCTGCCGCCGATGTTGAAGCTGGCGAAGAACTCCGCGACGTACACCAGGGTCAGGCCGGTGAAGAGCAGCCCGAGGGGCCAGTCCCCCGCCCTGAAGAAGACGAGCATGCCGAGGATGCCCAGCAGCACGAACGGGATGCTCATGTATCCGTTCGGCCTGGCGTCGGAGCCCTGCAGCCTGATCCAGCCCATGGCGAACCAGTGGATGCCGTAGGCGCTGAATGCCAGGGCCGCCATGTACAGCGTCTTGTTGGTGGTGAAGACCTCGAACCAGGTCAGCCCGACGAAGAGGTAGAGGCCGACCAGGAACTGGCAGAAACCGGGCATCCAGATGCCCCACACCCCGTTGCTGCGGTCGACGTTGCGGTCGCGGGGCGGGTAGCCGAACAGCTCCTGCGGGCCGTAGATCAGGTAGCCGGTGGCGAGTCCGAAGAAGCCCAGCGCCACCGGCACGAACATCGATGCCGGAAGAGTTTGCATGGCAGCGTTCCCCTCGTGCGCTTCGCCGCCGCCTCCGGACTGCACAGCCCGGCTCGGGGTGAGAACTGCCAGCGGCCACGATCACTTTACTGCGATACGGACTGCTTTGATCTGGTTTTCCCGGGACCGGACCACCCTGAGACCTCCCCGGTGCGGCGGCCGAACGCGAACGGCGGCCCCCGAGGGAGCCGCCGCACAGATCAGACCCGGACCTCAGCCGACCACGGTGAACCCGGCGCGCTGCAGTTCCTCGGCCCGCGAGGACGGGCCCACGCGCAGCTCGAACTCACCCGGCTCGACCACCCGCGCCCCGCGCGCGTCCACGATGGAGCACGCCGACACCGGCAGCTCCAGCTCGACCACGCGGGTCTCGCCTGGGGCCACCGACACCTGCCGGTAGGCCTTCAGCTCGTGCTCAGCCCAGGTCACCGAGGTCACCGTGTCACTGACGTACACCTGGACGGTCTCCAGCGCCGGGCGCGCCCCGGTGTTGCGCAGCTGCACCCGCGCCCGCACCGTGTCGGCCGGGCCCACGGCCGGGGTCAGCACCCGCAGGTCGGAGTACTCCACCGTGGTGTAGCTCAGGCCATGCCCGAACGCGAACGCCGGGGCCTGGGTCAGGTCGGCGTAGCGGTGGCCGTGCTGTCCGCGCACCTGGTTGTAGTACGTCGGCTGCTGCCCGGCGTGCCGCGCGAACGAGATCGGCAGCCGGCCGCTGGGCTCGATCAGCCCGAGCAGCAGCTCGGCGACGGCCCGCCCGCCGCGCATACCCGGGTTGGCGGCGTACACGATCGCGGCGGCCTCGCTCACCGACGGGGGCAGCACCAGCGGCTTGGAGCTCAGCAGCACCACGATCAGCGGCTTGCCCGTCGCGGCCAGCGCGTCCAGCAGCGCCACCTGCCCGCCCACCAGCTCCAGCGTGGCGGTCGAGCGGTACTCCCCGACCAGCTCGATGCGGTCGCCGACCACCGCGACCACGTAGTCGGCCCAGCTCGCGTCGGCGACCGCCGCCGCGATCAGCGCCTCGTCGGGCGCGGCGGGCAGCGCCACGTCGGGACGCGGCTGCCCGTCGGGGAAGAACTCCCCCTCGGGGTCGGGCCCGGTGACGACGATGTCCGCGCCGCGGGCGTGGGTGACCGTCCACCCGGCCGGGGCGATCTCCCGGAAACCGTCCAGCACGGTCGTGATCATCTCGCGCGGGTGGCCGTCGGGCAGCCACTCGGCCTGGCCGGACGCGCCCGCCCAGTCGCCGAGCTGGGTGTGCGGGTCGTCGGCGTTGGGCCCGACGATCGCGATGGTGCGGGCCGCGGCGTCCGGCGCGGTGGCGCGCCCGTCGGGCCCGACCGTCAGGCCGCCCGCCAGCGGCAGCGTGCCGTCGTTGCGCAGCAGCACCAGCGAGCGCCGGGCGACCTCGAGGTTGAGCTCGGCGTGCGCGGCGACGCCGATCACCTCGGCCTGGCGGGCCGGGTCGGGGTGCCGCGGGTTCTCGAACAGGCCCAGCTCGAACTTCAGGGTGAGGATGCGGGTGACCGCCGCGTCCAGCTCCGACTCCTCCAGCAGCCCCTTGGCGACGGCGTCCTGAGCGCCCTCGAAGAAGTCGGGCGTGGTCATCACCATGTCGTTGCCCGCCTTCACCGCGGCCGCCGACGCGGCGGTGAAGTCGGGGAAGATGTGCTGCTCCCAGACCATGCGCCCGACGTTGTCCCAGTCGGTGACCAGCGTGCCGCGGTAGCCCCACTCCCCGCGCAGCACCTCGTTGAGCAGCCAGTCGTTCACGGTGACGGGCACCCCGTCCATCGACTGGTAGCCGAGCATGAAGGTGCGGCAGCCCTCCCGGGCGACCCGCTCGAACGGCGGCAGGAACCACGAACGCAGCTTGCGCCGGGAGATGTCGGCCTCGCTGGCGTCGCGGCCGCCCTGCGTCTCGGAGTAGCCGGCGAAGTGCTTCGCGCAGGCCAGGATCGCCGTCGGGTCGGCAAGACCGTCGCCCTGGTAGCCGCGCACCATGGCCGAGGCCAGCTCGCCGATGAGGAACGGGTCCTCGCCGAACGTCTCGCTCACCCGCCCCCAGCGCAGGTCCCGGGCGATGCACAGCACCGGGGAGAAGGTCCAGTGCACGCCGGTGGCGGCGACCTCGACGGCGGTGACCCGGGCGACCCGCTCGACGAGCTCGGGGTCCCAGGCCGCGGCCATGCCGAGCTGCGTCGGGAAGATCGTCGCGCCCTCCCAGAACGAGTGGCCGTGGATGCAGTCCTCGGCGATCAGCAGCGGGATGCCCAGCCGGGAGTTGCGGGCGAGCTGCGCCGCCTCGCGGACCCGCTCGGGTGAGGCGTGCAGGATCGAGCCGACGTGGAACTCCTCGACCAGATGGCGTACGCCGTCGCGGGCGGTGAGCTGGAGCATCTGCCCGACCTTCTCCGGCAGCGTCATCCGTCCGATGAGGTCGGCGACCCGCTGATCGGTCGGCAGCGTGGGGTCGAGGTAAGGCAGCGAGGACACGGGGTTCCTTTCGCGGACACCGGGCGGCGTCCTGGTGGCAAGGTGCGAGTTCGTCCGGTGGCGGGACCGGCTACCGGCGTCCGGCGAGCGCGGACACCGGGGGTGCGGGCGAGAGCAGGAGCGCGGCATCGGGCCCCGTGCTGCTGCGCACGACCATGTCGACGGGGAAGAAGCGGCGCCAGTGCGGCGCCGCGGCGCCCTCCAGCAGCGCCCTGGTCGCGGTGGCGGCCATCTGCTCGACCGGCAGGCGCATCGTCGTCAGCGGCGGGCTCACGCAGGCGGCCACGGCGCTGTCGTCGAAGCCGACGACGGCGATGTCGTCGGGGACCCGCCGGCCCGCGTCCGTGAGGGCCTGGACCGCGCCGGCGGCCATCATGTCGCAGGCCGCGAAGATCCCGTCGAGGTCGGGGTGCTCGGCCAGCAGCCGCGTCGCGGCCGCGTAGCCGCCTTCCCGCCGGAATCCGCCGTCGACGGCGATGTCGGCCAGGCCCAGCTCACGGACCGCTTCGAGGTGCCCCGCGCGGCGGCCGGCCGCGCAGGTGTTGCAGTCGGGGCCGTGGATCGCGGCGATCCGGCGGCAGCCGATGCGGTGCAGGAAGCTGATCGCGTCGTACGCCGCGCGGCTGTTCTCGGGTTCGACCGCCGGGACGTGTGGCGCGGTCGCGCCCAGCGACACCGCCTTGCGGCAGCGGGCGTGGAAGCGGGCCGCCAGCGCGGGCGACACGTTGACCAGCACCGCCCCGGCCGTCACCGACGACGCGACGCGGTCGATCAGCTCGGTCGCGTCCTCGGCGCCGGCCACGTTGACCCGCAGTTGCGTGTCGGTGCCGGCCAGCGCCGACAGCACGCCCGCGATGACCCGGCTGTAGTAGGGCTGGGCCCCGAACAGGCTGATGTCGCCATGGCACGCGATGACGACCAGGTCGAGCGCGTCGCGGCGGCCGGACGCGAGCGCGCGGGCGGCCGCGTTCGGCCGGTAGCCGAGATCGGCGACGACCCGGTCGACCCGCGTCCGCAGTTCGGCGGAGACGCCCGGTGCCTTGTTGAGCACCCGCGAGGCGGTGGCCCGCGACACCCCGGCCTGGTGGGCGATGTCCTCGATGGTCAGCTTCCGGTACGTCATGGCACTCGCAATCTCGGCACGGGCGGCGCCCCGTCGCGCGCCCCGTCGGCACCATAGACGCGAGAGCGCTCTCAACGGAACCCGGTATGACGGCGCCCCACCTGCCGGGATCGCGCTCTCCAGACTCTAGGCGACCGGGTCCGGTGCCCTAGCTGCGGCTCCACCGGGCCAGCGAGTCCCACTTGCCGAAACCCGGCACCGGCTCCCACTGCGTGCTGACGTCCACGCCCGTCCGGTCCTCGACCGTGCGCTGCTGGGCGGTGTCGTCGCTGATGACGCGGCGGGCGCCGCCGTCCTCGCGGAACTCGAACCAGCTGACGCACGTCGCCCCGGACAGGGTCGCGGCCCCGGCGTCCGGGTACTCCCATGTCGTCATGCCGCCGAGGAAGAGCTGCTCGCCGCTGCGCCGGAAGGAGTAGTGCAGGCACTGGCGGCCGTAGGCGTCGAAGAACCAGACACCGGCGTGCCCGTTCTCCCAGGCGATCTCGATGACCACGTCAGGCACGCCGCTGCGCGGGGCCGCCGGCACGACGGTGTACGGCTCACCGGCGGCGTCGCGGGCCTGGGCCTCGTCGGCGGTCAGCGGCTCGACCGGCTCGTGGCGGCGGAAGTTCCACCGCCTGCAGTAGACCGGCGGTGCATCCGGATCGTGCCCTGCGATGTGGACGGTCACGCCACTTCCCTCCCCGTGGTCAGGCGTGACTCACGGTAGACCGCGCGCGCCGTGCCGGGCAATCGCTGCGCGCTCGCACGGCCAGCAGGCCGAGCAGCAGCACCTCGGCGAGCAGCAGATACCGTTCGGCCGCCCCGATCAGGAAGCGGTCCGCGAGCGTCGCGCTGGCCAGCATCAGTGCGGCGAAGCCGGCCGCGGTGGCAGCGGTCAGGCGCACCGCCCGGCTCACCGGCCGCAGCGTCACCGCGGCCAGCGGCAATGCCACGAACGCCAGCATCGACGCGTAGCGGTGCAGGTAACCGGTCGCGGTCAGCGGGCCGAGATCGGTGGGCGCCAGCGCCGCCACCGTCATGGCCGCCCCGAACACGGCCAGCAGCAAGCGGGGCGCGGCCGGGCGCAGCGCGGGCAGCAGGCACCAGGCCGACAGTCCGAAGACGACCATTGCCGCGTCGGTGACCCCGCCGCGGTCGTGCACGGCGAAGTCGCTGACAGTCAGCGAGACATGGCTCAGCTGCGGGTCCGGGTCCACCTGGCCGATCGCGGCGAGCAGCGCGGTCAGCACGCTGCCGGCCAGGCCCGCCCCGGCGAGAAGTCGTTTGTCGATCATGATTCGACGGTATGCCCGGCCGCGCCGCCGGGCCTCCGGTGAACACCCTGCCCGGACCCCGACCCGTCCGGCCGCGCACCTGCGGGTGATCCCTGAGCACGCGGTGACAGACCCGCCCGGCGCATCACAGCCGGATCGTTCGGCGGCCGGAAATCGATTGCCCCGCTCGCGAGAATGGCGCCATGGCATGGATTGCACCCGACGTCGCGCGGGGACCCCGGACGGACATGGCCTGCCCTGAGCGCGAGATGCTGGCGGACTGGCTGCAGCGGCGCCGGGTCTACCTGCTGCGCAAGTGCTCCGGGCTCACCGCCGAGCAGCTCAAGACGGCGTCCGTCGAACCGTCGAACCTGACCCTGCTGGGCCTGCTGCGGCACATGACCGAGGTCGAGCGGTTCTGGTTCCGGACCAAGTACCTGCACGAGGACGTGCCCGACCTGTACAGCACCGACGAGCACCCCGACGGCGACTTCGACCTGGTGGCCGACGCCGACGCCGAGGCCGACCTCGCCCGTTTCCTGGCCGAGACCGCCGTATGCGAGGCCGCCGTGGCCGGGCGCGACCTGGACGAGCCCGTCGACGACGCCAAGGCCCCGACCGGCAAGCTCAATCTCCGGTGGGTCTACATCCACCTCCTGGAGGAGTACGCCCAGCACACGGGCCACGCCGACTTCCTCCGCGAGCGGATCGACGGTTCGACCGGGGTGTGACGCCGCGCTGTCACGGGGCCCGCTCGGCGGCACGGGCCGGGCGGGTGGCACGCGGTGCGCTCAGTCGGCCGTGCCCGCCTGGCCGTCCGGTGCGGCGGCATGCAGCGCGGCCAGCGCCGCCTCCAGGGCGGCCGACAGGGGTTCGACCGACTGCAGTGCCTGGCTGAGCAGCAGGCCGCCCTGCACCGAGGCGAAGGTGGCCAGGGCCAGCCGGTCGGGGTCGGCGTCCGGGCGCAGCAGGCCGGTGTCGCGCATGCGCGACAGCCCGTCGCGCAGGTACGCGCGCCAGCGGTTCAGGTGCCCGACCACCTCGGCCGCGGCCGTCGGATCGGTGCCGACCAGTTCGCTGACCAGGGTGCCGATCGGGCAGCCCCAGTGCGGCTGCGAGCCGTAGTGCGCGACCAGCGCGTCGCGCCAGCCGTCCCAGGCCGCCCAGGTGTCGAGGGTCTCCAGATGCGGCTGCTGCGCCTGCAGCACCCGCTGCATCTGCAGTTCCGCGATCGCCAGGACGAGTTCGCTCTTGCCGCCGGGGAAGTAGTGGAACAGCTGGCTCTTGCTGGTCAGCGTGCCGGCGCGGACGTCGTCGAGGCTGGTGCCGCCGACCCCGCGGGCGAGCACCAGGTCGGCCGCGGCGGCGACGATCCGGGCCCGGGTGGCGGCGCCCTTCGCGGTGAGTCTGGCGGTGGCGGTCGCTGTCACCTGCCCATCTTAGGTCTCTTGGACCAACTGGTCCAATATTGTGCGCCACCCGTCGGCCGCTCCCACCGCATGGGCGGCCGTCCCCCGATGAAGAAAACTTTTGTACGCTCCCCATGTAACGATCTATTTCCTACAGGGGGAGCGTATGAACGAGCCGGCGCAGACCATGGCCGTGGCGGTCTCCGCCGCCGGGCTGTGGACCTCCCCCGACGCCGTACGACCGCTGGACGCACCGGCCCTGAGCACGCCCGCCGGGCTGCGGGCCTGGGCCGCCGCGCAGGGCCCCGACGAGCGCCGCGGCCTGTGGGGCCGCGTCGACAGCCAGCTGCTGCTCGGCGAGACCGTGCTGATCCAGGAGGTCCGCGACGGCTGGGCCCGCGTCAACGCCCCGGCACAGCCCTCCCGCAAGGACCCCCGCGGCTACCCCGGCTGGCTGCCGCTGGCGCAGCTGGCCGAACCCGCGGAGCCCACCGGCGCGCGGGTGGTCGTCACCGAGCAGGTCACCGAGCTCAGGGACGGCCCCGACGGCCGCATCATCGCCGACGACGTCAGCTACGCCACGGTGCTGCCCGCGCGCCGGCGCCAGGACGCGTTCACCGAGGTCACGCTGCCCGGCGGGCGGACCGGCTGGCTGGCCGACAAGCACCTGGACGTCCACCGCGCCCGCGGCCCGCTGCCGACCGCCGCGCAGCTGGTCGCCGCGGGACGGCAGTTCCTCGGGCTGATGTACCTGGCCGGCGGCACCCACGGGCTGATGCTCGACTGCTCCGGGCTGCCCCATCTCATCTACCGCCGGTTCGGGCACACCGTCCCGCGCGACGCCAGCGACCTGGCCCTGCTCGGCGAGCACGTCGAGGTGGCCGACCTCGCCCCGGGCGACCTCGCCGTCTTCCAGAACGACGAGACCGGCGACGTCTACCACACCGGCGTCTGCACCGGCGGCGGCCAGCAGGTGCTGCACGTGTCCCAGCCCGACTGGGCCTGCATCGACGGCACGCTCAGCGAGCGCCGCCGACGCCACCTGGTGTCCGGCCGCCGGCTGCGGGCGGAGTAGCCCGGGTCGACGATGGGCACGGCGGCCGGGACGGGCCACACTGTGCCCATGTCGCGCTCGCGCAAGTACCGGGTGATCACCGGGCTGGAACGGGTCAACAACCCACCCGGTGGGCGCTGCGCTGGGGGCTGGCGCCGAACGCGTTCGCGCTGCTGGAGACGACCGGTCGGCGGTCCGGGCTGCCCCGGCACACCCCGGTCGGCAACGGGCTGGTCGGCGACGTCTTCTGGCTCGTCGCCGCGCACGGGCGGCAGGCCGACTACGTGCGCAACCTGATGGCAGACCCGGTGGTGCGGGTGAAGGTGGGCGGGCGCCGGCGCGCGGGCCGGGCCGTCGTGCTGCCCGGCGACGACGTGCCGGCCCGCTCGCGGTCGCTGCCGTACCAGTGGGACGCCGCCATCGGCCGGCTGATGGCCACCCGACCGCTGACCGTACGCATCGACCTCGCCGCAGGCTGACCTGCACCTCGTGCGCGCTCACCGTCGACACGCGGCTCGCCGTGAGCCCACTTGTTGATCTTAGGCGACAAATTCCGCAACGATGTAGCATAGAGACATGACGACGCCCGGCCGAAAGATCAGCATCTACTTCCCCGCCGACGTGCTGGCCGACGTCGAGGCCGCCGACAACGCCTCCGCGCTGGTCGCCGAGGCCCTGCGGATGGCCAAACGCCGCAAGCAGCTGCATGAGACGATCCGCCGAGCCGGCTACCTGGTGACGCCGGAAGGCGTGAAGCGCATGAGTGAGCGCGTCGCCGCGCTGGACGCCCAGCGGGCGGCCGCGCAGTGACCCAGCCGCTGACGGAGCCGCAGGTCCGCGTGGTTCTCGATGTCACCGCGCTGACCGCGTACGCGCGGCTGACCGGCATGGCCGTGCCCGAGCTGCTGGCCATGGTCGAGGAGGAATCCGCCACCAGCATGGTCGGGGTGCCGGCGGCGCACTTCATGGCCGCGCACCAGCAACTCGACTCCGACGAGCGCGACCGTCTGATCGACCTGCTCACCCGCGCCGATTCGGTGGTGGTGCTGCTGCCGCTGCTCGGGGCGGACGCGATCGAGGCCGCGCAGCTGGGTCGCGTCATGGGTCACGCGGTGATGCTGGCCCGCCGGAGCGGGGCCTACCTGGCGACCTACGACGGCGCCGAAGCACGCCGCCACCTGCCCGGTGGCGGCGTGCTGGATCTGACGGACAAGTAGGACCGTCAGCCGCCGTTGACCTGGCGGAACGGTGTCAGGTCGACGGTCGGCCGGGTCGTGCGGGCGGTCGCCTGGGCGACCGGGGCCGGAATCGAGTCGAACAGTTTGCGGCCCAGCACCGCGTGCGCCTCGACGGCCGGGTGGGTGGCGCCGTAGTTGTCCAGCCCGTCGAGGGAGTCGGCGAAGAAGGCGAACGTCAGCGCGGGCGCGCCCGAGCTGTCGAACATGATGCCGACCTCGTGCCGGCCCGCGCCCAGGGTGTTGAAGTCGGCGCCGTACTTGATCGCCACCCGGCTGCGCTCGTTGGACGACATGTTGCGCCGGATGCCGTCGTGGTAGCCGTTGACCCAGCGCATGATGCTCAGCAGGAAGTCGCAGGACTTCGCGGACAGCAGGGTCTTGTTGGCCAGCCGCCACAGCAGGTCGTGCATCTCGGCGGGCGTGGTCTTGCCGAGGAAGAACCGGTTGGGGTTGGCCACCGGGATGACCCGGGTGTTGACGAAGCCCTTGGCGGCCAGGATCTGGTTGATCTCCAGCGCGGGCACCACCCGGCCGCACATGCGCACCGCGGTGTTGTCCGAGACCAGCAGCAGCGCGGTGAGGAAGTTGGCGACGGTGATGTCGTCACCCCACACCGTGTGCAGGTGGTAGATGCCGCTGCCGCCGAGGATGATGTCGGCCTGCAGGTCGAGCTTCTGGTTGAGCTGCAGCTCGCCGCGGTCGATCTTGTCCATCACGGCGACGGCCACGGCGACCTTCTGGACGCTGTAGCCGTCGACGATCGCGTCGACGTCGTCGGCGATGACGGTCTCCAGCACGCCGGCCGCGTTCACCGCGGCGACGTGGGAGTGCCAGACACCGCCGGCCTTGGTCTTCTGGCGCTCGTACACCTGGCGCAGGTGGCCCGGGCCGGTGCCGCGCTCGTCGTCGGCCGCGGACGCCGGCGCGGCAGCCGCGAACGTGGCCGCGGCGGCGCCGAGCCCGAGGCCGCCGAGGGCGGCGCGGCGGGAGAGAGGTGTGGACACAGGGGTCCCCCGTTCGTCGTGATGGGACGGTCCGGACGATCCTAGGCACGGCGGCGTCCGGATGCCGACCCACGACCGCCACCGGCTGCCGCCCCCGGCCACTGTGTCGGCGGTCGCCGCGCCCACGCGGTGGCCGGCGCGATGACGAAGGCTCCGCACGATCGGTGCGGCGACTCTGATTGAACATTCAGCTTTCGGCCCTAGGCTCAAAGGATGCTGAGTCGCGCCGGAAAACTCGACCGCCTCCCGGACCCGCCGCCCGCGGCCGGGCCGGCCGACGCCGAGCCCGCCGCGACATCCCGTCCGCGGTCGCGCGTGGGCATCCGTGCGCTGGTCGCGGCGGGTGTCGCGGTGGCGCTGGCGGTCACCGCGGTGGTCGCGTTCCGCTGGGGCGCGGCCGAGTCCGGCGCACCCGCCGTCGTGTCGCCCTCACCGTCGCCGTCCGACGACGGCACGCTCACCGTCGCCGAGGTCTACCAGGTCCTGCTGCCCTCGGTGGTGTCGATCCGGACCAACGGCGCGGGCCGCGAGCCGTCGGCGGCCTCCGGCACCGGTGTGCTGGCCAACGCCGACGGCACCATCCTGACCGCGCTGCACGTGGTCAAGGGCGCCGCCAAGATCGAGATCACCTACGCCGACGGGAGCAGCACCCCGGCGAAGATCGCGGCCGCCGACCCGGCGACCGACATCGCCGCGCTGACCCCGGAGAAACTGCCCGAGGTGCTCGTCCCGGCCGTGCTCGGCGGCGTGCCGGGCATCGGCGAGCAGGTCGTCGCGATCGGCGACCAGCTCGGCCTGACCGGCTCGGCCACCACCGGCGTGGTGTCCGGCCTGGAACGTTCGGTCACCGTGGCCGACGTCGGCAAGCTCGGCGGGCTCATCCAGTTCGACGCCGCGGTCAACCCCGGCAGTTCCGGCGGCCCGCTGGTGAACATGCGCGGCGAGACGGTCGGCATCGTGGTGGCCCTGGCCAACCCGACGGAAGCCGGCACGTTCATCGGCATCGGGTTCGCCGTGCCGATCGTTACCGCCGCGGCCGGCGGCGGCCCGCCGCCACCTCTGTGACCTCCCCGACAGCACGTGCAACGGCACTCGATCCGATGAGGACGGACCCATGAACACACCCGTATCCGGCAACGGTCACCGGCAGCCGCCCCGTCCGGCGGGCGGCCAGAGCGTCGTGGAGCAGGTGCTCTACGAGGTCAAGAAGGTCATCGTCGGGCAGGACCTGCTGCTGGAGCGGCTGATGGTCGCGCTGCTGGCGCGCGGGCACATCCTCGTCGAGGGTGTGCCGGGCCTGGCCAAGACGCTGGCCGTCAAGTCCCTGGCCGAGGCCGTCGGCGGGCAGTTCCACCGGGTGCAGTTCACCCCCGACCTGGTCCCGGCCGACATCACCGGCACCCGCACCTACCACCAGCACAGCGGCGAGTTCCAGGTGTCGCTCGGACCGGTGTTCACGAACCTGCTGCTCGCCGACGAGATCAACCGCGCGCCCGCGAAGGTGCAGAGCGCGCTGCTGGAGGTGATGCAGGAGCACCAGGTCACCATCGGCCGCGAGACGCACCGCGTCCCGGAGCCGTTCCTGGTGCTGGCCACGCAGAACCCGATCGAGTCCGACGGCACCTATCCGCTGCCCGAGGCGCAGGTCGACCGGTTCATGATGAAGGTCCTGGTGGGCTACCCGAGCAGCACCGAGGAGTTCGTGATCGTCGAGCGGGCGGTCAGCCCCGGCGCGGCGATCCAGCGCATCATCGACCCGGCGCGGCTCATCGAGCTGCAGCAGCAGGCCGACCGGGTCTACGTCGACCCGTCGCTCATCGAGTACGCGGTCCGGCTCACCGCCGCGACCCGCGAACCGGCCATCGTCGGCCAGCAGCAGCTGGCGCGCTACATCACCTACGGCGCCAGCCCTCGCGCGTCGATCAACCTGGTGCTGGCCGGGCGCGCCCTGGCGTTCCTGCGCGGCCGGGACTACGCGCTGCCCCAGGACCTCACCGATCTCGCCCTGGACGTGCTGCGACACCGCCTGGTGATGTCGTACGAGGCGCTGGCGGACGAGGTGAGCGCGGACGCGGTGCTCGACCGGATCATGTCGTCGCTGCCCGTGCCGGAACTCGCCATGCAGGGCCGCTGAGCCATGAGCGGGCGCGGAGTCGGCATGAGCGGGCGCGGGGAGGAGCGGGCATGAGCGAGCGCAGCGAGGAGCAGGCATGACCGCAGCCTCCGATCGGTTGCTGCGGCGGCTGGAGTGGCAGGTGCTGCGCCGCCTCGACGGGCGCCTGCTGGGCGGGCACCGCACGGTGTGGCGCGGTGCCGGGCTCGACTTCAGCGACGTGCGCGCCTACACGCCCGAGGACGACGTCCGGCACATCGACTGGAACGTCACCGCGCGGATGGACGAGCCGTTCGTGCGCCAGTACACCGAGGACCGCGACCTCACGGCGTGGCTGGTGCTGGACCGGTCCGCGTCGATGCGCGGGTCCGGCCGCCACGGCAAGGACGCGACCCTCAACGAGCTGGCCGTGTGCCTGGCCCGGCTGCTGACGTACCGCGGCAACCGGGTCGGCGCGATCCTGTTCGACAACCGGCATCAGCGGGTGATCCCGCCGCGCACCGGCCGGGACCAGGTGCTGCGGCTGACCCATGAGCTCGACGCGCCCGCACCGCGCACCGACGCCGGGACCACCACGGACCTGTCGGCGATGCTGCGGCTGGCCGCGGCCACGGCACGGCGGCGCAGCCTGGTGCTGGTGCTGTCGGACTTCATCGGCGACCCCGGCTGGGAGCGGTCGCTGGCGCTGCTGTCGCACCGGCACGAGGTGGTCGCCGTGCGCATCGTCGACCCGGCCGAGCTCGAACTGCCCGACCTGGGCATGATCGTCGTCGAGGACGCCGAGACCGGCGAGCAGCTGCTGGTCGACAGCGGCGATCCGCTGCTGCGCGGCCGGCTGGAGGCCGAGGTGCGGGCCCGGGAGAGCGGGCTGGCCGAGACGATGAGCCGCGCCGGGGTGGCGGCTCATCGCGTCACCACCGACACCGACCTCGTCGACGCCCTGGTCGACATGGTGCGCCGGACGAGGCGGAGAACTCGATGACCGTGCAGTATCCGTTCCTGATCGCGCTGGCCGTGGTGGGCACCGGCGTGGCCGTGCTGGCGTACCTGCGGGTGCAGCGCCGCCGCGCCGAGGCGCTGCGTGGCGCGGGGATCGGCCTGACCGCGGCGGGCGGTCGCGGCTCGGTCCGCCGGCACCTGCCGTACGTCCTGTTCCTGGCCGCCCTGCCGATGCTGCTGACGGGCCTGGCCCGCCCGCATGCGGAGCTGCCCGTGCCGCGGGTGTCGGGCACGGTGATGCTGGTGTTCGACGTGTCCAACAGCATGGCCGCCACCGACGTCGAGCCGACCCGGCTCGCCGCCGCGCAGGCCGCCGCCGCGTCCTTCGTCGACCAGCAGCCGTCCACCGTGGACATCGGCGTGGTCATCTTCGGCCAGGGCGGCCTGCTCACACAGACGCCGACTCCCGACCGGGCCGCGGTGAAGAACGCCATCAGCCGGCTGAGCACCAGCGGCAGCACCTCGCTGCGGCAGGCGATCCTGACCGCCCTGTCGGCCATCGTCGGCAAGCCGGTCGAGCTGCCGGCGCAGGAGGACGCCGCCCTGCCGGACCTCGGCTACTGGGGCTCGGCGACCATCATCGTGTTCTCCGACGGGCAGGAGACCGAGAGTCCCGAGCAGGCGCTGGCGGCCGCCGCGATGGCCGGTGCGGCAGGGGTGCGCCTCGAGACCGTCGGCATCGGCACCCCGACGGGCACGACCGTCGAGGTCGAGGGCTTCCAGGTCGCCACGGCGCTCGACGAGCAGCTGCTCACCGACCTGTCGGCGGTCACCGGCGGGACGTACCACCCGGCCCGCGACGCGGCCGCGCTCGACGACATCCACCGGTCCATCGACCTGCGCATCACCACCGAGCCCGAGCACATCGAGCTCACCGCGCTGTTCGCGGGCTCCGCGCTGCTGCTGCTGACCCTCGGCGGACTGCTGATGATCCGCTGGTACGGAAGGATCGTCTGATGTCGCTCGCCTGGCCGTGGGCGCTGGCCGCCCTGCTCGTGATCCCGTTGCTGCTGGTGGTGCGCTGGTGGCTGAACCGGCGGCGGCGCAAGGTGGCCGTGCGGGTGTCCAGCATCGCGCTGATCCGGGCCGCGCTGCCGGGCCGTTCCCGCTGGCAGCGGCGCATCCCGGCGGCCCTGTTCGTGCTGGGACTGCTCGCGCTCGGGATGGCCGTCGCCCGGCCGCAGGCCTCGCTGGCAGTGCCGCAGGATTCCACGGCGATCCTGCTGGCGATGGACGTCTCGCAGTCGATGTGCTCCACCGACGTGCCGCCGAACCGGCTGACGGCGGCGCGGGAGGCGGCCCGGGAGTTCGTGCTGGCACAGGCGGACGGGACCCGCATCGGGCTGGTCGCCTTCTCCGGCATCTCCGGCCTGCTGGTCGAGCCGACCGACGACAAGCAGGCGCTGCTCACCGCGATCGACGGTCTGCGCACGTCGCGTGGCACCGCCATCGGGCAGGCGATCCTGACCTCCATCGACGCCATCGCCGAGATCAACCCGGCGGTCCCGCCGACCGGGGTGGAACTCGGCGAACCGGGCTCCCCCGGCTCCGGGGAGTACGTCGCCGACACGATCGTGGTGCTGACCGACGGCGCGAACACGCAGGGCGTCGACCCGGTCACCGCGGCCCAGGAGGCCAAGGCCCGTGGCCTGCGGGTGTACACCATCGGGTTCGGCACCACCGAGCCCGCGCCGCTGATCTGCAGCGCCGACCAGATGACCGCGGGCTCCGGCGCGCGGCCGGAGTGGCAGGGGCGGGGCGGCGGCCGGCGCGCGCAGCTGATCGACGAGGAAACCCTCGGCGAGGTCGCCGAGCTGACCGGTGGCGAGTACTTCCGGGCGCAGGACGCCGAGCAGCTGGTGGGCGTGCTGACGGACCTGCCCGCCACGATCGTCACGCAGAAGCAGGACGTCGAGATGACGGTCTGGTTCGTCCTGGCGGGTGCGCTGCTGGCGGGCACCGGGGTGGGCCTGTCGCTGCGCTGGAACCGCTCCTGAGCTGCCCGCGCTCGACACACCACGGCCCCGGCGCGAGAGCACCGGGGCCGTCGCGTTGCCGCGCCGGCCAGGCGGGTGTGTCGGGCCGCGCGGAAACAATTCTTCGGCAGGGTGTCGGATCCGGGTCGGGTCGTTCGTAGTACAGGTGGAATGCGGCCGGAGGGGCCGCCGGGCGAGAGGATGATGGCGATGACGCAGTACTTGATCTCGTTTAACGACGGCGCGATGGACCACATCACCGCCGAGGAGCTGCCCGACGTGGGCAAGGCAGCGCACGCGGTGTGCCAGGAGGCCATGAATGCCGGCGTGTGGGTTTTCGGCACCGGACTGCAGAGGCAGCGGGCGAGCATCGTGGCCACGGACGGGGTGGTCACCGACGGCCCCTACCCGGAGACCAAGGAGGTCATCGGCGGGTTCGTGGTCGTCGACGTGGCCTCCCGCGAGGAGGCGCTGGCATGGGCGGCCAAGTTGGCCGCTGCTTGCCGCTGTGCGCAGGAGGTCCGGCACCTCATGCCCGACCCGGAGCTCGAATCGATGCTCCGCCAGGCCGGCAGCTGATGCCGGCACCCCGGCGACGAGTGCGGCTGTCGTGGCAGCGGCCGACGGCGCGGGTCCGCGGGTCGAGCTGACCGCGACTGCTCACCGCCGTGGCGGATGCGGGGCGGGAACCATCGGGGCGAGGCCGAGTTCGGCGACGGCGGCGGCGCCCCGGGTGGCGTCGTCGCCCCCGGCGAGCACCAGGGTCCGCGCCGACTGGTAGCGGCAGCCGGCGGCGTCGAACTCGGCCGCCGTGGCGAGCAGCCGCTCGCGGTCATCGTCGTGCAGGGCCTGGGCCCGCGCCACGATGGCGGCGGCGACCGGGTTGCCGGCGACGGCGGTGCGGGCCGCGGCCAGCCGGTCGGCGGCGTCGGGGTGGCCGGCGAGCACGGCGGCTTCGGCGCGCAGGGCCACGTACCAGTGGTGCCAGATCCAGGTGACCCACTTCCACACGTCGGCGGGCTCTGGCGCCGTCCGCCGCAGCGCCAGGTCCGGCTGGCCTTCGTGGAGCAGGCCGAGCGCGTCGAAGACCGCGCCGTAGCCGTAGGTGTGCTCCGGTGGGGTGCCGAGCTGCCGCAGGACGGCGTTCCAGTCGCGCCGGGCTTCGTGGTCGTCGCGCAGTCCGTGGATCATCGCAACGGCCGCCACGGCGGGGCCCAGCACGGACCTGGCGGGGCTGCCGGCCCGCTGCCACGCCTCGAGGAAGCGGTCGCCGGCGGTGAGCACGTCGTCGACGTCGCCTGCCAGCGCGTCGGTGACCAGCAGCCAGCTCGTGGCGCGGTGTCCGACCTCGGCCAGCAGCGGGTGCTCGGCGAGTCGCCGGGCCCACCGCCGGGCCGCCGGCAGGTCGCCCGCGCCGAGGGCGGCCTCGGTCGCCATGCCCAGGGCGTCGAGCAGTTCGTGGGTCGCCGCCGGGGTGTCCGGCAGGGACGACAGCAGCGCGACCCGGCGGCGGGCGGTGGCCGCCGCGGCGAACGCGTCGCCGGCCCAGCTCTGCGCGCCGGTGAGCGCGTCGAGCGCGGCGGACTCGGCGAGCGGGTCGCCGGTGCGGGCGGCGAGCTCGACCGCGCGGTGGGTGCGCGCGGTCGTGTCCTCCACCGCGTTGTCGGCCGGGCCCTGGGCCGCGCCGAACGCGTCGGCGAGCACCCCGGCTTCGGCCAGCGCCACCGCGGCCTGGGCGGCCGGATCGTCGCCGGCCAGTTCCCGTGCCTCGTCGACGAGCACGACCGTCTCGTCGTACGTCGGCAGGTGCTCGAACTTGCTCCAGAACCGGTGCGCGTTGGTCGCGGCGGTCGCCAGGTCGCACGCGGCTGCTGCGTTGTCGCCCGCGCGCCGGGCCGCGTCGGCGGCCGCGCGGTGCAGGCGGTACATGTCGTCGCCGCGCATGCGGCAGCCGGCCACGGCCGCGGCGAGCCGGAGCGTCGCGGCGGCGTCGGCCGGGTCGTCGGCGAGCGCGGCGGCCTGCTCGTATCGCAGCTGGGACTCGCCGGCGTAGGTGCGGGTGAAGGTCAGCTCCGCGAACGACCGGGCGAGCCGGTACGCGTCCGTGCGCTGCTCGGGCCGGTCGGCGGCCCAGGCCAGGGCGGCGCGCACGTCGTCGGCCGTCGCGTCGAACCGGGCCCGCCAGTCCGGGCGCACCACGGCCAGCTCGGCCGTCTTGGCCAGGCACCAGCGCAGATGCCGGAGGCGGACGTCGTCCAGCTCACCGGCCTCGGCGAGCCGCTCGGCCCCGTACTGGCGGATGGTCTCCAGCGCCCGGTACTCGGTCGTGGTCCCCGACGCGGTCACCGCCAGCAGGCTCTGCTCGGCCAGCCGGGCCAGTCCGTCGCGGACGGCGCCCCGGTCGGTCCCGGCCACCTCCGCGGCCGCCTCGACGGTGAACGGCGCCACGAACACCGACATGCGGCGCAGCAGCGCCTGGTCGGCGGGGTCCAGCAGGGCGTGGCTCCAGTCCAGCGCGGCCCGCACCGAGCGGTGCCGGTCGTCGGCGCGGGGGCCGCCGGACAGCATCCGCAGCTGGTCGGACAGCCCGGCGGTGAGGCCGTCCAGCCCGAGCGTGGGCCACCGGGCGGCGGCCAGCTCGATCGCCAGCGCCACCCCGTCCAGGCGTTCGCAGACGGTGGCGATGTGCTCGCGCAGCACCGCGTCGGGCGGCCAGCGCAGCTCCGCGACCCGGTCCAGGAACAGCGCGACGGCGTCGGACTCGCCGTCGCCGGCCAGTGACATCGGCGGGACCTGGTACACCCGCTCGAACGGCACCATCAGCCGGGCGCGGCTGGTCGCCAGGACCGTCAGCCGGGGGCAGGTCGCCAGCAGCCGATCGAGGAACGGGGCCACACCGTCCCGGACGTGTTCGCAGTTGTCGAGCACCAGCAGGGCATGCCGGTCGGCCAGCGCGGCGAACACCGACTCGTCCATGCCGCGGCCGGGCTGCTCGCCGAGGCCGAGTGCGGCGGCGATCGCGCCCGCGACCGCGCCGGCGCCCGGGTCGGAGACCGGGACCAGGTCGACGAACCACACGCCGTCGGCGAACTCGCCGGTCGCGTCGGCGGCCACAGCCAGCGCGAGCCGGGTCTTGCCGACCCCGCCGGGGCCGAGCGCGGTCACCTGCCGCTGCGTCTTGATCATCTCAGCGAGTTCGGCACGTTCCTGCGACCTGCCGACGAACGACGTCAGCGGCTTCGGCAGGACCGGCGCCGGGTGGGTGCGGTCGACGCGGGTCAGCTCGGCCGCGCGCTGGGCCAGGGCCCGCCGGTCCGGGGCGTCGACCTTGCGCAGCAGCGAGGAGACGTGGCTCTCCACGGTCCGGACCGAGATGAACAGCCGCGCCCCGATCTCGGCGTTGCTGAGGTGCTCGCCCAGCAGCGCCAGCACTTCGGACTCCCGGGCTGAGATCTCCACCGTCGTCGCCGTCATGGGCACCATTCTGGCGCACGGCTCCGTACTGCCTTTCCGAGGTGCTTTCCGTGCTCGGCACCGATGCCCTCGCGACGGCCTCCGGCGACGCTCGGAACAGGCACATCGGACGTCGGAAACGGAGCACGACATGAAGCGATCGCGGGACGGCGCACGGACCTGGCTCGGCTCCGTCGGCCGGCTGGCCAGGCATCCGGCGCTTCGCTGGATCCTGCCCGCGCAGCTGGTCTCCGCCCTCGGCGACGGCATGAGCATGGTCGCGGTGGCGTGGCTCGCGGTGCAGCTCGCGCCGGACGGGCAGGCCGGGGTCTGGACCGGGCTGGCGGTCGCGGCGTACGCGCTGCCGGCCCCGCTCGGCGCGGCCCTGCTCGCCCGGCTGATGCGCCGGCTGCGCGCCGCGCAACTGGTCGCCGCGGACGCCTCGGTGCGTGCCGTCACGCTGGGCACGGTCGCCGTCCTGGCGGTGACCGGGCTGCTGCACCCGGTCGCCTACGTCGCGCTGCTGGCGGTCTCGTCGCTGCTGCACGCGTGGGGCAGCGCCGGGGTGTACACGCTGGTGGCGGAGGTGCTGCCGGAGGACGACCAGGTCACCGGGAACGCCCTGCTGTCGACGTTCGCCCAGTCGGCGTTCGTGGTCGGCCCGGCGCTGGCCGGCGGCCTGACCGCGCTGGCCGGGCCGGGCTGGGTGATCGGCGTCGACGCGGCGAGCTTCGCCGTGCTGGCGGTCGCCGCGTGGGTGCTCGCCGCGCGACACGCGAGCACCGCCGCCACTGCCGCAGGCGTGCCGGAGACACCGGCGACAGGCGGCTGGCGCGTCATCCTCGACCGGCCGCGCCTGCTCGGGCTGCTCGCCGTCACCTGCGCGTTCTTCTTCCTGTACGGCCCGGTCGAGGTCGCCCTGCCGGTGCACGTCGCCCACGGCCTGCACGGCTCACCCGGCCTGCTGGGCCTGTACTGGACCGCGTTCGGGATCGGGGCGACGGTCGGCTCGCTGGGGGCGGTGCTGCTGCGCCGCCACACGCCCTGGCGGGTGGTGGTCGCCATCGTCGTCGGCTGGGGCGCCGCCCTGCTGCCGCTCGGGCTGACCGACGCCGTCGCACCCGGCCTGGTCGGGTTCGCGGCAGGCGGCCTGATCTACGGCCCGTTCACCGCCATCTCCACGGCGCTGTTCCAGCGCGGCACGCCCCCGCACGTGCTCAGCCGCGTGCTCGCCGCCCGGGCCGCGCTGACCGCCCCCGCCACCGGGTTGGGCACGCTGGTAGGCGGTCCCGTCGTCACCGCGATCGGCGGCAGGCCCACCCTGCTGATCTCGGCGCTGCTCACCATCGCGCTGGGCCTGTCCGTCGCTGCCGTGCTGCGGCTCAGCCGGCGCGCGGCGGGCACCGGCCCGGCAGCCGCACCGACCCCCGGCAGGGCCGCCACGCAGGAAGGCCGGCTGGTCGCCGCCGGTGCGGCAACGGCCTCGCAGCAACTGTCGTAAGTGGCCCCGTACTCCCGATCCGTGGTCGGTTCCGTGGTCGTCACGGATGCGGGCCGGACCCCGCAAACGACAAGCTCTACCCAGTTCCCGCTGGTCACGGCGGGATGCACGGACCGGGCCGCGACGGCCCACGACCTCAGGAGTGATCATGACCGGCTCTTCCACCCACGGCGGCAAGACCGTGCTGCACCCCGTGTCCGACCTCGCGGCCGCGAAAGCCCTGTACGCCGCACTGCTCGGCGTGCCGCCGCAGACCGACTCGTCGTACTACGTCGGCTTCGACGCCGCCGGACAGCAGATCGGCCTCGTGCCCGCCGGCGGCCCGCAGGGCCTGACCTCGCCGGTGACGTACTGGCACGTGCCGGACATCGAGGCGAAGCTCGCCGAGGTGACCGCCGCGGGCGCCACCGTGCGGCAGGCCGCGCACGACGTCGGCGGCGGCCGCCTGGTCGCCACCGTCACCGATCTCGACGGCAACGTGCTGGGCCTGCTGCAGGACCGCTGAGCCCCCGCGACGGGGACGGCGGCGCCCCGCTGCCGTCCCCGCGGTCGACGAACCTCGGCCACCGCCCTGGCCTTGCGCCAGCGCCGCCATGGCGGGGACAGCCGCCGCGCCCGTCGACGACTATCCTGCGCCGATGCTCAAAGACTGGCGGGTGAACGCGCTGTGGCTCGTGTTCGCGACGGTGGCCGTGGTGTCGGGAACGCTGGCTCTGCGCCGCCCGGAGTTCGACCGGCTCGCCGATCTGCACGTGTACGTCGGCGCGGTGCGGCAGGCGCAGTCGGGCCGCCCGCTGTACGAGTACGCCGCCGACAACGGCGACCCGTTCACCTACCCGCCGTTCGCGGCGCTGGTGCTCTGGCCGCTCGGGTGGATGTCCGAGTCGGTGACACGGGTGCTGTGGCTGGTCGCGATCGTCGCGGCCGTCGCGGTGATCGCCGTGGCGCTGGCGGCCCGCTGGGAGCACGCGCCGCGGCGGCAGCTGTTCGCCGGGGTCCTGGCCTGCGTGCTGATCGCCTCCGCCCCGGTGCAGAGCGATCTGCGGTTCGGTCAGATCAGCATCTTCGTCGTCGTGCTGACGCTGCTCGACGCGCTGGAGATCACCCCCGCGCGCTGGCGCGGCGTGCTCGTCGGGCTGGCTGCGGCGATCAAGCTCACGCCGCTGCTGTTCGTGGTGTTCTTCCTGCTCGCCGGACGCCGCCGGGACGCACTGCGGGCGGCTGCGGCGTTCGCCGGCAGCGCCGTCGTGGCGGCTGTCCTGCTACCGGCCGACAGCCTGCAATTCTGGACCGCGTCGCTGTTCAGCACCGCACGGGTCGGCGACATGGCATCGCTGGGCAACCAGTCGCTGCACGCCGTACTCGGCCGCGCCGGCATCGGCGCCGAGCACCGCCCGGTGGTGTGGCTGTTACTCGTCGCCGGGATCTGCGCCCTGGCCCTGTGGCGGGCTCGCAACCTCGCCCGCGAGGGCCGTCGGGCACATGCCGCGGTGCTGGTCGGCTGTGCCACCATCGCCGCGTCGCCCGTGTCCTGGACCCACCACCAGGTGTGGACGGTGCTCGCCGGCATGCTGCTGGTCGCCTCCGCCGGCTCGGCCCGCCGGGCCGCGGGCGCGTTCCTCCTGGTCGTCATGACGCTGTCGCTGGCGAACCTGACCATCGAGTCGGCCACGACACCCGGTCTGCAGTTCGTGTTCAGCAACGTCCGCGGGATCAGCGTCGCGGTGATCTGCTGCGTCGGCCTCGGCGGCGCCCTGAACGCCCGCCAAGCCGCCAGGGACAACGACGTCGTGCTCGGGGCGAGGTCGGTGTGGGCTCGTGGCCTGACCTCCGCCGCGGCCGGCATCGCGGTGTTCGCGCTGCTCCCGCTGCCCCCGAGTGTCGACCCCGGCCTGCGGCTCAACGACCTCGACCAGACCCGTCAGGTCTTCTCCCAGATGCACGTCTGCTGGGGCGACGGTGCCGGCGAGTGCAGCCGGGACGGTTCACAGGGCGGCCGGCTGCTGCTCAACTACAGCGTCGGGTCGGACGGGCAGCGGTCGAGCGTCGAAGGGTGGGTCGGCCCGCGGGTCGCCCGGCTCTCGATGCGCACCGCGCCCGGCGCGCCGCTGCACGCCGTGCCGATCTGGGACCTCGGCGACGGGGAGCGGGTGTTCAGCTTCACCGGCACCAACCTGCACTACGCCCAGTTCCTCGCCTACGACGCCGACGACCGGCTGATCGAGAATCCGCCCCGGGACCTGTGGAAGTAGCCGGACCTCGGTGCGCTGGTCACGCCACTGACGGCGCCGAGGGGGCGGCACCGCCCCCTCGGCGTCGTTCAGGTCTGCACGACCGTGCCCCGGTCAGCGGTCCGATCGGGCGCGCACCTTGGTGAAGAAGGCGCGGATGTCGGCCGCGTGCGCCGCCGGCTGCTCCATCGCCACGAAGTGGTTGCCGGGGTTGCCCTCGGGCCAGTGCACGATGGTGTTGTCGCGCTCCGCGAGCCGCCGCATCAGCGCGGAGCCGCCGCCGTACACACCCGACGGCGCCCGGCGCTGACCCTTCGGCCAGGCGAATCCGCCGTCGGCGGCCAGGGTCAGCAGGTCGTACATCGGCCACGAGGACGATCCCGACGTGCCGGTGAACCAGTAGACGCTCGCGTTGGTGAGCAGCTGGTCCCGGTCGATGACCTGGTCCGGGGTGTCGGCCATGAAGGCGAACTCCTTGAACTTCTGGGTCAGCCAGGCCAGCAGCCCGGCCGGGGAGTCGTTCCAGGCGTGCGCGAAGGTCTGCGGCGCGGCCCGCAGCAGCGCGTGATGGTCCACGCCACCGCTCATCCACTGCTGCATGAGGTCCCACTCGGCGCGTTCGGCCTCGCTCATGCCCGGCACGTCGGCCGCGGTCGGGAACCCGAAGCCGCCGTCGATGTGCACGCCGACCACGTGCTCCGGCGCGACCTCGGCCACCGCCGGGGCCACGTACGCGCCCAGGTCGCCGCCCTGCGTGCCGTAGCGGTCGTAGCCGAGGCGGGCCATGAGTTCGGCCCACATCCGGGCGAGCCGGCCGACCGTGAACCCGGCCTGCGGCGGCGCCTGCGAGAACCCGTACCCCGGCACGGACGGCACCACCACGTGGAAGGCCTGCCCGGTTTCCGCGCCGTGCGCGCGCGGGTCGGTGAGCGGCCCGATGAGCTCGGTGAACTCGACGACGGAGTTGGGCCAGCCGTGGGTCAGGATCAGCGGGAGCGCGTCCGGCTCCGGCGAGCGCACATGCAGGAAGTGCACGTCCAGACCGTCGATCTCGGTGATGAACTGGGGGAATTCGTTCAGCCGCGCCTCGTGCACGCGCCAGTCGTAGCCGGTGGCCCAGTGTTCGGCCAGCTCCCGCAGGTAGTCCACCGGCACGCCGCGGCTCCAGCCGTCGCCGGGCGTCTGCCGGGGCCAGCGGGTCCGGCCCAGCCGGTCGCGCAGGTCGTCGAGGTCGGCTTGGGGGATGTCGATCCGAAAGGGCGTCATGCGGGCCACGCTAGAACCCATATAGGTCAGGTTCTGTCACACATGGCCGCGATGATGGAGAACATGACCGACACCCCCGCTCGGCTGCTGAACCTGCTGTCCTTGCTGCAGACTCCCCGGGAGTGGCCCGGCAGCGAACTCGCGACCAGGCTGGAGGTCAGCGTGCGCACCATCCGGCGCGACGTGGACCGCCTGCGCGACCTCGGCTACCCGGTGCAGGCGACGATGGGCGCGGTGGGCGGCTACCGCCTGGTCGCCGGCAAGGCCATGCCGCCGCTGCTGCTCGACGACGACGAGGCGGTGGCGATCGCCGTCGGCCTGCGCACCGCGGCCATGCACGCGGTGACCGGGATCGGCGAGGCATCGGTCCGCGCGCTGGCGAAACTCGAACAGGTGCTGCCGTCGCGGCTGCGCCACCGGGTCGGCGTGCTCGGCCGGGCCACCGTGCCGATGACGGGCTGGGACGGCCCGACGGTCGACCCGGTGCACCTGACCACGCTGGCCGCCGCCGTCGGCAACCGGGAACGGCTGCGGTTCGGCTACCGGCGGCGCGGCGGCGCGGACAGCGAGCGGCTGGTCGAGCCGCACAAGCTGGTGTCCGCGGGCCGCCGGTGGTATCTGGTCGCCTACGACGCCGACCGCGCCGACTGGCGCATGTTCCGGGTGGACCGGATGAGCGCGTTGCGCCCGACGGGGCAGCGCACCGCACCGCGGACCCTGCCGGCCGCCGACGCCGCCGCGTACGTGACCGCCAAGCTGAGCGAGCTCGCACCGGTGTACCAGGCGGTGGCGACCCTGCACGCGCCGCTGGAGCAGGTGGCGGGACGGATCGGCGACTCCCCCGCCGACCTGGTGCCGATCGACGCGGACAGCTGCCGGCTGACCAGCCACACCGAGCCGCTGGAGTGGCTGGCCTGGCGGCTGTTGATGCTCGGCTGCGAGTTCGAGGTGCACTCGCCGCCGGAACTGGTCGCCTACCTGCGCGAGACGGCCGGGCGGGCCACCCGGGCAGCCGGCGGCCGTTCTTGACCCGGACGACGGTCTCGCCTCGGCCCGGCCGCCAGGACCGTCGCGCGGGGCCGTGGCGGGTCTTCACCCGCGGGTAACCTGCTGCGGTGATGCTGCCGCTGCCGCCCGGGGAGTTCCGGGCCTACCTGTTCGACTGCGACGGCACCGTCGCCGACTCGATGCCGCTGCACTACCGCGCGTGGTCGCAGGCGGTCGGCGAGTGGGGCTGCGACCTGTCCGAGGACCTGTTCTACGCGTGGGCGGGCCGGACGGTGGCCGACGTCATCGCCGACCTGAACACCGCGCAGGGTCTGGCCATGCCGGTCGCCGAGGTCGACCGCCGCCGGGAGAGCCTGTATCGGGAGCTGCTGCCGCAGCTGACGGCGGTGCCCGAGGTGCTGGCGCACATCGAGCACGCCCATGGGCGGATCCCGTTCGCGATCGTCTCCGGCGGGGCCCGTGACTCCGTTGCCGGCTCGCTGACGGCGCTCGGCCTGCTCGACCGGTTCGACCTGATGGTGTGCGCGGAGGACTACACCCGGGCCAAGCCGGACCCTGAGGCTTTCCTGCTGGCCGCGCGGCGGCTCGGGGTCGCGCCGGAGCACTGCGTGGTGTTCGAGGACGCCGACCTGGGCATCGAGGCGGCGACCGCGGCGGGCATGGCCTGGGTCCGGGTGCCGCACCCTTGGCAGCGCGGGGTCACGGCGGCGGCCCCGGCCTGACCCACGAGAAAGGCCGGGGTGCGCATCGCTGCGCACCCCGGCCTCAGTTCAGCTCCGGTCAGGGCTGCTGACCGGAGGCGCCGATGCGTCGTACGACCACCGTGGAGTTGACCACGGTGACACCCGGCACGGTCGAGGCGGTCATCTCAGTGGTGAGAACGCCGGAACCGGGCAGGATGCCGCGGAGGTTGACGGTGTAGGACGCCGAACCGCCCGGAGCCGGGTCGGTGCTGGTGACGACCAGGTCCTCGGTCGGCAGGGTGCCGACGGGGAGCTGCTCGCCGCCGGTGCCGTCCGCGCTCTCCGCACCCACGATGTACGCCTGACCACCCGGGTCGGCGGGCAGCGCGGCCGCGTCGTACGCGTACGAGATGTCCTGGGTGCCGTTGACGCCGATCCAGATCTGGAAGTGGCGGTTGGAGTTGGTGCCCCACACGTCCACCTGCCACTCGATGACCAGCCAGGTGTTGACGCCGTCGGTCAGCGTCGCCACCCGCGCGCCCTCGTCGTTGGTGCCGTCGAGGTCGCTCCAGAACGGGGCCAGCACGTTGTTCGGGCGGGCCGTGTCCGGGATCTGGGTCAGGTTGCAGCAGTTGTTGTCCTCGCTGGTGGCGCCGCCGACGACCGCGTAGCCGTTGGACAGGATGCCGATGGAGGTGTACGTGAGTCCGTTGTAGACGTACGGCGGCACGGTGTAGTTGATGATCGACTCATCGCCCAGCGGGTCCGGCGTGATGCCGAACGCCGCGAGGGGGATGTAGCCCGCCGGTCCCGCACCGGGCGCGATCGACGGCACACCCGGCTGCGCACCGGCCAGCGTGACGTCGTTCTTGGTGACCAGCCACGGGTTGTTCACGGTCGCACCGGTCGCACCGGTGGCCGCGAGGTTGAGGTCGAGCTTGGTCTTGAAGTCGGCAGTGGCCTCGGCGAACGAGTTGTTCGTCGCGGTCACCGTGCAGCTGGTGGTGCCCAGCCAGGCGATGGAACCCTCGGCACAGGTGCTGGTCAGGCTGACACTGCCCTGCTGCGGCATGAACGCCACCGGCAGGTGCAGGGTCGGCATGCCGGACCGGCTCGGGTCGAGGCTGATCTGCCCGAAGTACTGCGCCGTCGGCGCGCTGGACGCGATCGTGATCTTCAGCTGGGCCGACTTGCCCGGGTTGAGGGTGAACGTCGACGGCGAGACGGTGATCTTGCTACCGGCGGGAGCCGTCGTGGTCACCTTGTAGGTCTGCGCCTTGTTGCTCACGTTGACCGCGGTGCGGTACGTGGTGAGCCGGCCCGGCAGGGTCGGCACGTTGATCGACGGCAGGTTCAGGTGCACGGCCGCGAGCGGGTCGTTGCCCAGCGAGTACATCCGCTCGGCGGACTCGTCGAAGGTGATGCCCGGGTTGGACGCCTTCGTCAGGTCGAGACGGCCCGAACCCTGGTCGAACGGGTCGGCGGGGGTGACCGTGTCCTCCTTGACGACCGACGTCTTCGCCGTGGTCATCATGGCGGACTTGATCTGACCGGGCGTCCACGTCGGGTGCGCGGCCTTGAGCAGCACGGCCGCGCCCGCGATGTGCGGAGCGGACATGGACGTGCCGGCGATCGCCTGGAAGTACTCGCCCGCCGGGCCGCCGTCGACGGCGTCCGGGGTGGGCGTGTTGCCGGCCAGGATCTGCACACCCGGGGCGGTGATGTCGGGCTTGATGCCCAGCCCGCCCGGGCCGCGCGACGAGAACGCCGCCATCACGTCGCCCTGGCCGTTCTGCTTCTGGCCGGCGGTGAAGGACGCGGTCAGGCCGGCGGGGTGCGCCGCGACGAACGCGTTGAACTGCGTGCCGTCGGCCAGGTGCACCGTCGGCAGGAAGTGGTTGTCGGTCTCGATGTCCGCCAGGCTGGCGTTGAACAGGATCATGCCTGCCGCGCCGCCCGCCTTGACGTTGTGACCCTTCTCGACGCGGGCGTTGACGCCGCGCTGGCAGGCCACGATCTTGCCGGACACCGAGGCCGGGGCGGCCGTCTGGCAGAGCGGGTCGCCGTACGACGACGCCATCACGACGGGCAGCTCGCCGACCCCGGCGGTGATCGACGCACCGGTCAGCACCAGCGTGTCCGCACCCGACTTGAGGGTCAGCGTGGACACGAACTCGCGGGTCTGGGTCGACGCCGCGACGGTGGTGACCCACGGGGACACGTGGTCGGTGGTCGCCGAGCCGGGCCCGGAGTTGCCGGCCGAGGCCGACACGAACACGCCTGCGGCGTACGCGTCGAGGAACGTGAGCTCCACCGGGTCGGTGAACGGGTTGCTGCCACCCGAGATCGAGTAGTTGATCACCGACACGCCGTCGAGGATCGCCTGCTGCGCGGCGGCGGCCAGGTCGGAGCTGTAGCCGCCCTGCGGGCCGAGCGCCTTGTACACCGACACCCACGCACCCGGGGCGACGCCGTTCAAGGGACCGCGCTCGACGCCGAACACCTTCGCGGAGGCGAGCTTGTTGCCGGCCGAGGTGGACGCGGTGTGGGTGCCGTGGCCGCCGCTGTCACGCGCCGAGTGGTAGACGTCGTCACCGGTCTGCGCGTCGTAGGTGTCGAGGAACTTGCCACCGCCGATGAGCTTGTGGTTGCAGACGAAGACGTCCGTGGCGGGGGTCAGCGGGTTGTCGCCGAAGTCGCACTCGCGCGGCGTGCCGTCGGCCTTGGCCGGCGGCGCGCCCAGGTTGCCCTGGTCGGCGAAGGACGGGTGCTCCGGCCACGCACCGGTGTCGATGACACCGATGATGACGCCCTTGCCCGCGTTGGCGGTGCCGCCCAGGCCCGGGTAGAGCGAGGTCGCGCCGATGAACGGGGCGCTGGCGTCGGTGAGCGGCTTGCGCAGCTCGTCCTTCTGCACCGCGGACACGCCCGGGATCTTCAGCACATCAGCGATCTTGTTGGCGGGCACGACCGCCGCGACGCCGCCGTAGACGGTGCGCAGCCGCTGCCCGGCCTTGGCGCCGGACACCTTGCCGAGCGCCGTGACGAACGCGTCCTCACGCTGGGCGAGGTAGCCCTCGTAGCGCTTCTGCGCGGCGTCGCCCGACAGCTTGCGGCCGGTGACGCGCGGGCTGGTCGCGGCGTATCCGTCGATGCCGCCGGCGTAGGTCGCGACCGCGTCGACGTCGAGCTTGACCAGCACCGGCACCAGCGCGGTGTCAGTGCGGCCGAGCAGGGCGGGATCGGTCTGCGCGAGCCGGCTGCTGGGGGTCTTGTCCGCCGTGATGTGCGAGGTCGCCGTCACCTTGTTCGCCTTGAAGGGCGAGGGCTGCGGAGCTGCCATTCCGGGAGTGGTCCACGTCGCACCGGCCAGCGGCACGACGAGAACCCCCACGAACGCAGCTCGTAGCCACCTGGGTGATCTCATCCGGACACCTTTCTGAGGGCATGAGCGATGAGGGCGGCGCACGGAGCCACAGCGCGGTCCGAAAAACGTTAGCGCCGCTAAGGGGAATGCGAAGGGATCGTTGCACAAGAATGCATTCCGGCACCAGACTCCCAACGGATAGGACAGCATCCGACAGTGTCCGATCAGGACTGCAGGCGACATGGGGCGACCCACACCCGGCCATGTCGGCGCAGGTTGCGGGGTCGTGGCGGCCATTGTCGACGGTGGTGCGGCAAGCGCCGCGATCACACCGGCGTATTTCGATCCCCCGGTTCAGTGACAGGAGTGGCCGTGCGCCTTGCTCCGCCTATTTCCGGACATTCCTTCTTCGCGCATTCATGACGTCACCGCGACTCGTCGCCGGGCGCCCTGCCGGCCGCGATGTGCCGCAGCACCCGATGGAAGGTCGACCAGTCCCGCGCGCCGACCTCGTCGCGCCAGCGGTGCTCGGTCTCGCCGAGGATGTCCAGGATGCGGGCCTGCAGGCGCAGCCCCTTGGCGGTGGGGCGCACGATGCGGGCGCGCCGGTCGGCGGGATCCGGGTCGACCTGGAGGAAGCCGGCCTGCTGCATGGTGGCGACGAACTCGCCGAGCGACTGCTTGGTCATACCGACGCGGGCGGCGAGATCGGTGGGGCGCATGCCCTCGACCGGGGTCAGCGACAGCAGGCGCAGGTGGGAGCCGCGCAGGTGGTGCGGCTCGCCGGCGACCTCGGCCTCCATCCCCCGCCGGGCCACGGTCAGCGCCTGTCCCAACAGGTCGAACACGTGCGGGGGATCGCCGTTGACCGAACTCATCAGGCTACCTTACTATCTCCTCAGGTCGTCAGGTAGCCTTACTATCCCGGAGCCGGTGATGGAACTGTCCGCAACGGAAGTGGCCGAGGTCGCCGAGCTGGTGCTGGGCGGCGGCGCGTCGCCGGGCGCCTGGCGCGTGGAGCCGATCGACTACCAGTCCGGATCCCCCGCCACCGGCGGCCTGGCCCGCGTACGCGGCGACGGCGACGGCCGCGCGTGGAGCGTCTTCGTCAAGCTCGTGCAGAACCCGCGGCACTGGCCCCTGCTGCACCTGGTGCCGGAGATGTTCCGCGACGAGCTGTGCGCGACCCTGCCCTGGCGGCAGGAGCTGGCGATGTGGGAGAAGCCGTTCGCGGGATACCTGCCCGAAGGGTTGCGGGTCCCCGTCCTGTACCGGGTCACCGAACTCGACGACGACCGGCTGCTGCTGTGGATGGAGGACGTCGACGCCATCGCCGATCACGACTGGACGCTGGAGCACTACCCCCGTGCCGCCTTCGCCCTCGGCGGGCTGGCCGCACGGCGTAGCGCCCCGGACCTGCTGGCCGCCGCGGGTGAACCCGGCTGGGCGTTGCGCTTGCTCGTCGGCAGCCGCGTCATGCGCGGCGCGGCGCCCGCCCTCGACGACGACCGCCTCTGGGCGCACCCGCTGGTCGCCTCCGCCGTCGACGCGGACCTGCGCGACGACCTGCGCCGGATCGCCGCGGCGGTGCCCGCGATCCTGGACCGGCTCGACACCCTGCCGCAGGCGCTGGCGCACGGCGACGCCAGCCCGCAGAACCTGCTGGTCCCCCGCGGCGAGCCGGACGTCTTCGTCGCGATCGACGTGGCGTTCCAGTGCCCGCTCGCGATCGGATTCGACCTCGGCCAGCTGCTCGTCGGCCTGGCGCACGCCGGGCACGTCGAGGCCGCTGCCCTGCCTGCCATCCACGACGCCATCGTGCCCGCCTATGTGGCGGGCATGCGCGCCTACGGCGTGGCGGCCGACCCCGATGCGGTCACCTACGGCTACGTCGGCGGCCTCACCACCCGCGCGGCCCTCACCTCGCTGCCGTTCGAGACGCTGGGCGCCCCGCAGACCGAGCAGCTCGCCACCCTGTGGCGGCAGCGTGCTGCACTGACCCGGTTCCTCGCCGACCTCGGCCTCGACCTGATCCGGTCGACCGCGGCCCACGCCTAGCGCGTGCCGGGATCAGCGGCTGTCGCGACCGGCCTGGCGACGGGCTCCGGCCGCCCGCGACGACGCCTGCCGCTTACGCAGCCCGGGCGAGTCCGGTGACCGGTCGGCCACCTGACTGCTGGGCCGGGCCTTCGTCGGCGGCCGCGAGGGTCGCGGCGGGGTGGTGTTGCGGCTCTCCTTGGCCAGCTGCAGCCGTTCGGCCTTGAGCTGCTGTGCGCTGGCCTTCGCGGCGACCGCTACGGCTCGGCTCACGCGAGCGAGCGCGTCCTCGAACACCTCGGCCTTCTGCCGGTCGCGGGTGCCCTTGGGGTTGGCCTTGCCCCGGCCGCCGGACTCGGCCACCCGGAGTCCGGACTGGCGGCGGTAGAGCTTGACGTACTTGTTGCGTGCTCGCCGGATGCGGTCGTGCAGGTCGAGCAGACCGTCCTCGTCGAGATCGGTGAGCCGCTCCCGCTCGGTCTCGCGGACCAGCATCATCTCGTCCTCGGTGAGCGTGTTCAAAATTGCCGTCGTCATAGCTCCCCCGACCTCGCACGCGGCGCGCCGCAGCGGTGCTGTCGCAGGTCATGCTATGTCTCACGGGGACGGCGACGGGCGGGAACGGGGCATCGGGCCGGTGCCCGCGACCGGCGGGATGCGCTGCGTGTCGAGCAGGCCGGGCCATTCCGCGGCGAAGCGGCTCATCGCCTCCAGCGCCTTGAGCCGGTCCTTGCCCGCCTCCCGTGCCGCGTCGTCGTCGACCTGGGCGGCCATCAACCGCCCGTCCATCTCCCAGCGCGGGTAGCCGGCCAGTCGCCCGGCGGTCTGCACGGTGCGCGCCACGAATCGGCGCGACAGGTCGACGAACTTTTCCTCGATCCCCATGACGGCGCTCCTCTCAGCGCTGGCGACCTGCGGAAACGGCCGGGGTCCCCTCCTCGATCATGCGGGTACGGCGGGCCTTTTGGCGAATGCTCTTCCGGCTTTGCATCGTTTGCGCATGGATCGACCGGGGCGGACCGGACCGCAACGCATTGACGTACGTCGCCGCAGACTCCAATATGTCTCTCTATACGAAACACTGTTTCGCCTACAGAAACGGGAGCATCGTTTTGAGGACATCGACCCACCGGGTACGGCGCGCCGCCGTCGCCGCCCTCACCGCCACCCTCGCCGCCATGACCGCGGTGCTGACCGCCCCCGCACCCGCCTCGGCCGCCTACTCCTCGGTCGCCGTGTACGCGAGCACCGTCAACGGCGACGCCGCCGACGTCTACCACCCGGTCACCGGCTCGCCGCACGACCCGTGGCCGGTGGTGCTGCTGCTGCAGGGCGCCAACGTGGACAAGGCGCAGTACTCCGGCTACGCCGCCAAGGTCGCCTCGTACGGCTTCGCGGTCGTCGTGCCCAACCACTTCCAGGTGCTGTTCGGCCAGCCCGGCCTCTATGCCACCGGCGCGCAGGCAGGCTGGACGGTGACGTGGGCCCAGGCGGAGAACGTCCGCGCCGGCTCTCCGCTGCTGGGCGCGCTCGACGCGAACCGGCTACTGCTGCTCGGGCACTCGTTCGGCGGCGCGGCGGCGCTCAACCTGGCCACCGGCCTGTGCACCCCGCCGTTCTGCGCCGCGCCCGCGCCCGCTCCGCCGCAGCTCAAGGCGGTCGCGCTGTACGGGGCCAACAACACCCAGCCGGGCACCGGAACCACGCCCCCGGTGTCCAACACGGTCCCGGTCGCCCTCGTCCAGGGCAGCGCCGACGGTATCGGCAGCCCGGCCAACGGATATGCCACCTACCAGGTGGTCACCTCGCCCCCGAAGCTGTACGCGAGCGTGCTCGGGGCCAACCACTACGGCATCACCGACGCGCAGAACCCGGCCGGCGCGCGGCCCGACCTGTCCCCGCAGACCCTCGCCCAGGCGCAGAGCGTGGAGACCGCGGCCCGGTGGAGCGCCTACTGGCTGCGCGCACAGCTCGGCGACCCGGTCGGCCAGGCCTGGGTCTACGGCTTCGGCGACCTCGTCGACGCGACCGTGACCACGGAGTTCGCGCACTGACCAGGGCGGGCGACCGCCCGCGGACGAGCCGGGCCGCGACCAGGCGACCCGGCTCGGCTCGTCATCGTTCACCGTCTATTGACCAGATATTTGCGTGCATCGTATCGTGAGAGCGCTCTCTCAATCACCTGGGAGCCTTCGCCGCCCCGATGTAGCCCTGCATCCCGGTTCGCGTTGGCGACAGCCCTGACCCGACCCGGGTGCGGAGAGCGCTCTCGCAGTCCATCGCTGCGGGATCCGTCCACCTCATCTCGAATGTGAGGTTCCGCGACATGCGTACCAGACGAAAGGTCCTCGGCGTGCTCGCCGCGACCGCGCTGGCCGTCCCGCTGGCCGTCGCCGCGACCGCCTCGCCCGCCCAGGCGATCGGACCCGACCCGCTCCCCGTCACCGTCACCAACAACACCGGCCGCGGCGACGCGGTCTACCTGTACGTCATCGGCGTGCAGCTGTCCACCGGCCGACTCGGCTACGTCAACAGCGGGGGCGGCTTCACGCCGTGGAGCGGCGGGCAGATCCCGCCGTCACCGGCCCCCGACGTCTCGATCGCCGGCCCCGGCAACGGCGGCAGCACCACCATCCGGTTCCCGCGCGGCTTCTCCGGCCGCGCCTACTTCTCCTTCGGCGAGAAGCTCAAGTTCTTCCTCACCCCCGACGGCCTGGTGCAACCCGCGCCCTGGGCGTCGGGCGACGCCAACTACAACATCCTGTTCGACTGGAGCGAGTTCACCTACAACGACGCCGGGCTGTGGATCAACAGTTCGCAGGTCGACATGTTCTCGGTGCCGCATGCGGTGACCGTGACCGGCGCGTCCGGGGCGACCAAGCGCACCGGCGACGTCGTCTCCGACGGCCGCAACAACGTCATCAACCAGATCCGGGCCCAGTCCGGCTGGGCAAACACCGTCTACACCCGCCCCTCCGACGGCACCGTGCTGCGGGTGCTCGCGCCGGGCAAGGCGGCCGGAGCCGGGCTGTTCAGCACCACCTACCTCGACGGCTACATCACCTCGGCGTGGAACGCCTACGCCGCCAAGACGCTGACCGTGGTGCCGTTCACCGACCAGCCCAACACCCGCTACTTCGGGCGGACCAGCGGCAACGTCATGAACTTCACCAACTCCGCGGGCCAGCAGGTCGCCTCGTTCAACAAGCCGACCAGCGCCCACGTGTGGGGCTGCGACGGCAACCTGCAGGCGCCCAACGACCTGGTCGTCGGGCCGATCGCGCGCACCCTGTGCGCCGCGCTCAACCGGGGCACGCTGGGCACCGTCGACACCCAGCCCAGCACGAACGCGGGGCAGTTCTACCAGAACAGCCCGACCAACCAGTACGCCAAGATCATTCACTCGAACATGGCCGACGGCAAGGCGTACGCGTTCGCGTTCGACGACGTCGGCGCGTTCGAGTCGCTGGTGCACGACGGCGACCCGCGCTCGGCCGGGATCGTGCTCAGCCCGTTCGGCGCGGGCGGGCCGCCGCCCGGCGACGGCCCGATCTCGTCGACCACCTGGTACAGCGTGGTCAACAAGACCAGCAACAAGTGCGTGGACGCCCGCTCCTCGGGCACCGCGAACGGCACCGCGATCCAGCAGTACACCTGCAACAACACCTTCGCCCAGCAGTACCTGTTCCAGCCGACCAGCGGCGGCTACGTGCGGATCAACAACCGCAACAACCCCGCCCAGGTGCTGGACGTCAACGGGGTGTCGGCCGCCGACAACGCGCTGATCCACCTGTGGACCTACGGCGGCGGCAACAACCAGCAGTGGCTGCCCGTGCCCGAGGGCGGCGGGTACTACCACTTCGTGTCCCGGCACAGCGGCAAGTGCCTCGACGTGCCTGCGGCCTCCACCGCCGACAGCGTCCAGCTGGTGCAGTACACCTGCAACGGCACCGGGGCGCAGTCGTTCCGGCTGACCGCGCAGCCCTGATCGAGGCGGCCGGGGCCGTCGGGGCGCTGTCCCGACGGCCCCGGCCGGTGTCCGCCGGAAGGTCGCCGACCGGCCCCGCCACCAGGTCGCTGTGCCAGACTTGTGACAGAGAGTAAATCTCTTTCACCACCGGGAGGCACGTCACGGCGGCGGACGACGGTGCACGCGAGACCCGGACGGCATCAGCCGGACCCGACCGGGCCGTGGTGGGCGTCGTCCTGGCCGGCGCGGCCTGGGTGATGCTGTACGCGGTCCTGCTGCGGGCCACCCGGAACTCGCCGGACGCGTCCCGCTTCGTCGGCGAGGTCGTCTACCTGGTCCCGATCGTGGCCGCGACGGCGCTGGCCGTGTACGCCGCCCGCCGCACCCGCCAGCGGGTCGCCACGGCATGGCGGCTGCTGATCGTGTCGAACTCGCTGTGGCTCATCGGCGAGTCCACCTGGGCCGTCTATTCCTACGTGTCCCCCGACGGCGCGCCCGTGCCGTCGTTCGCCGACGCGGCCTACCTGCTGTCCTATGCCGTGGCGCTGCCTGCCATTGTGATCGGCCTGGGCCTGGGCGTGCTCGGCCGGACCCAGGGCATGCTCGACGCCCTGCTCGTGGCCGCCGGCGCCGCGGCGATCGGCTGGCAGACCCTCATCAGTCCGCTCGTGCCGAGCACCTGGAACGCCCCCGCCCTGGTCACCTTCCTGTATCCGGTGTTCTCGGTGAGCATCGTCAGCATCCTGGTGGCCGTGATGCTGAGCGGATCACGCCACGTGCCCCGCTCCATGGTCATCGTGGGCACGGCGTTCGGGCTGGCCGCCGTGACCGACGGGGCGTACGCCTACCTGACCGCCATCGACCGGTACATGAGCTCCAGCTGGGTCAACCTCGGCTGGCAGATCGAGGCCGTGCTGCTGTGCGTCGCGGCCGTCGTCGCGGGCCGCCGGGCGGAGTCCGACCAGCCGCGGACCCTCGACCCGGACCTGGCGTTCCTGCCCGCCGTGGTGGCCGTGCTGGCGGTCGGCGGGCTCGCCGTGGCCGACCTCGTCCTGGTCGGCCGGCTCAGCCTGGTCACGCTCGCGGTCACCATGCTGTTGCTGCTGGGCCTGCTGGTGCGTCAGGTCGTCGCCACCCGCGACCGGGCCCGGCTCACCCAGGGGCTGCGCACCGCCGCGATCACCGACCAGCTCACCGGCCTGTACAACCGCCGCTTCTTCAAGGAGATGGTCGACGTCGAGGCCGAACGCGCGGTCCGCCGCCGCCTGCCGCTCAGCCTGGTCCTGCTCGACCTGGACCACTTCAAGGACATCAACGACACCTACGGCCACTCGGTCGGCGACGCCGTGCTCGCCGACGTCGCCCAGCGGCTGCGTCGGGAGGTGCGCGGCAGCGACCTGCTGTGCCGGTACGGCGGCGAGGAGTTCGTCTGCCTGCTGCCCGGCACCCCCGCTCCGGCCGCGTACGAGCTGGCCGAGCGGCTACGGCAGACGCTGCGCGGCACCCCGGTGACCGTGGCCGGGATGGCCGAACCGATCCTGCTCACCGCCTCGCTCGGGGTGGCCACGGACGATCCCGGTGAGCGCGGGCGGGTGGACACCGACGCGCTCATCAACGAGGCGGACCAGGCGGTCTACCGTGCCAAGGCGCTCGGCCGCGACCGGGTCGTCGGCTCCGGGCAGCCCGCGCCGACCGCGGCGGACCCGGTCACCGACCTGCCCCCGGCGCTGGTCTGGATGGCCGACCGGATCGACCGGGCGCTGGGTGACCGGGAGTGCGCCGCGGCCGTGTCGCGCTGGGCGTTTCGCACCGCGGCGCGGCTGGGGCTGGACGAGGCCGCCCAGCGCCGCACCGCGGCCGCCGCGCGGGTGCACGACATCGGCCGGATCACCTGCCTGGCCACGCGGCAGCCGGACCGGCCGGGCGGCACGGGCCGGCCCTTCGACCCGGGCCATCCCACGCAGGGTGCCCGCCTGCTCGTCGAGCTGGCGGCCCGGCCGGACCTGGCGCCGCTGGTCGCGGCCCACCACGAGCGCCACGACGGCACGGGTTACCCGTACGGCCTGGCCGGGACAGACATTCCGGTCGAGGCGCGGATCATCGCCGTGTGCGATGCCTGGGCCGAACTGTGCGCGGCGGAACCGCACCTGTCGGGGGCCTCGCGGAAACCCAGCCGGGACGAGCTGGTCCGCGGGCGGGGCACCCGCTTCGAGCCGGCGGTCCTGGACGCGTTCGTCGGCCTGCTCGACGACGGCGTGCTCGACGAACCCGTGTGCTTCGCCGAACATCCCGCCGCGCCGCCGCCCGCGCCCGTCCGCGACGAGCAGCACACCGTCCCCCGCTGAGAATTCTCCGCACCTGGATGTAGAGAAACGCCGCACGGCTCCGACCTATGGTCAGCCGGGGCGCCCGCCCCGCGACCGGACAGGAGCACACGATGAGCAAGGTCACCTGCGACATGGCGATGTCGGTGGACGGCTTCACGGCGGGTCCGAACCAGCGCGCCGACGCGCCGTTCGGCGACGGTGTCGGGGAGAGCCTGCACCGCTGGATGTTCGACGAGCCCGAGAACAACGCCGCCGAGCTGGCGGCCCTGATCGAGGCGGGTGCGTTCATCATGGGCCGCAACATGTTCAGCCCCGGCCGCGGCGCCTGGGACCTGGACTGGACGGGCTGGTGGGGCGAGGAGCCGCCGTACCACGCGCCGGTGTTCGTGCTCACCCACCACGAGCGGCAGTCCTTGGAGATGAAGGGCGGCACCGTGTTCCACTTCGTGACCGGTGGCGTCACCGAGGCCCTCGGCCGGGCCCGCGCCGCCGCGGGCGAGCGGAACGTGGCGATCGCGGGCGGGGCGGCGACGGTGAACCAGTTCCTGGCCGCCGGGCTGATCGACGAGCTGCGGCTGCATGTCGCGCCGGTGCTGCTGGGCCGCGGCGAGCGGCTGTTCGACGGCGTCGACCGTACGGACCTGGTCCAGGTCGGCGTACGCCACACGGACCTGGTCACGCACGTGTCCTACGAGGTGGTGCGCCCGGCCGCGGCGGCGGCCTGATCGGGGCCGCCGCCGCGGCCCGGCGGCGGGGAACGCGTGACCTGGGCTCGGTCACGCGCCCCCGTTCCCGGCCCCACCCCACTGGTGGCCGGGGATCCGGCTCAGCGGAACAGGCCGGGCGGGCCGCCGTCCGGGCGTTCGGCGGCCCACCCGCGGCGTACGGCCCGGAGCGGGCTGTACCCGTCAGCGGTCGATCACGAGGTGGTGCGGGCGAAAGCACTGCCCGGGGGGAGACGGACGCGGTGATTCGTCATGTGCTCCTTCTCGGTTGGCGCAGCGGTGCGCCCGCACGCCGCCGAAGTGCCTCTCCGCACCGGTATGCGAGCCTTGCCGAGCAGGTGGCTCCGCATGGGAGGGATCCCTTCGAACGCCGGGCACACATCGATGGATACGATCACCATCCTGGGCGCCGAGCCGAGAAGGAGTCAAGAACTTCCGGAAACTATCGGTGTATACCTATCGAACGCGGGGCGGCGCCGCGCTGTCCCGGACGACGAGTTCGGTGGCCAGCTCCACCCGCGGGCTCTCCACGTGCTCGCCGCGGGCCAGCCGCAGCACGGTGCGGGCGGCGACCATGCCCATCTCGGCGAGCGGCTGGCGGACGGTGGTCATCGGCGGGGACGACCAGCGCACTTCGGGCAGGTCGTCGAAGCCGACCACGCTGATGTCGTCGCCGACCCGCAGGCCCTGCTGCCGGACCGCCTCGTACACGCCCAGCGCCATCTGGTCGCAGGAGGCGAAGATCGCCGTCGGCGGGTCGGGCAGCCGTAGCAGCCGGGTGCCGCCGGAGAAGCCGGACTCGTGGTAGAAGTCGCCCTGGCAGATGAGGTCGTCGTCGATCGGCAGCCCGGCCGACTCCATCGCGGCGCGGTAGCCGTCCATCCGGGCCCGGCTGCACATCAACTGGGGCAGGCCGGTGATGAATCCGATGCGCCGGTGGCCCAGCCGGATCAGGTACTCGGTGGCGGCCAGGCCGCCGGCCCAGTTGGTCGCACCGATGGTCGGCGCGTCCTGCTGCGGGATGCCGTCGGCGTCGACGAGCACGACGGGGATGTTGAGCCGGCGCAGCTCGGCCTGCAGCGGCGGCTCCACCATCGAGGTCACGAAGATGACACCCTCGGTGGCCCGGGTGCGCAGGCTGTCCAGCCACTGCTTGGCCGAGGCGTTGCGGCGGTGGATGGCCGACACCACGGTGCCGATACCCGCGGCGTGCGCGACGTCCTCGACCCCGCGGATGATCTCCACGGCCCAGGGGCTGTCGAGGTCGGGGAAGACCAGGTCCAGCAGGCCGGAGCTGGTGCGCGCGGCCGACGGGCGGCGCCGGTAGCCGTGCCGGGTGAGCAGTTCCTCGACGCGCTCGCGGGTCTGCGAGGCCACATCGGAGCGGCCGTTGAGCACACGCGAGACCGTGGGCACCGAGACCCCGGCCAGATCGGCGATCGCGGCGATGGTGACCTTGCGCGTATCGTTCTCAGCCACAGACAGCTCCTCGGGACCGGCGCGACGGCAGCGGTGTACCGCCGCAAGCGGCCGCCGGTCAGGGTTCCGGCAGCCTGCGCACAGCGTAGTCATGAAAGTTTCATACGACTACCGATACTTGTTACGGGTCACGATTTTGTCACCGAACGGCTGCCGGGAGCGGGCCGTCCGCACCCGCGCGACCGCCGGAGGGCGGACGTCGGGCGGGGTTCGCAAGGCGGCGGGACGTGTGGTGCGGCGGCTCCGGACGGCACGCCGCACCACACGACGTCGGTCAGCCGCGCGGCGGCGCGGCGCTGTCGCGGACGACCAGCTCGGTGGCCAGTTCCACGCGCGGGCTCTCGATCTTCTCGCCCTGGGCCAGGCGCAGCACGGTGCGCGCGGCCAGCAGGCCCATCTCGGCCAGCGGCTGCCGGACGGTGGTCAGGGGCGGGGAGGACCAGCGGACCTCGGGCAGGTCGTCGAAGCCGACGACGCTGACGTCGTCGGCCACCCGCAGCCCGCGCCGGCGGATGGCCTCGTAGACGCCCAGGGCCATCTGGTCGCTGGAGGCGAAGATGGCGGTCGGCGGATCGGGCAGCCGCAGCAGCTGGCTGCCACCGGAGAAGCCCGCCTCGTGGTAGAAGTTTCCCGGGTAGACGAGCTTGTCGTCGATCGCGATGCCGGCCGACTCCAGCGCGGCGCGATAGCCGTCGACGCGGGCGCGGCTGCACATCAGCTGCGGCGGGCCGGCGATGAAGCCGATGCGGCGGTGGCCGAGGCCGATCAGGTATTCGGTGGCCCGCAGCGCGCCGGCCCAGTTGGTCGCGCCGATGGTGGGCGCCTCCTGCGGCGGCACGCCCGCGGCGTCGACGATGACGACCGGGATGTTGAGGCGGCGCAGTTCGGCCTGCAGCGGGGGCTCCAAGGTGGACGTCACGAAGATGACGCCCTCGGTCGAACGCGTGCGCATGTTGTCGAGCCACTGCTTGGCCGCGGAGGTGCGCCGGTGGATCGCCGACACCACGGTGCCGATACCCGCGGCGTGCGCGACGTCCTCGACGCCGCGGATGATCTCGACGGCCCACGGGCTGTCGAGGTCGTTGAAGACGAGGTCCACCAGCCCGGAGCTGGCCCGCATGCTCGGTGGGCGGCGGCGGTAGCCGTGGCGGGTGAGCAGTTCCTCGACGCGTTCGCGGGTCTGCGGGGAGACGTCGGAGCGGCCGTTGATGACGCGCGAGACCGTCGGCACGGACACCCCGGCCAGGCGCGCGA
>NZ_JAAOTI010000021.1:0-170652 GCF_011297315.1 Catellatospora chokoriensis
GACTTTCCCCGCTGGTATCAGGACCTGATCTCCAAGGCTCAGCTGGCCGACAACGGCCCGGCCGCCGCCCCACCCACCCGGGGACGATCTTGCGCGAACTGCGGGGACGACACGCCCGAACCGGACAAAGGGGCAACGGTTCGCGCAAGATCGTCGTGATCTTGGCGGGGGTGGGGCAGGGATACGGCCAGGGCGGTGACGGTGAGGGCGGCGACGAGGGCGTCGTTGTGGAGGGCGGAGAGGGCGTGGACGGCGGTGAGGGGGGTGAGCAGGGCCAGCCAGTAGGCGGCGGGGGTGGGGACGCCGCAGGCGCGGGCGACCGGTGGGAGTGCCAGGGTGAGCAGGGCCACCGCGGCGAGGGTGAGCAGGCGCAGGCCGGCCAGGGCGCCGAGCAGGCCGCCGAGGGCGGTCACCGCGGCGGTGAGCAGCACCGCGACCGGACCGTAGGGGGTCGGGGTGTGCCACCACAGTTCGGGCACCGCCGCGGTCCAGGGACAGCCGCCGTCGGCGACACCCATCGCGTACGGGTCCAGGCCCGCGCGCCACAGCCAGCCCTGGCAGGCGTACGCATAGGCGTCGCGGCTGCCCAGCGGCGGCGCGACCAGCAGCGGAGCGGCCCACGCCGCCCCGATCGCCAGCAGCCGCCACGCCGAGCCGTTCCACCAGCCCACGGCGCCGGGCCGGGCCGACCTGCCGGTGATCAGGTCACCGGACCGGCCCAGCCGCCACCACGCGGCCGTCCAGCCGGCCATCCCGGCCAGCCAGCACACCAGCCCCAGCGAGAAACTCCCCGGCACCGCGCCGAACCCGCCCAGCCGCAGCCCGGGCCCGGGATCGCCGCCCGGCAACGCGCCCGCCAGGTACGCCGAGACGGCCAGCAGCACGCCCGAGACGCAGCCCAGGGCGACGATGGCACGGGGGGTGGCGTGGGGGAGCACCCGTTGATGATTCCACGGTCCTTGATCGCGACCACGCGACACCGCACACTCCCTGATGTGGACAGCTACGCGACGCGGCGCAACATCACGATCGCCGCTGTGGTGGCGGTGCTGCTGATCGCCCTCATGGCGCTGGTGGGCTACTGCGCGCGTACCGCCATGACGCCCGCCCGCGACGGCGGCGCACCCGCCGCGTCGGCCGGCCGGACCCCGGTGTCGGGGCTGCCCACGGTGCCCCTGCGCGAGCTGCCCAGGGAGGCGGTCGCCACGGTCGCGCTGATCGACGCGAACGGGCCGTTCCCGTACGACAAGGACGGCACCGTGTTCGGCAACCTGGAGGGCGTCCTGCCCAAGCAGCCGCGCGGCTACTACCGGGAGTACACGGTGCCCACGCCGGGCTCACGCGACCGCGGCGCGCGGCGGCTGGTGGCCGGCCGCGACGGTGACCTCTACTACACCGACGACCACTACGACAGCTTCCGCCAGGTGCTGCGGTAGCCGATCAGGCGGCGCGGTGCACCGCGGCGTCGGCCAGCTCGCGCAGCATCTCGGCGGCCTCGGGCTCGACCGGTGCGGCCGCGAGCGCCGCGAGCGCCGTCGAGGTCAGCTCGGCGATGTACGCCTCCGTGCGGGCCAGCGCCCCCGACTCCGTGATGATCCGGCGCAGCTGCGCCACGCCCGCCTCGTCGAGGTCGGCGCTGCCCAGCGCGGCGGCGAGAGTGTCGCGGTCGGCGGGCGCGGCGTGCGCGAGCGCCATGACGATGAGGTAGGTCCGCTTGCCCTCGCGCAGGTCGTCCCCGGCCGGCTTGCCCGTGGCGATCGGGTCGCCGAACACCCCGAGCACGTCGTCGCGCAGCTGGAACGCCTCGCCCAGCGGCAGCCCGAAGGCGGAGTACGCCTCGCTCAGCGCGGCCGGGGCGTCGGCCAGCGCGGCCCCGAGCAGCAGCGGGTGCTCGACGGTGTACTTCGCCGACTTGAACCGGGCCACCTGCGAGGCCCGCTCCACCGACGTGTCGGCCGAGGCCTGGGTGAGCACGTCGAGGTACTGCCCGATCATGACCTCGGTGCGCATCAGGTCGAAGACCGGCCGCGCCCGCGCCACGGTCACCGGGTCGAGCCCGCTCGCGTGCAGCATCTCGTCCGACCAGACCAGGCACAGGTCGCCGAGCAGGATCGCCGCCGCGGCGCCGAACCCGGCCGCCCCGCCCTGCCACCGCTCGCGGTCGTGCAGCATCGCGAACCGGCGGTGCACCGCGGGCTCGCCGCGGCGGGTGTCGGAGGCATCCATCAGGTCGTCGTGCATCAGGGCGCTGGCCTGCACCAGCTCCAGCGCGGCCAGCGCGGACACCACGTCGTCGCGGTCCTCGCCGCCCGCGCCGCGGTAACCCCAGTAGGCGAAGGCGGGGCGCAGGCGCTTGCCGCCGCCCAGCACGAAAGCCTCCACGGCGTCTGCCAGCGGGCCCAGGCCGGCGTCGATGCCCGCCATGTGCGCCCGGCGGTCGGCCAGGAAGACCGCGAGGGCCTTCTCGACCCGCGGACGCAGCGCGGCCCGGTCCACCGGGTGAATGGTCATGGGACGAACTTAGTTCACTCCCGGCCGTGTGGATGACCCCGGTAGGTATGACGTGAGCTGGGTGATCAGTTCACTCAAGTCACGAACCGCCCGGGTCTGCGGCCGGGCCGCCAGCCGCACCGACAGCTCGCGGGTCTGCTCGGCCGCCCGCACCGACCCGGCGCGCACCGCCTCGACCGCCGCGTCCGCGCCGACCGCGCAGGCCTGCTCCACCTCGCCGACGCCCAGCAGGGCCCGCGCCAGCCAGCCCGCATAGACCGCGCGGGTGCGCGGTTGACCGCGCCGCGGCCGCCGCAGGCCCGGCTGCTCCAGCAGCGGCAGCGCCCGCGCGGGCCGGTCCAGCGCGACCAGGCAGCGGCCCGCCATCGCGGCCAGCTCCGCCGGGTCCAGCCAGTACAGCCAGGACGGCTCGTGCTCCGCGCGGACCCGGTCGCCGAGCCGCCGGGCGACCAGCAAGCCGTCCTGCGCGGCGCGACCGTCCCCGGCCCGTGCCGCGGCCAGCGCCGCCCGGTGCGCGAGCAGCGCCCGCAGGCCGGGGCTGCCGTCCTGGCGGGCGCCGGCCGCGGCGATCCGGGCCAGCCGCCAGGCCGCCCCCGGATCCGCCTCGCAGAGCAGATGGCTCGCCCCGCCCAGCACGTGCGCGCCCAGCGCCGGATCGCCCGCCTCCATCGCCAGCACCAGCCCCGCCCGGTATGCCCGCAGCGCCGCCGTCCGGTCCCCGGCGTCGGCGGCGGTCCACCCGGCCAGCTGGGCCAGCTCGGCGACGGGCCGCAGCAGCCGCCGCCGATCCGCGCCACGGGCGCGGTGCAGCCGGTCCGCCGCCTGCGCCCAGCACCGGCGCGCCACCGGGGCCAGATCTGCCCCGCCCACGAGATCGTCCATCCGCCGCAGCTCGGCGATGTGCCGATCGAGCTGCCCCGCCGCGCGCCGGTCCGACGAGCCCCGAGACTCGCCCGGCGCGGCGTCGCCGTGCACGGCGTGGCGCAGCCACCGCTCGGCGAGTTGCTGCAACCGGGTGACGCCGTCGGCGGGAGCCGGCCGGTCGACCGGGTGGGCGGCGGCCAGCCAAGCGGGCGGCAGGTCGAGCACGAGCGCGAGCCAGGCCAGCCACTGCGCGCCGGGCAGCCGGTCACCCCGCTCCCAGCGGCTCACCTCGTGCCTGGTCACCGTGGTGGCCCCGGCCGCCGCGCAGAGCAGCGCGGCGAGCCTGGTCTGGCTGTACCCACGACGGCGTCGGGTATCGGCGATCAGTCTGCCCAGCGGTGGACGGGACACGGCGGCCTCCAGGCTCGTCCCACGGCATAACCGGACACAGCCGACCCCCGGCGCAGGCCCCCATGCGCCGACCCGTTTCTACCGTCCGCGTACGACAGTCCGGCCGCCCCCAGCCCGCCGCCGAGGGGCCATGATCGTTGTCTCGCGCCGGAAAGCGTGGTCTGGCGTCACTTTCGGACACGAGGCAACGATCATCGCGAGGCGAGCCGCGTCGCCGCGAGCTGCCGGACCTCCGGCGTCTCGATCGGATCGGGGGTGAGGGCGCGGATTTCGGCGATTGGGCTATTGACAGTCCTTGACCTCGCATGATGGGGAGCGCTCGGGCCGCGCCGTAGATGTTCGCGCTGGTAGGGGCCGTGTAAGGACTCGAAGTGCCCTGGCCCCGTCACATCTTCGTGCTGGCCCCTCCCGTGGGGCGGAATCTTCGCTGTGATGAACGGGCTCGCGCTGGTGGACGGCACTCCCGCACCGGTGTGAGCCGCCGGGGCGGCGCGTCACTCCCATGGCCTGCGCCGCCCCGGTGCCCTTCGTCGCATACACCCTGGAGGGTTTGATGGATCTGCCCCCGATCGACTGGGAGAACCCGCCGCTCGATCCGCCGGAGCGGGTGGTGCAGCCGCTGATGTGGCGGCTGGCCGCGCGGCTGCTGCACGACCACGTGCCGGGGGCGGGTTTCCGGCCGCCGGTGCACCGCTGCCGGGTGTGCGAGCTGCCGTGGCCCTGCCCGGCGCGGCGGTATGCCGAACGCGGGCTGCTCGCCGCCTGCCACCACCCGGCGGTGGGGCGCGGGTCGGCCTCGTTCGCGGACTGGTTCCTCACCGGCGAGGAGCCGCGGTGAGCGCGCCGGCTGGGGCGGGAGGGGCTGGTGAGCACGGTCACGTCGGCGGGGCGCACCACGCACTGGGACGAATCAGCTCCTCAGGCCGGTCGGCCGATAGAGTCGGCAGGGTGACGCTGCGTGCTCCATCGACCATGCCGGGACCCCGGCCGACTGTCCGCGAGCTGCTGACGTCGGGGGAGCCGACGTTCTCGTTCGAGTTCTTCCCGCCCAAGACCGCCGACGGCGAACGTGTGCTGTGGCAGTCGATCCGGGAGCTGGAGTCGCTGCAGCCGTCGTTCGTCTCCATCACGTACGGCGCGGGTGGCAGCACCCGGGACACGACGGTGCAGCTCACCGAGCGCATCGCGACCGAGACGACGCTGCTGCCGCTGGGGCACCTGACCGCGGTCAACCACTCGGTCGGCGAGCTGCGCAACGTCATCGGGCACTACTCCGACGCGGGCGTGCGCAACATGCTGGCGCTGCGCGGCGACCCGCCGGGCAGCGACCCGCAGGCGGAGTGGGTCGCCCATCCGCAGGGGCTGCACTATGCCGAGGAGCTGGTGCGGCTGCTGAAGGACAGCGGCGACTACTGCGTCGGGGTGGCCGCGTTCCCGGAGAAGCACCCGCGGTCGGCCGACTTCGCCTCGGACGTGCACCACTTCGTCCGCAAGTGCCGGGCGGGCGCCGACTACGCGATAACGCAGTTCTTCTTCGACTGGCAGGACTGGGCGCGGCTGCGCGACGCCGCCGCGGCGGCGGGTTGCGACGTGCCGATCATCCCGGGCGTCATGCCGGTGACCAACGTCAGCCAGATCGAGCGGATGGCGCAGCTGTCCGGCGCGGCGTTCCCGCCCGACCTGGCCGAGCGGCTGCGCGCGGTCGCCGACGACCCGCAGGCGGTGCGGGCCGTCGGCGTCGAGGTGGCCACCGAGTTGAGCACGAAGCTGCTGGCCGAGGGCGCACCCGGCCTGCACTTCATCACGTTGAACCGGTCGACGGCCACCCGCGAGGTGTGGCAGCGGCTACGGGTGGGCGCCGCGGTGTAGCTCCCACCCGGGTGGCCTGCCAGGGCAGGCGGACCGGGAGTGGAGCATGACGGCGCCGACGACGGGCACGAGCTGGGACGGGTACGTCTCCGGCTGGTCGAACTCGCACGACGGGTACGACCCGCGCCATGCGGGTCCGCTGCTGCGCAAGTGGCTGCGTGCCGCGTTCACGGTCAGCGGGGTGCTGGCCAGGTTCGGCGCGCGGCCCGCGTACGCGATGACGGTCGCCGCGGCCTGCGCGGTGCTGGTGCCGGTCATCGCGGCCCGCGGCGGTTCGTGGCCCGCGCTGGCGGCTCCGGTCCTGGGGCTGGGGCTGGCCGCGGACACGGTCGGGCAGACGCTGGCGGTGCTGCTGGGCAGGACCTCCCGGCTGGCCTCGTTCTACCGCACCATGCTCGACCGGATGAGCGAGGTGTGCTGGCTGATCGCGCTGGCGACGCTCGGTGCGCAGCAGACACTGCTGCTGGCCTGCGGGGCGATGGTGTGGCTGCACGAGTACATCCGGGCCCGCGCCGGGGCGGTCGGGCTGCGGGCGGCGGGCTCGGCGACCATCGGCGACCGGCCCACCCGGGCCTGGCTGACGCTGCTCTCACTGCTGCTCGCGGCCGCGTCGACGGCCCAGGTCGGTCCCGATCTCGCGGCCGGCGTCGTGACCATGGTCCTGGTCCTGTGGTTCTCCCTGGCCGTGCTGGGCCTCGGCCAGCTCCTCACCGTGGTCCGCAAGGTCCTGACCTGACCCGGCGCCCGGTCAGCGGGTCATCGGGAGGGGGCGGCCGAGGACGGCGAAGGGGCGGGGGTCGCCGGGGAAGAGCAGGTGGCGGGAGACGTCCACGAAGCCGGTGCGCCGGTACAGCCGCCAGGCGCGGGACGCCTGCTCGTCGGCCTCGGGGGTGGACAGCAGCGTGGTCGCCGCGCCGGTCATCGCCAGCAGCGCCCGCAGCTGCGCCTCGCCCAGCCCGTGGCCCTGCGCGGCCGGGCGCACGTGCAGCTCGACCACCTCGAAGCAGTCGGCCAGCCAGCGCTGCCGCGCCGCAGGGTCGAGCACCGCGCTGACCTGGTCGTGCCACCACTGGCCGGGCTCGGAGTGGTAGCCGTAGGCGAAGCCGAGCAGCTGGCCCATGTCGCTCAGGCTCGCGATGGCCCGGAAGTGCGGCCGCTGCAGGTGCGTGGTGATGTAGCCGCGCCGTACGGCCAGGGCCTGGGGGTGGTACGACATGGCCTCGCCGAACACGGTCAGCACGTCGTCCATGCGCCGGCCGAGGTCGTCCGAGGTCCAGGGGACCAGCCTCATGCGACCTCCGCCGGTGTCGCCGAGGTGACCCTCAGCAGCTCCGGGTAGGTGATCGGGAAGACGGCCTGGGGCACCCCGCCGGCCGCCCAGATCTCGCCGTATCCGGCGAGCGCGGTATCGATGAGCGTGCGCACCGGCTTGGGGTGGCCGAGCGGGGCGACGCCGCCGATGACCTGGCCGGTGTGCTCGCGTACGAACTCGGGGGTGGCCCGGCGCAGCTTGGCGACGCCGAGGTCGGCGGCGACCTTCGCGGTGTCCACCCGGTGCCCGCCGGAGGTCAGCACGAGCAGCGGCTCGCCGTCGACCTCGAAGATCAGCGAGTTGGCGATCTGCGCGGCCTCGACGCCCAGGGCGGCGGCCGCGGCGGCGGCGGTGTGCACGCCGTCGTCCAGGACGATCACCCGGCAGCCCGCGCCGGTGTGGTCCCGGGCGTCGGCGGCGTCGAGCGCGTGCTGGACTGCGATCACGTTCGGGTGCGACAACATCACTCGATCCATGTCTTCCGTCGGTCAGCGGGTGCTGTTCACGCGGTCACGTTCGGGCCGCGACCGCATGGGCCTCATTCTGCCCCAGCGGCACCGGCTCGATCGCCGCCGCCACGGGCACCCGGGCGGTCTCGGCCAGCGCCACGCCGACCAGCAGCAGCGCGCCGCCGGCGAGCTGCGCCGGGTTGAGCCGCTCGCCCAGGGTGAGCCAGGCGACCGCGGCGGCGAGCACCGGTTCGATCATGCCGAGGATGCCGACGCTGGTCGCGGGCAGGTGCCGCAGCGAGCCGGCGATCAGCAGGTACGGCACGATGGTGCCGAGGATCAGCAGGTAGGCGCAGAGCAGCCAGAGCGGGGTGCCGCCGTCGGTGTGCCCGGCCAGCGCGCGCCAGTCCGGGGCGGTGCCGCTGACGGCCCGGAAGAGCAGGCCGGCCACGGCCGACACGCCGAACGCCCAGCCGGTCAGCGAGACGGTGTCACGGCTGGCGACGCCTTTCGCGCCGAGGATGAAGTACGCGGCGAGCAGCACGGCCGCGCCGATCCCGGCGAGCACGCCGACGCCGTCCAGGCTCAGGTCGCCCCAGACCTCCGCGACGCAGGCGAGGCCGAGCAGGCACAGGGCCAGCCCGGCCCACAGCCGCGGGCGCACCGGGCGGCGCTGGCCGAAGCGGGCCCACAGCGCCACGAACAGCGGCGCCGTGTATTCGAACAGCAGCGCGACGCCGACCGGCATGCGGGCGATGGCCACGAAGTAGAGCATCGGCACGGCGAGGAAACCGGTGATGCCGTACGCGATGAGCAGCGGTAACTGCCGTGCGGTGAGGGCGAACCGGCGCAGCCCTGGGCGCAGCGCCGCGCCCAGCACGAGCAGCCCGGCGCAGGCGCCCAGGGCGCGCAGCGTGGTCAGGTCGGGTGCGCTGACCCCGGCTCGCAGGATCAGCTTGGAGACGGTGCCGTTGACGGCGAACAGCAGGCTGGCCAGCGTGACCATGGCGATGCCCAGCGCGGGACGGGGACGGAACGGCACTGTTCGAGGCTACCTGTTGTCATGTACGGATTCGCATCTGGTCCTTACCTTTGCGGTCCGGATGGTGACACGGCGCGGGTCAGGGTTTACAACGCGATTTTTTCGAACTAACGTTCTACTCGTTGTTCGGACAAGTGTTCGATCATGTCTCGGGGGGAGCGGTTCGCAACCGCGAACCCCGGGCCGGTGTTCGCGGCACCGACCCAGGTCACCGGAGATTCGCGGCTCCGGCGGCCGACCAGGCGGGTGCCATCCGCTGCCCATCGACCCCCGGGCAGCGGATGGCCGCCCGACCGGCGAGCCGGTCCGGGCGTGGCGTGGGGAAGCTCCACGCCCGGCCGGCAAGCGCTACACCACGTTCTTCCTCCGTGGCTCGGAAAGCGGGCGGTCGCCCGACCCCGGAACGATCCGGGTCCGCGTGACAGCCCTGGGGTTCGGCCGGGTATAGGCCGACGATGGAGGGAGCCGCCGACATGAACGCCACGACGAAGGTGCCGGCCCATCTGCTGCCGCACCGCACTCCGATCGAGCTGATCGTCCTCGCCCGCCGCGGGCTCGCCGAGGCCCGGGAAACCGGGGGCCACGCGCAGCGCTACGCCACCGCCCACCTCGCCGCCCTGCGTGCCGCGGCCGCCGTGATCGCCGCCCGGGCCCTGCCCGCGCCCGCCCGGCGCCGCCAGATCACCAGCGTGTGGGTGCTGCTGGCCATGGTCGCTCCCGAGCTGAGCGCCTGGTCGTCCCTGTTCTCGTCCGGCGCGGCCAAGAGATCCGCCGCCGAGGCCGGCATCGCCCGGGTCACCGCCGAGGAGGCGGACACCCTGATGTTGCAGGCCGGCCACTTCGTCGACCTGGTGCAGGAGGCGCTGGATCTCGCGATCCAGCCCGTGCTAGCGAGCTGACGCTCACGAGGTGAATTCGGGTCCGCGGGGGCGGGCCCGCGCCCGACCGGGCGCACCTCGGACAGCTCGTCCCCGGCGCCGCCCGCCTGCGGCAGCCGGGGACGAGCCACCGGGGAACAGGACGACCGATATCCACGCACGACGGGGGGATGAACGCCATGACGGGGCTGAGCCAGGCCCGGTCAATGGAGTTGCAGCACGCTTCGGTGCGGCGAGCCAGCGACCTCACCGACGAGCAGGCCGGGCTGGGCACGGACCGGATGCTGCCGGTGCTGCCCGAGCTGCGCGAGCTGCTGCCCGGCCGGGGGCTGCGCCGGGGCAGCACGATCGCGGTCGCCTCGACCGGCGCGCCCGACTGCGGCGGCACCACCTCGCTGCTGCTGGCCCTGCTGTCGGCCGCATCGTCCGCCGGTTCCTGGTGCGCCGTGGTCGGGCTGCCGAGCCTGGGCCTGGCCGCCGCCGCGGAGATGGGCATCGCCCTGGACCGGCTGGCGCTCGTGCCGCACCCCGGTCCGCAGTGGACCGCGGTCGTCGGCGCGCTGCTCGACGGGTTCGACGTGGTGGTGGCCGCCCCGACCGGGCCGGTTGCCGCGTCCGTACGCCAGCAGCTCGCCGCCCGCGCCCGCCAGCGCGGCAGCGTGCTGGTGCCGTTCGGCGGCGGGTGGGAGGGCGCCGATGTGGTGCTGTCCCCGGTTGAGGGCATGTGGATCGGGCTGGGCCGGGGCCATGGCCGACTGCGCGCCCGCGAACTGACCGTCTCGGCCCGAGGCCGGGGCGCCGCGGGCCGCCCCCGCCGGGTCACCATGTGGCTGCCCGCGTCGTCCGGACCGTCGGTCACCGCGCGCGAACCCGTGACCGTGTCGCCGCCGCGCCCGTCGCCCCAGGCCGAGGGGCAGAGCCGGGGCCACCTGCGAGTGGTGCAGGGATGACCGCGCTGCCGCACCCGCTTCGGAGGCAGTCGCGCGGCGTCGCGAGTGAGGCGCCACCGTGGGTGGTGCCGCACCCGGACGGCCGGGCCCGACCGCCGGTGGTGCGTTGATGGGCGACGCCGCCCAGCGCACCATGCTCGTCTGGTGTCCGGACTGGCCGGTCATCGCCGCCGACCTGCTGGACGGGGTGCCCGCGCACCGGCCCGTCGCGGTGCTGCACGCCAACCGGGTCGTCGCCTCGTCCGCCGCCGCCCGTGCCGAAGGGGTGCGCCGCGGCCTGCGCAAACGCGAAGCACAGAGCAGGTGCCCGCAGGTGATCGCGATCGACTACGACCCGGTCCGCGACGTACGGGCCTTCGAACCCGTGGTCGCCGCCGTCGAGGAGATCGCCGCCTCGGTGGCGGTGCTGCGCGCGGGCGTCTGCGCGTTCGCCGCCCGCGGCCCGGCCCGCTACTTCGGCGGCGAGGAGGCCGCCGCCGAGCGCATCGTCGAGCAGGTCGCGCAGGAGTGCGGGGTGGAGGCGCAGATCGGCGTCGCCGACGGGACGTTCGCCGCGCTGCTGGCCGCCCGGGCCGGGCGGATCATCGCCCCGGGGCAGACTGCCGCCTTCCTGGCCGCGATGCCGGTGACCACCCTGGACCGGCCCGCGTTGACCAGCCTGCTGCGGCGACTCGGGGTGCATACCCTCGGGGCCTTCGCCGACCTGCCGCCCAGCGACGTGCTGGCCCGGTTCGGGCTCGACGCCGCACTCGCGCAGCGCCTGGCCGCGGGCCGCGACGACCGGCCGCTCGCGGTCCGCCAGGCCCCGCCCGAGCTGGAGGTCGAGGAGCGCTACGACGAGCCGGTGGACCGCGTCGACAGCGCCGCCTTCGCCGCGCGGGCGCTGGCCGAGCGGCTGCACGAGCGGCTCGCCGGATACGGCATGGCGGCCACCCGGCTGGCCATCAGCGCGGTCACCGCCGACGGCCGCGAGCTGCACCGGGTGTGGCGCCACGACGGCGTGCTCACCGCGCACGCCATCGCCGACCGCACCCGCTGGCAGCTGGAGGGGTGGATCACCCAGCGCCGGATGACCGCCGGGATCATCGCGCTGCGGCTCATCCCGGACGGACTCGTCCAGCAGGCCGGACTGCAGGCCGGGCTGTGGGGCGACGTCGGGCAGGAACGCGACCGGGCGCACCGGGCACTGCACCGGGTGCAGGGCATCCTCGGCCCGGAGGCGGTGGTGACCGGGGTGCTCGGCGGGGGCCGTGACCCCGATGCGCAGGCGACCCTGGTGCCGTGGGGCGACGAGCGGGTGCCGCGGCAGCCTGCCGGCCCGTGGCCCGGCAGGCTGCCGCCGCCCTCGCCGGCCGTGGTGCTGCCGGAGCCGCTGCCGGTGCAGCTGCTTGACGCCTCCGGCGAGGTGCTGCGGGTCAGCGCCCGGCTGGAGCTCAGTGCCCCGCCCGCCCGACTGGTCTGGGAGGGCCGGAAGATCGAGGTGGCCGGCTGGGCGGGCCCGTGGCCGGTGGAGGAGCAGTGGTGGGACGGCCGCCGTACCCACCGCTCCGCCCGCCTCCAGGTCCTCCTCTCCACCGGCCGAGCCCTCCTGCTCACCCTCGACGCCGGCCAATGGTCCATAACCCTCCACTTCGACTGACCGCCGCCCCTTTCTGCGTTGATCATGAACTTATGGACGTGTTCGACGGCGTGTCGCTGCCATAACTTCATGATCAACACTGGTCGGTCGGGGCGGTTCGCGCCGACCTGGGTCGATAAACGCGCCGATCCGGCTGGCGGCGCTCATCCAGGCGGGGGCGCCGGGTCCAGGCTGCCGAGGGCTCGCCCCCGGTTCGGGCGTGGCTGGTCGACCGGCGGGCCGTCCCCGGCAAGGCGATCATGATGTTAAGGCGGCGACACGCCGTCGAACACGTACCTAAGTTCATGATCAACGCGAGGCCCCCCGGGGTGGGGGTGAGCTGCGGGTTAGTACAGTTGTTCGAGTGGGGTTCGATAGTCAGGGGCAGTTGCCGTGGGCGGAGCTCGAGCGGCGTATGCGGGGCGGCCAGGTGGTCGATCCGCTGGTCGCCGACGGCGGGGATGCGCCGGGGTTCTCGCGGAAGAGGGAGCCGTACCGGGCCGAGCGGATCGAGCGGCCGAAGACGGCGGTGCCGTACGCGGAGCTGCACTGTCACACCAACTTCAGCTTCCTGGACGGGGCCAGTGATCCGGAGGAGCTGGTCGCCGAGGCGGTGCGGCTGGGGCTGGAGGCCCTCGCCATCACCGACCACGACGGGTTCTACGGGGTGGTGCGGTTCGCGGAGGCGGCGCGGGAGCACGGGCTGCCGACCGTGTTCGGGGCGGAGCTGAACCTGGCCGGCCTGCCGCGCGGCGGGGGAGCGCCCGACCCGGCGGGCACCCACCTGCTGGCGCTGGCCAGAGGGCCGCAGGGGTATGCGAACCTGGCCCGCACCCTGTCCGAGGCGCACCTGCTGGGCGGCGAGAAGGGGCGGCCGTCCTACGAGCTGGGGAAGATCGCCGAGACGCTGCACGGGCAGGCGGTGATCCTGACCGGGTGCCGGAAGGGGGCGGTGCCGCATGCGCTGCTCACCGAGGGGGTGGCGGCGGCCGCGCGGGAGCTGGACCGGCTGAAAGACCTGTTCGGCGCGGAGAACGTGGTGGTGGAGCTGACCGACCACGCCGACCCGGCGGACGGCGACCGCAACGAGGTCCTGGCGCACCTGGCGCAGCGGGCCGGGCTGCCCGTGCTCGCCACGAACAACGTGCACTACCACGCCCCGGCGCGGCGGCGGCTGGCCACGGTGACCGCGGCGGTGCGCGCCCGCACCAGCCTGGACCAGATCGACGGCTACCTGCCCGCGGCGGCGACGGCGCACCTGCGCTCCGGCGCGGAGATGGCGGCCCGGTTCGCGGCGATGCCGTATCCGGGCGCGGACCGCGCGGTGGCGTACGCCGCGGAGCTGGGTAAAGAGCTCGCGTTCGACCTGCGGCTGGTCGCCCCGAAGCTGCCGCCGTTCACCGACGAGCACGGCAACCGCGTCGACGAGGTGGCGTTCCTGCGCGAGCGCACCTACGAGGGCGCGGCCCAGCGGTACGGGCCGCGGCAGGCGTACCCGGAGGCGTACGAGCGCATCGAGCACGAACTCAAGATGATCGAGCAGCTGGAGTTCCCCGGCTACTTCCTGGTGGTCTGGGACATCGTCCGGTTCTGCCGCGAGGTGGACATCTACTGCCAGGGGCGGGGGTCGGCGGCGAACTCGGCGGTCTGCTACGCGCTGCGGATCACCAACGTGGACCCGGTCGGCGGCGAGGGCGGGCTGCTGTTCGAGCGCTTCCTGGCCCCGGAGCGCGACGGGCCGCCCGACATCGACGTGGACATCGAGTCCGACCGGCGCGAGGAGGTCATCCAGTACGTCTACCGCCGCTACGACCGGCAGCACACCGCGCAGGTCGCCAACGTCATCTCGTACCGGCCGCGTTCGGCGGTGCGCGACGTGGCCCGCGCGTTCGGCTTCTCGGCGGGGCAGCAGGACGCCTGGAGCAAGCAGATCGACCGCTGGCACGGGGTGTCGGCCAAGGACGTCGACGGCATCCCCGAGCACGTGCTGGAGTACGCCAACGAGCTGCTCAACGCCCCCCGCCACCTGGGCATCCACTCCGGCGGCATGGTCATCTGCGACCGGCCGGTGATCGAGGTGTGCCCGGTGGAGTGGGCGCGCATGCCCGGCCGCACCGTGCTGCAGTGGGACAAGGACGACTGCGCGGCGGTCGACCTGGTCAAGTTCGACCTGCTGGGGCTGGGCATGCTGTCGGCGCTGCACTACGCGTTCGACTTCCTGGGCCAGGAGCTGGACCTCGGCGATCTGAAACCGGACGACCCCGAGGTGTACGAGATGCTGTGCCGCGCCGACACCGTCGGGGTGTTCCAGGTGGAGAGCCGGGCGCAGATGTCGACGCTGCCCAGGCTGCGCCCGGAGCGCTTCTACGACCTGGTGGTGGAGGTGGCGCTGATCCGGCCCGGCCCGATCCAGGGCGGTTCGGTGCACCCGTTCATCCGGCGCAAGAACGGGCTGGAGCCGGTGGACATCCCGCACCCGCGCATGCACAACTCGCTGGCCCGCACCCTGGGCGTGCCGCTGTTCCAGGAGCAGATGATGCAGCTGGCCATCGACGTCGCCGACTTCACCCCGGTGGAGGCCGACCAGCTGCGCCGGGCAATGGGCTCCAAGCGGTCCATGGACAAGATGGAGCGGCTGCGCGAGCGCCTGTTCGCGGGCATGGCCCGCAACGGGATCGGGCCGGAGCTGGCCGACGACATCTACGCCAAGCTCGCCGCGTTCGCCAACTACGGCTTCCCGGAGAGCCACGCGATCAGCTTCGCCTACCTGGTGTACGCCAGCGCCTGGCTCAAGCGGTATCACCCGGCGGCGTTCTGCGCGGCGCTGCTCGGGGCGCAGCCGATGGGCTTCTACTCGCCGCAGTCGCTGGTCGACGACGCCCGGCGGCACGGGGTGCAGGTGCGCCGCCCCGACGTCAACGCGAGCCTGGTGAAGGCCGACCTGGAGTGGGCGCCGGGGGACCGCTCCGGCAGCGTGCCGGGGGAGCAGCCGTCGCAGTGGGGACTGGGCGGCCCGGCCGTGCGGCTCGGCCTGGACAGCGTGCGCACGCTGGGGGAGGACGTCGCGGCACGGATCGTGCAGGAGCGCGAGCGCGGTGGGGCGTACGCCGACATGACCGATCTGGCCCGGCGGGCCGGCCTGCCCGCGACCCAGCTGGAGGCGCTGGCCACCGCGGACGCCTTCGCCTGTTTCGGCCTGGACCGGCGGGCGGCGCTGTGGGCGGCGGGCGCGGCCGCCACCGACACCCCGGACCGGCTGCCCGGCACGGTCGTCGGCGTGCACGCGCCGACCCTGCCCGGCATGGACGCGGTGGACAGGCTGGTGGCCGACGTGTGGGCGACCGGGCTTTCCCCGGACGACCACCCGATCCGGCTGGTGCGCGAGCGGCTGGCCGCGGCGGGGGCACTGCCGATCGCGCGGCTCACGGGGGTCGAGCACGGGTCCCGGGTGCTGGTCGGCGGCCTGGTCACGCACCGGCAGCGGCCGGCCACCGCGGGCGGGGTGACCTTCCTCAACCTGGAGGACGAGACCGGGATGCTCAACGTGGTCTGCTCGCCCGGCCTGTTTCTCCGGAGTAAGAAGATTATTCAGATGAGCGCTGCCCTCATCGTCCGAGGCCAGCTCGAAAGCGCTTCAGGCGTCATCAATCTGGTGGCGGACAAGGTGACGCCGTTGACGATCGCGACCAAGCCTTCATCGCGCGACTGGAGGTAGTTGTGCGCGGGGTGGCCGGTTGGCCGGGTCCTTGATCCATGACCGGATTCCCCGACCAGCCAGAGGCTCGTCAGCGTATCGGGGAACGAGATGGCAGTGCGCGTGCGGGATGCTCTGTCCGCCGACGGTTTGCACGTTCCAGCCGACGTTCCAGCCGTCCGGGCTATATTCGGCAGTGATGATCTCCTTCATCTGGTGAAGCAGCGAGGCCGTGGAGGCCCATTCCTGCTCCGTCAGGTCGAACACGGTGGGCCGGTGCGCCAGCGGAAGGACCATCGCCGAGCCGACCGGGGTTCCGGTGTCCTGGGTGAAGGCTGAGTAGCACCACTGGTCGGACAGCACGATCTGGGGTTCGACTGCGGGCAGGCAGAACGGGCACTCCGGCATCCCGCCATGTTGGCTGATCGACTCCAGTCCCGCTGTCCTCGTGACGAGATCGTGACTCGTCAGGCCCGATGGCTGCTTCGCCGATCGGTGCCTTGAACTGTCACGGTTGACGAATCACTGGCATGCCGATCATCGCTGTCTGAGCGCCTTTGCTCGATGTTCTGCGCAGGCTCGCCATCTTGTTCGCGGCGGCGTCGAGGCTGATCTGGAGTCCCTGGACTTCGCCCAGCCAGCCGTTCATGCGGGCTTCGCTGATGCGGTCGCCGAGGTTCTGGATGATCTCGGCGAGACGCTGCTGCTGGCCGGGGTCGACGTGCAGCATCGGGCAGCGGATGCAGGCGTGCTCGTGCTTGCAGGGGCTGCCGTAGGGGCGGCCGCAGGTGCCCAGTTCGAGCTTGCGGGTCTGGAAGTGCTGCTGGAACTCGTGCCACTCGTCGTCGGTGGGTTCGCGGTATTCCTGCGCGGGTCGGACCGAACGGCGCTCCTGCAGGTAGCTGCGGTAGGCGCGGATCATGTCGTCCTGGAACACCGCCAGGTATGCCTGCGTGGTCTCCAGCGAGGCGTGGCCCAGCAGCCGGGCCGCGATGTGCACCGGCAGCCCGCCGGTGACGGCGTCGGTGGCGAACATCCGCCGGAAGTCGTGCGGGGTGTAGATCAGCGGCTGGCCGGTGGCGTCCTTGAGCCCGGTGGCGGCGAGGACCTTGTTGATCAGGTTCTTGAGGTGGGTGCTGCTGATGACGTTGGGCCTTCCCCCACGACAGCGTTGGAACAGGTGCGGCAGCGGCGGCCCGGTGAGACGTTCATGCTCGTCATAACGGGTGACGAGCGGCACCGCTCCGCCGTGCTGGGCGCGCAACCGGGTGACGATGCTGGCCAGGACGCTGGCCAGTTCCGGGCTGATCAGCAGCAGGCGTTCCTCGTTCGACTTCGACGGGACGATCTGCAGCAGCGGGACGAGTTCTGCGGTGTCGGGCAGCCGGTAGGACACCAGCGCCAGGTGGGTGATCTCCAGCAGCTCTTCCACCCGGACGCCGGTGTGCCGGAACGTCTCGATGATCGCCCAGGACCAGAACATCGAGTCCTCTTCCTGCGTGGCGTTGATCAGCTTGCCGGTGTCGAGGTCTTTGACGTGCACCCACGGCTCGGCGGCCGCGCCGGCGCGGGTGACGTTGTTGTTCGGCCTCGTCCGCCGATAGGAACGGCCGCTGTGGTCGAAGACCGTGTTCATCGGCTGGGCCTGGGCGGCGGCCAGCAGCGAGGCGGTCTGCTCGCGCAGCCGGTGGGCGGTGTCGGCCAGCAGCGGCAGGTGGGGAAGCCGTTCACGGATCCGCTGGTGCATGACGGCCTGGCGCTGCTTGCGGGTCTTGAAGTGGCCCTGCACCTCCCGGCGGGTGACGGGGCTGGGCGCGGCCCAGGGCACCCAACTGGGGTCCTCGCGCGCCCACTCCGCGATGTCGAGGTAGAACGCCCTGACCTGGGTGAGCAGATGCAGCAGGTCCTGCCGCGCGATGAGCTCACCGTCCGGGCGCCTGCAGAGCTGGATGCGCTCCTTCCACGCCTGCGCGACCGACTCGGGCAGGCGCAGCGAGTCGATGCCCGGATGGTGGGCCTCGACGTCGCTCCAGAACCTGCCCGCCAGGATGCCGGCCTGCGACCTCAGCGTGCTGTAGTCGAGCGCGGCGCGGCGCTGATCGAGATAGCGGATCAGGACGTCGCGGACCGCGCTGCTTCGGATCTGGTGGTCGTCGACCAGCTCACTGGTGGGGCGTTGGCCGTGCAGGAGCCGACTGCGCATGGTGCTGCCCGGCGGGAGGATCCCCAGATCGGCAAGCAGGTCCCAGGCCAGATGCAGCCCGACGACACCGCGACCCCGCACCGACAGGCTCCACGCGAACAACTCAAGAAGATCATCAGGGGTGAGCTGGTCGACATCCCGGCCGGTATGCAGCACGATCTTGCTTAACACCGCCAACGCCTGGTCCAGGTGCATCTTGCTGATGCTCCGCCGAACGCCCACGTCGTGGACCCGCGCGAACACGTCAGGGCGCATCAACTGCCTCACCCGCGCCAGCGTGCCCCCGCACTTGAACTCGGTGAGCACGTCGTAGCTGGGCAAGACGACCCGCAGCAGGAACAATGCCGCCAGCGCGCCGGTGTAGTCCGCCCGCTGGACCTCGGCGCAGCGGCCGTCGAACGGGTCCATCTCCTCGATCCAGGACAGGTCCTTGTCCGCGCCGGAGTTGACCCATCGCTCCTGCCAGCCCCGCCCCGGATGGATCTTCAACCACGCCAGGATCTTGTTCGCGCCCCGCAGCCAGCCCTGCTGCCGATAGAGCACGCCCTTGACCCGCTGCGCCTGTTTCGACACCCCGCGCAGCTTCTCGACCTGCTGCCAGTCACCCAGCTGCGGAAGCAGTGCCAGCACCTCGCTTTTGGTAAGCACGTCGCGCGCTCCGGACCGGGGCCGGGCCAGCAGATGCTCATGGTTGACCAACTTCGGCCGGGCGATCAGGTTGACCCGCGGCACCTCGACGACGGTGGTCACGCGGCCCGGCCCCCGAACAGCACTTCGAGGTCGGCGGCCTCGTAACCGCCGATCATCGACGGCTCGACCGTCGGCGGGACCTTGCGATCCTCCAGGTGCGCGGCGACGCGGCGCACGACATCGGCTTCCTCCTCGAGCATGTAGAGATCAGCGGTCGTGCTCAGGTGCTTGTGGTCCAGGATCGTCTGGACGTCACGCAGCGACAGGTTCTCGTCTCGCGCCATCCGCAGCGAACACGTGTGCCGAAGGTCGTGCATCGACCAGTTCGTGCCCAGCAGCCCGTTGACCCGGCGGAACACCGCCCGTAACGCCTCGTAGTTCATCGGCTGCCGATGCAGGCCCTCACCGCGGTCGCGCCGGCGCAGCGTCCACCACACCGTCTGCTGCGCATCCAGGCCGCCCACCTCGGCGAGGTAGAGACGCAGCCAGACGAACGCCTCAGGGCTGGCCGGCAGCCACTGCTGCGCCCGGCTTCCCTTGCGCACGACCCGAACCAGTTGCTCACCCCAGTCCACGTCGACGCCGCGGATGCCCAGGATCTCCGACGCCCTGGCGCCGTTGGACACGGCGATCGCCAGAATCGCGCGGTCCCGGTGCGAGCCCAGCGCGGCGAACAGCTCGGCCCACAGCTCATCGGGCAGAGCGCGCGGTCTGGTCTTGGGGACCTTCGGGTTGTAACGCAGCCGACCCTCCGCCCGAAACGGCTGCAGCGGATTGTGATGGGCGTTCGCGCGCTGTCCCCGCGCCCGCTGCAGCGGCACCGGATTGACCAGCGGGCCGCCGCCGGAGTCGATCCAGAAGTCGTAGAAGCTGCGCAGCACGGCATTGCTGTGCCGAGTGGTCCGAGGCTTGTACCGATCATCGAGGTAGGCCTTGCGGGTCACTGGGTTGACGGTGCCCGCAGTGAACGCCGACCCAGTCCGAGGCGACAGCCGGGGCTTTGCCGCCTGCTGCAACCACAGCACGAAATCTTTCACGTCCTCGGAGGTCGCCCTGTCCCACTCGACCCCGATCACGCGCAGCCATCTCCACCAACGCAGCAGGTCAAAGGCGTAACTGCGTACGCTCAACGCCCCGTATCCACAGGCGAAGAAGTCTCGCAGGAACCGGGCGACCGGCTCCACCACCCGCCCGGCCTCGTCCACGACGGCCCAGGGGACAACCCCGTCCGACGCCTCGACCCTGCCCCACCGGGGCAGAACGATGGAACTCAGGTCGCGCTCTTGGCCATAACCAGGCATCACGCGACAAGAACTACCGAAGCTCCATCGCCGACGCCCCGCACCGCTTCGGCGAGTCGCTGCTTAATCCGGTCAACAGAGTGGCTGCGCTACCGCAAGGTGGCCCGGGGCAGTGCGGCGCTGCTGGTCCGGGGGCGGCTGGAGTCGGCGTCGGGGGTGCGCAATCTGGTCGCGGATCAGCTGGAGACGCTGACCGTGGCGACCCCGGTCGCCTCCAGGGATTTCCGTTAGTAGCGGATCGATTACTCGTGGTCCATAAAGGACGACCGTACGTCTTGTGTGGACGAGAATCTGTCGATAACGTTCGCTCGACCCATCACCCCTGGGACGAACGGACACCAGATGCGGAAAACGTCGTCGATCGTGGCCGGCTGCGGCCTGCTGCTGGCCATCCTGGTCACCTCCCTGCCCGCCCAGGCCGTGCCGGCGCTCACCGTGGACTGCCAGGTCGCCGCGCCGCCCGCCGGGCTCGCCGCGAGCCTGACCGCCGACCGCGCGCCCGCCTACGGGCAGTGGCTCGACACCGAGCCGGCCCGCGAGGCCAACCGCGCCGTGCAGACGGCCGCGCGGCAGGCCCTCGGGGTGACCGGGGGCAAGGAGCGCATCGCCGACCAGGTGCGCCGCGGTTACATCGGCACCGCGATCGACCACAACACGCAGACGGTGACCATCGTGGTCACCCCGGAGCAGCGCACCCGGGCGGCCTCCCTCGGCAGCGGCCTGGCCACGGCGGCGCAGGCCGCCGACGGCGCGGTCGCCATGAGGACGGCCGTCAAGGTCGGCTGCTTCTCCGCCGAGCGCCTGGCCGCCGCCGACGAACTGCTCGCGGGCCGCGCCTGGCACCCCGACGCGGCGCGGGCGACGTTCAGCTACAGCCTGCGCGCCGCGGACTCCCGCTACCAGGTCACCTTCGACCCCCGCTTCCCGGCTGCCGCGCAGGCGCTGCGGGACGCGCTGGGCGAGGTCGCCGACGTCACCGTCGACACCGCCGCGCGCACCGGCCGGCTCAACGACGGCGAGGCGCACTTCGGCGGCGCGGGCGTGCGGGTCAACTCCGGCCCGACGAACACCTGCACCACCGCGTTCGTCGCCCGGCGCAAGTCGGTCACCGGGGACACGGCGGTGTACAGCGGCGGCATCAGCGCCGGGCACTGCTTCGGCAACGGGCAGAACATCTACTCCTCGACACAGTTCTGGGGCACCGGCTCGCGCAAGAGCGACTACCCGGCGTACGACATGCTCTTCGTGGGCTCCGCCGCGGAGACCTACGACAACGTCATCCACACCGACCCGTGCTGCCCGACCCAGCGCAACATCACCGCCAAGCGCAACCCGCTGGTCGGCGACGTGGTCTGCCTCAGCGGCATGGTCACCAAGGCCACCTGCGGCGTCACCGTGATCGGCCTGAACGCCATGATCTGCGACGCCGAGGGCTGCACCGGCGGGCTCATGGAGGGCGGCCGCAACGGCGACATCATCGTGCGCACCGGCGACTCCGGCGGCCCGGTCTACATCAGATCCGGCGCCAGCAACGCCATCGCCCTCGGGATGATCGTCGGCTGCACCAGCGGCTGCCGCGGCGTCGTCGCCGAGCAGTTGACCAACATCGAGACCCACCTCAACGCGACCATCCTCACCTCCTGAGGCGGCGGCACGTAGGAAAGGCTGGACATGAGCGGACAGCGGAGCTGGCCGGCGCGGGTCGCCGCGCTGGTGCTCGCCGGTGCGGTCGCCGGTTGCGCCGCGCGCAACCTGCCGCCCGCGGACGTGCCGGAGCCGTCGGCCGACGCGGCCGTCGCCACGACCCGGGTGCCGCACGTGGTGGACGGCGGCATCGGCCTGCTGGACAAGGAGTTCGGTAAGGCCGGTCTGGTGCCCCTCGTCAAGTACGAGCCGGGGCTGCTGCTCGACCGCGGCGTCGTCGCGGTGACCGATCCGCCCGGCGGCACCAGCCTGCCCCGGGGCAGCGTGGTCCGGGTCGTGGTGGCGGGTGAGCCGGCCAGCCTCGACGAGTACATCCGCGGGCACTGGGAGACGTTCGTCGGCACCGGGATCGACGCCAAGGGCACCGTCGTGCTCGGCGTGCACGAGGGCAACGGGCTGCCCGGCGTCGTCGAAGGCGTCGAGAAGTACGTGAAGGGCAAGCCCTACCGGCTGGTGACCTGCCCGCACTCGCGGGTCGACCTGGAGAAGGTGGTCGTCGAGCTGAGCGAGCGCCGGTTCCTGCCCACCGCCGCCGCGCTGACGTTCTCGCTGAGCATCGACGGATACGCCTGCGCCGTGCAGATGCGGGCCGACCTCAGCGACGAGCAGACGGCCCAGCTGATGGAGCGGTTCGGCGCGAAGCTCGTGATCGAACGCGGCCCGGTCGAGGGCAGGCTGCGGGGTGACAGCTGACCCCCGCCGGCGGCCCGTCCCGGCGGCCCGCCGGGACGGCGTGCCCCGACGGCACGCCACCGACGGCCGCTAGGCTCGGCGGCGTGGAGCGAACTGTGGCGCAAGCCCGCATTGCGGGACCCCGTACCGCCGTGATCTGGTCGGTGCTGCGCGGTGAGCTGGCCGGACAGGACGGCCGCCCGCTCAGCGTCGTCGACGTCGGCGGCGGCACCGGCGGGTTCGCCGTGCCGCTGGCCGAGGCCGGACACACCGTGACCGTCGTCGATCCGAGCCCCGACGCGCTGGCGTCGCTGCTGCGCCGGGCCACCGACGCGGGCGTGGCCGAACGGGTGCGTGCGCTGCAGGGCGACGCCGACTCGCTCGGCGACCTGATCCCGCCCGCCGCCGCGGACCTGGTGCTGTGCCACGCCGTGTTCGAGTTCGTCGACGACCCGGACGCGGTCGCGCAGGCGCTGCACGACGCGCTGCGGCCGGGCGGCGCGGCCAGCGTCCTGGTCGCCAACCGGGCCGCCGCGGTGCTGTCCCGCGCGGTCGCCGGGCAGTGGCAGGCCGCGGCCGCGCTGCTGGCGGACGCGCAGGCCCGGGTCACCGGGCGGGACACGGTGCGGCGCCGGTTCGACCTCATCGGCGCGGAGGCGCTGCTGGCCGAGGCCGGGCTGCTCGTCGAGCAGGCACACGGGGTGCGCGTGGTCGCCGACCTGGTCCCCGGGGTCGTCGCCGACGCCGACCCGGAGGCGCTGCTGGCCTTCGAGCTGGCCGCGTCGGCCGTGCCGCCGTACCGGGACGTGGCGACCCAGCTGCACCTGCTGGCCCGCCGCCGCGGCCACACCGATCACTGACCCGCCGGGAGGCCGCCGTGTTCGTCGCGCCGAACTACGACGAGGGCACGCTCGCCGACGTGCTGCCCGGCGCGCTGGCCGCGCTCGGTGTGCCGGGCCTGCCCGACCGGCTGGGCCTGGCCGCCCGGCTCGACGGCGTACGCCGCGTCGCGGTGCTGCTCGTCGACGGGATGGGGCACCACCAGCTGCCCGCGATGGCCCCGGTCGCCCCGGTGATCGCGGCGACCCTGCGCGGCGAGCTCGGTCTGGCACTGTCGACCACCTGCGGCTTCCCGTCGACCACCCCGACCAGCCTGGTCAGCCTCGCCACCGGCGCGCTGCCGGGCGCGCACGGTGTGCTGGCGTTCAACACCCTCGTCCCGGGCACCGACCGGGTGCTCAACCACACCGTCTGGGCCGACGATCCACCACCGGCGGCCTGGGTGCCGGTGCCACCGCTGTACGCCGCCGCGGCCGCCGCCGGGATCGACACCACGGTGGTGAACCGCCCCGAGTACGCGGGCAGCGGCCTGACCACGGCGACCAGCGCCGGTGCGCGATACCTGCCCGCGGTCGACGTCGACTCCCTGGCCACCGGCATGCTCACGGCGCTGAAGGAGGCCCCGGCGCGCGCCCTCGTCTACGGCTACCACCCGCGCCTGGACAAGGCCGGCCACGAGCACGGCCTCACCTCGGCCGAGTGGGCGCAGGCCGCCGCCGAGGTGGATGTCCTGCTGGCCCGGCTCGTCGGCGGCCTGCCCGAGGACGCCGCGCTGGTGGTCACCGCCGATCACGGGCAGCTCGACGTGCCCGCCGACCACCGCATCGACGTGCACGCCGACCCGGCGCTGTCCGCCGGGGTGCGGGTGGTCACCGGCGAGCCCCGGGTGCGCTACCTGCACACCGCGCCGGGCGCGACCGCGGACGTGCTCGCCGCCTGGCGGTCCCGGGCCGGGCACGCGGCCTGGATCGGCTCCCGCGACGAGGCGATCGCCACCGGCTGGTACGGCCCGTTGGGCGAACGCCACGCGGCCCGCCTCGGCGACGTGGTTGTGGTCTGCCGCGACGACTGGGCGATCCTGGCCACCGCCACCGACCCGCCCTCGGTCGCCCGCCTGATCGCCATGCACGGCTCCCTCACCGAACCCGAGATGCGCATCCCCCTGCTCGTCCACCGCCCCTGACCGCCGCCACCCACCACTCTCACCCGGCCACGCCCTACCCGGCCGTCGGCCCGCAGTTTCGGGGAAACTGCGCGAACCGGCGACGCGTCAGCCGCAGTTTCCCCGAAACTGCACCCAGCCGGCGGTTCGCCGCCCGGCGGCGGGCGGGGTGGTGTCTTACCGGGGCGGTAGCGTCCGAGGGGTGGGACGTGCTTCCGGGGGTGGGGCGCCTAAGGGCTTCGGGCCTGACGGTGACGATGCGGGGTGCCCGTTTCTGCACATCGACATGGACGCGTTCTTCGCCGCCGTCGAGGTGCGCCGCCGCCCGGAGCTGCGCGGGCTGCCCGTGGTGGTCGGCGGCACCGGCGGGCGCGGGGTGGTCTCCTCGGCCAGCTACGAGGCGCGGGCATACGGCGTGCGCAGCGCGATGCCCACCGCGATGGCGCGCAGCCGCTGCCCGCAGGCGATCTTCATCCCTCCGGACATGGCGGCGTACGCCGAGGTCTCGCAGGCCGTGATGGCGGTGTTCCGTGACGTCACCCCGCTGGTCGAGCAGCTGTCGGTGGACGAGGCGTTCCTCGACGTGTCCGGCAGCCGCCGGCTGTTCGGCCCGCCCGCCGAGATCGCCCGGCTGATCCGCCGCCGCGTCGCCGACGAGCTTCAGCTCACCTGCTCGATCGGGGTCGCGCCGAACAAGTTCCTGGCCAAGCTCGGCTCCACCCGGGCCAAGCCGGACGGCATGCTGGTCATCCCCGCCGACAAGACGCTGAAGTTCCTGCGCCCGTTGCCGGTGTCGGTGCTGTGGGGAGTGGGTGAGCGCACCGAGGAGTCGCTGCACCGGCTGGGCCTGCGCACCGTCGCCGACGTCGCCGACGCCAGCCTGAGCCTGCTGCGTGCCGCGGTGGGGCAGTCCCTGGCCGCGCACCTGCACGAGCTGGCCTGGGGCCGCGATCCGCGCCAGGTCAGCACCGAGCACCAGGAGAAGTCGATCGGCGCCGAGGTGACCTTCGACACCGACCTGGGCGACCCGGAGGCGCTGCGCAAGACCATGCTGGCGCTGGCGCAGAAGGTGGCCGCCCGGGCCCGCGCCGCCGGACAGGCCGGGCGGACCGTGTCGATCAAGGTGCGGTTCGCCGACTTCCGGACCATCTCCCGCTCGCGCACGCTGCCCGGACCGACCGATGTGGCACACGACATCCTCGCCACCGCCTGGGAGCTGTTCGAGGCGGTGCGGGCGCAGCAGCGCATCCGGCTGGTGGGGGTGCGGCTGGAGGGGCTGCTGGCAGCGGATGGGGCGGTGCGGCAGCTGGCGCTCGGCGAGGAGGAGGACGGCTGGCGGGAGGCCGAGGTGGCCGGTGATGCTGTCATCGCCCGGTTCGGTCGCGGGGCCCTCCGTCCGGCCAGTCTTCTCGGTACGACCCGGCGTTCTGCGGGTGCGGCGGGCCCGCGGCCGCAAAATCCCGCTCCGGGCATGGTCGTCCCGCTTTCCGACCCGCCACCGCCCTCGTAGACTGACGGGTAGCAGTCGTCCGGCTGCGACACGTATTCACGGTTTGGCGATCTTCATCTGGGGAATCGGCGCTCTGTCGCACCCTGGATAGGGAACGCCGACCTGGCGGACCGGGGAGGAGAGCCGTGCCGCTATCCGAGCACGAGCAGAGGCTGTTCGAGCAGATCGAGCGGTCGCTGTCCGAAGACCCGAAGTTCGCTTCGGCCGTCCGCCACAGCGACCCCAAATTCCACGCCCGCCGGCGGATCATCATCTCCGCCGTGCTCATCCTCGCCGGACTGGGCCTGGTCGTCTACGGCGTCGCCGACAGCGAGAAGCTGTGGCTGGGCGTCGTCGGCTTCGTGCTGATGCTCGGCGCGGCGGCGTTCTGGATGCTGGCGCACAAGCGCAGCCAGACCGCCGAACTGCGTTCCGTGGGCGGCACCGCGACGCGACGCACCCGAGGCGGCAGCCGGGGCGGCCGCACCGGCGGCATCATCGACCGCCTCGAGAGCCGCTGGCGCGAGCGCGGCGACTTCGACCGCTGAAATCCCCGCACCGGCGTGCCGCGCCGGTGCCACGACGACGAGGGCCGCCCCGGATGGGGCGGCCCTCGATCATGCTTGGCGCGAAACGCGGGTCAGCGCAGCAGCCGCCCGGGCCGCAGTGGCCCCAGCACCCGCTTGCCGATCCCGCTCAGCCGGGACATCCGCACCGACAGCGCGGTGAACCCGGCGTACGCCGCGTTGCGCCACCGCAGCAGCACCGACGGCGGCATCAGCAGCGCGGTCAGGCGCACGCCCCGGTCGGCCTCGCCCGCGATGGCCTGGCGCACCGCCCGGACAGCCGGGGTGAGGCGTTCGGCCGACAGCGGCACCGGCGCGTACCGGGCCCGCTCCTCGGCCAGGCCGAGCAGGCGTGCCTGCTCCGCGGCCGCCGAGGCGGGCAGCGCGGTGCTGATCAGCCGGTCGACCGTGGCCCGCGGGGTCTCCGCCGGATCGACCACCAGCCGGTGGTCGATCATCGTGTCGATGAGCTCGTCCCAGGCCGCGTGGGCCTGCCGCCGGGCCGCGTCGGTGTCCCCGACCACGGTCATGGTCAGGTCCGCAGCCGACACGCCTACCTCGGCGAACCCGCCGCCGGAGGGGGCCGCCGCGGTGCGCATGCCACGCCGCCGGCGCAGCATCGTGCGCCGCAGCGCCGGGGTGAGCAGCAGTGCCAGCAGCAGCACCACGCCGCCGCTCGCCACCCAGACCCAGGTGGGCAGCTCGTCGTCGACGAGGATCGGGCCGATCACGCCGCCGTCGGGGTCGATCGGGTCGCGCGACGGACCGCCCGGCCCCTCCGGCCCGCCGCTGGCACCCGGGCTCAGCGAGGGGCGTACGCCGCCCGGGGCCGCCTCGGGCGCGTCCACGTCCGGGGCCCAGGCCGTGGGGGCCGAGCCCACCACGTACGTCGAGGGGGTCGCGTCGAACGGGACCCAGCCGAACCCGGAGAAGTAGACCTCGGTCCAGGCGTGCAGGTTGCGGTTGGTGAGGGTGCGCACGCCGTTGTCCGCCGAGCCGCCCAGCGTGAAGCCGAACGCCACCCGCGCCGGGATGTGCGCGGTGCGCACCATCCAGGCCAGCGCCGCGGCGTACTGCTCGCAGAAGCCGCGCTTGTTGTTCAGGAAGTCCGCGATGGCCGCGCCGGAGGTGCCCGCCGGGGCCGCCACGTCGTACTTGAAGCCGTTCTTGGCCGAGAAGTGGTCGTAGAGCGCGCGGACCCGGTCGTAGTTGTTCGTCTTGCCTTCGACCAGCTTGTCGACCAGGGTCCGCACCTGGGCCACCTCGGGCACCCGGCTGTACTCGCGCTGGTTGACGTCGGACGCGGCCAAGGTCGGCGCGGTGCGCAGCTGGTCGGGGGTGAACTCCGCGCGCACGTAGTCGAACTCGTACGCCAGCTCGGCGGAGTTGGCTCGCTGCGAGTAGACGATCTGCAGCGACGGGTCGTACGACCACGCGGCGTCCAGCTCGCGGATCGAGGTCGGCGCCGAGTAGACCGGCAGCAGCGGCATGGCGAAGTTCTCGGTGATCTCGACGCGGGCCGTCGCGGCCTGCGAGCGCACCGCGCTGAGGTCGAGCCCGGCGGGGTCGGGCAGGTTGTCGCTGACCGGTTGCCCGGTGGGCTGGTGGCTGGCGAAGCCGCCGCCGCTGATCTGGTCGGCGACCCCGAAGCGCATGTAGAACGGGTCCGGGTCGTTGGTGGTGACCTTCACCATGTCCTGCACGCCGGCCTGCTTGAGCCGCCCGCTCAGCTCGGCGAACAGGTCCACCCGGCCGTTGCCGCGGGGGCCCTTGCCGGCCTGGCCGAGGCCGTCGCCGGAGCCGAAGTCGCCGAGGAAGCCCGCGCTCATCGCGGGCACGGCCAGCGGCAGCGCGACCGCCGCCAGCACGCCGACCACGGCCAGCCGCCGGCCGGCCGACGCCAGCGGGGACGGCTCCCAGACGTCGACGCCGCGGCCCTCGCCGGTGAACCGGCGGCCGAAGCGGCGCACCCGGTCGACGTTGTCGCTGACCAGCAGCCACAGGAAGCCGATCGAGCCGACGATGAACGGGATCGGCGTCACCGAGTCCACGTAGACCGCGACCGGCACCGAGTAGATGGCCAGCATCGGCAGGCCCGCCAGCGCCGGGCGGCGCAGTCCCACCGCGCACAGGTCCACCAGGATCGCCACCGCGCCCATGCCCAGCGCGCTGACGAACAGCAGCCCTTCCAGGTCGGGCACCGGCACGTAGCTCTTCTGGACCTCCTCGCCGGCCAGCGCGAACAGCTTGCCGAACTGGGCGAACGTGTCCGGCGTCGGGATCAGCCCGAGGATGGCGGTGTCCTCGCCGAACAGCCAGGTCAGGCCGATCAGGAGGGCGGCCAGCATGGCCAGCAGCTGGGCCCAGAGGCGCCCGCGCAGCGAGCGCGCCCCCAGCGCGGCTCCGGTCACCATCGCGACCATGAGCCCGCCCTCGAACAGCCAGCTCCAGCCGGCGAAGATCTGCGAGATCGGGGCCGAGGCGAGCACCGTGGCCGCGCCCGCGACCAGGCCCAGATGACGTCGTGAGTTCATCGGCCGCCTCCCATGGTGACCGTCTCGGCCATCGCCGCGCGCACCGCGAAGCCCTGCTGGCCCCGGGCCGCCTGCGGCCACAGCGTGGGCAGCTGGTCGCCGTGCTTGACCCGCACGACCCGCCAGCCGCTCTGCATCAGTGACAGTGCCGCCGCCGCGTGCTCGTGCTCGGCGGCCTCGCGGGCCGGCGCGGGCAGGTTGAGCCACGTGCTGGCGTCCAGGAAGAACGCCACGCAGGTGGTGCCGCTGGTGCGCAGGGCCGACAGCAGGCGCGCCTCCTCGGCGGTGAGCAGGCCCAGCACCGCGATGATCAGGCCGCCGTCGGCGCGCCGCCGGGTGTGCTCGACCAGGCCGGCGACGTCGCCGCGCGGGGACGCCTTCACCTCGGCCAGGTGGTCGAGCAGCATGCCGTCGCCGACCCCCTCGGTGGCGTCGATGTCGGCGCCGGCGTCGGTGACCAGGCGCAGCCGGTATCCGGCCTGGCGCAGGTGCACCGCGATGCTGGCCGAGGCCGACACCGCCCACTCGAAGCTGGCCGTCGGGCCCTCGCCCCGGTGCGCGCCCAGCCGCGTGTCGAGCAGGACGGTGGCCCGGCTCTCCCACGGCTGCTCCTCGCGGCGCACCATCAGCTCGCCGACCCGGGCGGTGGAGCGCCAGTGAACTCTGCGCAGGTCGTCGCCGCGGCGGTACTCGCGGGTCGCGGCGTCGTCCTCGCCGTGCACGGCGACCGAGCGGGCGCGGCTGTCGCCGGTGCCCGAGTATTCCCCGGCGAGGCGCACCAGCTGCAGCGGCGACACGTTCGGGATGACGGTCAGCTTGTCGGCGCTGGGGAACGAGCGGGTCAGCTCGCACAGCCCGAACGGGTCGGTCATGCGCAGCGTCAGCGGGCCGACCTCGTAGCGGCCGCGCAGCTCGGCGCGCACCGTGTACGCCACCGAGCTGGCCTGCTGCGCGCCGAGGCGCTCCAGCACCAGGCGGGGGCGGCTGCCCAGCGCGTACGGCAGCCGGTCCTCCAGCAGCAGGGTGCCGGTGGGCAGGCGGGACATGTTCTGCAGCCGGAGCAGCACCCGCGCGCTGCCGCCGGCCTGCACCCGGTACGGGTCGAGGCTGCGCGTGCAGGCGAGCTTGTAGCGCGCCCGGCCGACGTACGCCGCCGCCATCAACGGCAGCGCCACCAGCAGCACCGCCACCCGCATCAGGTCCTTCTCGCCGAGGGCGAGCGCGCACAGCAGCGCGGCCGCCCCCGCGGCGAGGAACGAGCGGCCACGGGTGGTGAGCCCGCGCAGCGCCTCACGCATCGGTCAGCCCCGCCGGTCGTAGAAGGAGTTGGGCGGCGTCGCCGGGCGGGTGTCGTAGGGGGAGCGCCCGCGGTCGTGCGGCACCGGCAGGCGGTGCACCAGCTCGGACAGGATCGCGTCGGTGGTGCGCCGGGCCAGCTGCGCGTCGGCGGTGGGGATGACGCGGTGCGCGAGCACCGGCACGGCGAGCGTCTGCAGGTCGTCGGGCACCACGTAGTCGCGGCCGTCCAGCGCGGCGACGGCCTTGGCCGTGCGCAGCAGCTGCAGCGTGGACCGGGGGGACGCGCCCAGGCGCAGCTCGGGGGCCTCACGGGTGGCGGTGACCAGCTCCACGGCGTAGCGCTTGACCGCCTCGGCGACGTGCACGCTGCGCACCGTGGCGATGAGCCGGCGTACGGTGCCGCCGTCGACGACCGAGGTCAGGTCCTCCAGCGGGTCGTGCGAGTGGTAGCCGTCGAGCATGGCGTACTCGGCCGCGGCGTCGGGGTAGCCCATCGCGATGCGGGCGGTGAACCGGTCGCGCTGGGCCTCGGGCAGCGGGTACGTGCCCTCCATCTCGATCGGGTTCTGCGTCGCGACCACCATGAACGGGATCTCCATGGCGTACGTGACGCCGTCCACGGTGACCTGGTGCTCCTCCATGCACTCCAGCAGCGCCGACTGGGTCTTCGGCGAGGCCCGGTTGATCTCGTCGCCGACCACCAGGTTGGCGAAGACCGCGCCCGGCTTGAACTCGAAGTCGCGCGTCTCCTGGTTGTAGACGCTGACCCCGGTGACGTCGCTGGGCAGCAGGTCGGGGGTGAACTGGATGCGCCGCACCGAGCAGTCGATGGACCGGGCCAGCGCCTTGGCCAGCTTCGTCTTGCCCACGCCGGGGACGTCCTCGATGAGCAGGTGGCCCTCGGCCAGCAGCACGGCCAGGGCCAGCCGCACGGTCGCGGTCTTGCCCTCGATGACCTGCTCGATGTTGGCCACGATGGCGTTGGTCGTGGCACGGAACTCGTCGACCGTCATGGGGTCGGTGAGTTCGCCCCCACTGCGTTGCGTGGTCACATGTCCTCCTGTAGTTCGCAACTGCGGGGCCTGGCCCCCGTGGGACGGGCGCTTCCTGCGCTCACCCTGGCCTCCCACCATTCTGATCACCTGCGCCCCGACAGAACGCCGACCTCCGTCGGGGAGGTTGCTTCGCAGGGCAAGTACCTGGCCGGGTGGCCGGCACGGCGTGTCGGGCGGGCTCGCATGGCAGTGAGAGCCTTGTCCGCAGTGTTCCGTAGGTGCGGCGCATGCGGCAATGGCAGGACGCAGCTGTCACGCGGCGCGCCGGATCGGGCGGTCTGCGCGCTATGCGAGATGCGGGGGCCGCGCGCCCGGGGGTATCATGCGGACATGGCTTGGGCCCTGGCGCTCCTTAGTGAGCCGTGCTGACGCGACAGAGCGCGCGTGAGCACGGCGACCCCTCCTGCGTGAGGGGATTTTTTGTGCCTGGAGCACGCCGCGACGCGCTGCGGCGTCCGCATACCGCCCGATGACTTTGATCTTGATCTGACTCGTGAGGACCTGGACATGAGCGAGCACGCCGAGACCCCGGCCGACATTCCCCCGTACCGCTACACCGCCGCGACCGCGAACGCCATCGAGGCGCACTGGCAGGACTTCTGGCAGGAGCACGGCACGTTCCACGCGCCCAACCCGGCCGGCCCGCTGGCCGACCCGGCGCACCCCCGCTCGGGCGCCCCGAAGCAGTTCGTGCTGGACATGTTCCCGTACCCGTCCGGCGCGGGCCTGCACGTGGGCCACCCGCTGGGCTTCATCGGCACCGACGTGTTCGCCCGCTTCCAGCGCATGGCGGGCTTCAACGTGCTGCACACGATGGGCTTCGACTCGTTCGGCCTGCCCGCCGAGCAGTACGCGGTGCAGACCGGCACCCACCCCCGGGTCACCACCGAGCGCAACGTCGAGCGCTACCGTGCCCAGCTGCGCATGCTGGGCCTGGGCCACGACGACCGGCGCTCGGTGGCCACCACCGACGTCGAGTTCTACCGCTGGACCCAGTGGATCTTCCTGCAGGTCTTCAACTCCTGGTACGACGCCGAGCAGGGCAAGGCCCGGCCGATCAGCGAGCTGGTCGAGAAGTTCGCCGCCGAGGACCCGACCTGGGCGTCGAAGTCCGTCGCCGAGCAGCGCGCGATCATCAACGAGCACCGCCTGGCGTACGTCTCCGAGGCCCCGGTGAACTGGTGCCCCGGCCTGGGCACGGTGCTGGCCAACGAGGAGGTCACCTCCGACGGGCGCAGCGAGCGCGGCAACTTCCCGGTCTTCAAGCGCAGCCTGAAGCAGTGGATGATGCGCATCACCGCGTACGGCGATCGCCTGATCGACGACCTGGACACGCTGGACTGGCCCGAGCCGATCAAGGCGATGCAGCGGAACTGGATCGGCCGCTCGACGGGCGCGCACATCTCGTTCCCGGTCGAGGGCAGCGCCGAGGTCGTCCGCGTGTTCACCACGCGCCCGGACACCGTCTACGGCGCGACATACATGGTCGTCGCGCCCGAGCACGAGCTGGTCGACGGCATCGTGCCGGCGGCCTGGCCCGAGGGCACCCACGAGGTGTGGACCGGCGGGCACGACACCCCGGCCGCGGCGGTCGCCGCGTACCGTGCCGAGGCCGCGGCGAAGACCGAGGTCGAGCGCCAGGCCGACGCCAAGGTCAAGACGGGCGTCTTCACCGGGGCGTACGCGGTCAACCCCGTCAACGGCGCGCGCGTGCCGGTGTTCATCGCCGACTACGTGCTGGCCGGCTACGGCACCGGCGCGATCATGGCCGTCCCCGGCCAGGACGAGCGCGACTGGGAGTTCGCCGAGGTCTTCGAGCTGCCCATCATCCGCACCGTGCAGCCGACGGCGGGCTTCGACGGCAAGGCGTTCACCGGCGAGGGCCCGGCGATCAACTCCGGCATGCTGGACGGCCTGGGCATCGCCGAGGCCAAGGAGAAGATCATCGCCTGGCTGGAGGCCGAGGGCCACGGCCAGGGCGCGACCACGTACCGGCTGCGCGACTGGCTGTTCAGCCGCCAGCGCTACTGGGGCGAGCCGTTCCCGATCGTGTACGGCCCCGACGGCCAGGCCATCGCGCTGCCCGAGTCGATGCTGCCGCTGGAGCTGCCCGAGGTCGCCGACTTCTCGCCGAAGACCTTCGAGCCCGACGACGCCGGCTCCTCGCCGGAGACGCCGCTGTCGCGCAACAAGGAGTGGACCGAGGTCGAGCTGGACCTGGGCGACGGCCCGCAGACCTACATCCGCGAGACCAACACCATGCCGCAGTGGGCCGGCTCCTGCTGGTACCAGCTGCGCTACCTGGACCCCACCAACGAGCTGGCCTTCGTCGACCCGGCCAACGAGGCCTACTGGGTCGGTCCGCAGCACGCGGGCGACTCCGGCGGCGTCGACCTGTACGTCGGCGGCGTCGAGCACGCCGTGCTGCACCTGCTGTACGCCCGGTTCTGGCACAAGGTGCTGTTCGACCTGGGCCGGGTCAGCAGCTACGAGCCCTACCACCGGCTGTTCAACCAGGGCTACATCCAGGCGTACGCGTACACCGACGACCGGGGCGCCTACGTCCCGGCCGAGGAGGTCGCCGAGGAGCAGCCGACCGTCTTCACCTGGAACGGCGAGAAGGTCAACCGCGAGTACGGCAAGATGGGCAAGTCGCTGAAGAATGTCGTCACGCCCGACGAGATGGTCGAGCGTTACGGCGCCGACACCTTCCGCGTCTACGAGATGTCCATGGGCCCGCTGGAGGTGTCCCGCCCCTGGGAGACCCGGGCCGTCGTCGGCTCGTACCGCTTCCTGCAGCGGGTCTGGCGCACCATCGTCGACGAGCAGACCGGCGGCGTCACCGTGGTCGACGCCCCGGCCTCCGACGACCTGCGCCGCCTGCTGCACCGCACCATCGCCGGGGTCCGCGAGGACATGGCCGCGCTGCGCTTCAACACCGCCGTCGCGAAGCTGATCGAGCTGACCAACGCGGTGACCAAGGCCGGCGCGACCCCGCGCGAGATCGCCGAGCCGCTGGTGCTGATGCTGGCCCCGGTCGCCCCGCACATCGCCGAGGAGCTGTGGTCCAAGCTGGGCCACGACGGCTCGCTGACCTTCGCCGACTTCCCGGTCGCCGACCCGGCGCTGCTGACCGCAGACCTGGTCACCTACCCGGTCCAGGTCAACGGCAAGGTCCGCGGCCGGGTCGAGGTGGCTGCCGAGGCCGCCGAGGACGAGGTCCGCGCCGCCGCGCTGGCCGCGGTCACCGACTCCCTGGCCGGCAAGGAGCCGAAGAAGGTCATCGTCATCCCCGGCCGCCTGGTCAGCATCGTCGCCTGAGCTGTGCCCGAAAGAAGGGCACCTTCTTAACGCTCCGCGTTATGGAAGGTGCCCTTCTTAACGCCTTCGACGTAGGCCGCCACCAGCCGCTCTTACGATCTAGGGCATCGTTCATTAAACTTCTGGGTGAAGATTCTTTAAAGATCGGAGCGGTGCGGTGACCCAGGTGCTCGTCGACATCGACCAGGAAGAGCTCACGCAGGCCAAGGACATCCTCGGCACCACGAAGAACACCGAGGCGGTCCGGCTCGCCATCCGCGAGGTGATCGCGGCCAAGGCACGACGTGACGTCATCGAGATGTTCGCCGGCGGCGCCTTCGCCGACCTCGGCGACGATGCCGTCCACGCCGCCGCGTGGTCGTGACCTACCTGGTCGACACCAGCGCGCTGCACCGGCTGCGGCATCCGGCCGTGCTGGCGGTGCTCGGCCCGCTGATCGAGTCCGGCCGGGTGGCGATGTGCCCCGTCTCCGAGCTGGAGACCCTTTACTCAGCCCGCAACCTGGCCGAGTACGAGGCCGGTGCGCGGCGCTTCCGGCTGGCCTTCGCCTGGGTGCCGGTCGCCGAACGGGCCTGGGAGCGCGCCGCGGAGGTGCAGCATGAACTCGCGCGCCGGGGGCAGCACCGTGCCGCGTCCATACCGGACCTGCTGCTCGCGGCGACCGCCGAACTGCAACGGCTCACCGTGCTGCACTACGACCGCGACTTCGACACCATCGCCGCGGTCACCGGCCAGTCCACGCAGTGGGTGGTGCCCGCCGGCACCGCGGACTGATCAGGCGGTGGCCGGGCGGGCGGTGGTGCGGGTCTGGTGGCGCCAGTGCAGGGCGGCGGCGGCGCTGATCAGGATGCCGGTCGCGGCCGGGATGAAGGTGAGCCAGCTCAGCGAGTGCGGGGCGATTGCGGCCGCGCCGATGGTGGCGTAGCTGAACGACGACGGCAGCCCGCCCAGCGCGGTGCCCAGCAGGTAGTGCCGGAAGCGCACCGAGCTGGTCCCGTACGCGTATCCGACCAGGCCGAACGGGGCGATCGGCTGTAGCCGGACCACGATGACGGCCAGCAGGCCGCGCCGGGCCAGCCACCGGTCGAGCCGGGCCAGCCGGTCCCCGGCGTGCGCGGCGACGAAGTCACGCCCCGCCCAGCGCCCGGCGGCGTACGTGATCGTCGCGGCCAGCAGCGCCGCGGTCAACGACCAGGCGGCCCCGCCGATCGCGCCGAACAGCGCCCCGCAGCCCAGCGAGATCGCGGTACGCGGCACCAGCGCGCACAGCAGCACCGTGCAGACCAGCACCGCGACCGCCGGAGCGGCCGGGCCGAGCTGGTCCACCCAGGCAGGCAGCTTCTCCAGCGGCAGCTTCCACGCGGCGAAGCCGGCCAGCCCGACCAGGCCGGCGAGCGCGACCAGCCGGGGCCAGTGCGTGCCGGCCGCGCGGCCGGTCGGCGGTGTCTGCGGCGGAGCGTCCGGCGCCATGGTGTCAGTCGTCGTCGAGGTCGTGACCTCGGCAGCGGCGGTCACACGAGTCCCGCTGCGCCGAGGCGCTCGCTGCGCAGCCGGGTGTGCCAGGTGTCGTCGGCGGCGGCCAGGTTCTCCTCGCCGGTCGCCCAGCGCAGCAGCAGGTCGGCCAGGGCCGGGTTGCGCGACAGGGCGGGGCCGTGCGAGTACGTGCCGATGACGGTGCCGGACCACGCGCCCTCGGTCGCGCCGTCGTTGCCGATGCCGGCGCGGACCTTGGCCAGCGGCTTGACCCCGGGACCGAGGTGGGTGCGGCCGCCGTGGTTCTCGAAGCCGGTGAGCATGGGCAGGCCCAGCGCCGGGTCGATGTCGCCGGCCAGCTCGCCGACGGCCCGGGTGGGGCCGCGGTCGGAGTGCAGGTCGAGCAGGCCCAGGCCGTCGCACTTGGCGCCCTTGGCGAAGAAGCTGTTGCCGAGCAGCTGGTAACCGGCGCAGACGGCGAACACCACCGCGCGGCGGTCCACGGCGCGGTGCAGGCCGCGGTCGGCCAGCAGCCGCTGGGCGGCCAGGGCCTGCGGGCCGTCCTCGCCGCCGCCGATGAGGTAGATGTCGCCGTAGGGCAGCGCCTGGTCGGAGCGCACCTCGACGGTCTCGGCGGGGATGCCGCGCAGCTTGGCGCGGTGCGCCAGGATCAGCATGTTGCCGCGGTCGCCGTAGGTGGACAGCAGGTCGGGGTAGACCCAGACGATCTGGAGTGCGCTAGACAACTCGATCCAACTCCGCTCGGATGTCCTGGAACGCGGTGTAGTTCGCGATCACTTCCAGGCGGCCGGGCGGCACCGCCGCGACCGCCTCGTCGAATGTCTTCACGTGGGTGAAGGGGACGTCGTTGACCTGCAGCCGTACGGCGAGGTCGTAGGCCCGGTCGCCGGTGATGAGGACCTGGCGGCCGCGCAGCGGCGCGAAGTCGACGTCGAACAGCCAGCTGGTGTCGAAGCCGTCGGGGTCCCGCGCGTTGATCGACAGCAGGGTGGGCTGCTCCTCGGCCATGTCGAAGGCCTCCAGCCAGCTGGCCGGGTTCTTGGCCAGCAGCAGGCGGATGTTGCGCCCGTCCCGGTCGACCTGGGCGTAGCGGCCGGCCACGCTGGCGACCTCGGCCAGCTTGGGCGCGGCGTCGGCGGGGGAGACCCCGAACCGGTGCGCCACGGCCAGCGCGGTCGCCGCGTTGCCGACGTTGACCTTGCCGGGGAGCTGGAGCTTGACCTCGTGGCGTACGCCCTCGGGGTCGATCACGGCGGACTCGTCGACGGTCCACTGGGGCGCCGGGCGGACCAGGTCGCCGGTGGCGCAGCGCCACGAGTCCGCGTCGGCCTCGTCGCGCTCGATGTGCGCGCCGCAGGCGGGGCAGACGTGCGCGTCCTCGCGCCAGCGCTGACCGGCGGAGAACCAGGTCACCCGGCCCTCACCGGCCGCGGCGTGCGCGGCGGCGGCGTAGACGACCATCGGGTCGTCGGCGTTGGCGACGACGTGCACGTCGGGGTGGTCGGTGAGGGCGTCGCGCCACAGCTGCGCCATCATCGCCACCTCCTTGGCCCGGTCGAGCTGGTCGCGGGAGAGGTTCAGCAGCGCGACGACGAGCGGCGTGGTGGCCTTGAGCACCTGCGCCAGGTAGTGCTCGTCGACCTCCAGCACGGCGTACGGCGTGGCGCCGGCGCGGGCCAGCGCGGAGGTGTGGCCGGTGGGCATGTTCGCGCCGAACGAGTTCGTGGCGACGTCGCCCAGCACGCCGACCGCCGCCGCGGTGAACCGCGTGGTGGTGGTCTTGCCGTTGGTGCCGGAGACCAGCGCGATGCGCCGCCCGGCCGCCAGGTGGGCGAGCAGATCCGGGTCGATCATCATGCCTAGTCGCCCGCCGATGACCGATCCGTCGCCCCGGCCGGTGGCGCGCGAGAGCGCGGCGGCGGTGCGCGAGACCGATGCCGCGAGCGAGGCTCGCAGCGGCAGCTTGTTCTCCGTCACGCCGGAGAGGCTACCTGACTCCCGGACGGCGTCAGGCCTGTGGCGTGAACCACTGTCCGGTCGGCTGTTTTCCCAGCGTATTGCGCGAATCGGGTCCGAAAGGGTAAAACGATACAGCAGCCGCGCGCGTCTGCGCGCCACGTGCCGGTGGCGAGCCTCCGGCATAGTGGGAAGCCGCACCCCTGGAAGGACATCGCTGTGCTCGAACTCCCCGAGCGGCGCCCCGCCCGGTTGCTGCTGGGCCTGGGCGCCGGTATCGCCGCGGTCAGCCTGCTCGGCGCCCCCGCCGCCAAACCCGCCCCGACCACCGCCAAGACCTCCGCCAGCGCGTCGGCCCAGCCCGACGGGCAGTCCCGCCGCGACCAGCGCCGCCCGTCCGGCGAGGACCCGGACGCCGGCCCGGAGTCCGCCGGGCCCGCCGCCCGGACCGAGGAGGACGGCGACGAGGCTGAAGCCGACACCGCCGGGGACTGACCTGGAGATCGACGGTCATATAACTGAGTAGTACCAAGAGGCAGCTGTCAAGCACCCTCTGTCACCGCATAGCCACCTCCGGGTGATTGCGCGGAGACGGAGGGTGCTTTTTGCTGCGGCGACTCCGGGTGTCAAAAAGATGACCTTGGTAACGCGCCGCGCCGCCCTCCACCGGTCGTTTACGGCCATGAGCTGCGCCTATGTGGAGCGAAACCGCACCCGGAAGGCTGAATCCGCATTGACCGTGGAGGGAAGTGGAGTAAAGTGGGGCGCAATGGCGGGCCGGATGGTCCGCCGGCCCCGGGGGCAACGCACGCCGACTCGTCCGCGAAACGAGACGGCGTCGGTGTCGGTGCTGGAGGGGGTGGGGGCCGATGTTTCTGGGCACCCATACTCCCCGGCTCGACGACAAGGGCCGGCTGATCCTGCCCGCTCGGTTCCGTGACGAGCTGGCAGGAGGTGTCGTGATCACCAAAGGGCAGGAGCGCTGTCTCTACGTCTTTCCGACGCCGGAGTTCCAGCGCATCGCGGGCCAGTTGGCCGAGGCTCCGATGACGCACAAGGCGGCCCGTGCCTACAGCCGGGTCTTCTTCGCCAGCGCGCACGACGAGATCCCCGACAAGCAGGGCCGGGTGACCATCCCGGGCCACCTGCGCGAATACGCGGGACTGGAGCGGGACCTCGTGGTCATCGGCGCCAGCACCCGGGTCGAGGTCTGGGACAAGCAGGCGTGGGACGCCTACCTCGAGGCGAACGAGGACGAGTTCGCCGACATCGAGGAGGGGGTGCTGCCCGGCGGTCTGTGAGGACGGGGGTCCGGCACGCGTACAACGGCCGGGCTCGGAAGTCGTACCGCGAGATCTCCACCCGCTCCGGCACCTGGCGTCACTTCCCCGACGCCAGGCGCATCGCTCTCACCCTCGGCCGCGACGAGGGTGAGAACGGGGAAGCGGTTGGGGATCTGGCGGTACGACGAGGCACAGCGAAAACAGGGGGGTCGAGATGGTGGAGCCACGTGGCGTACACGTGCCGGTTCTGCTTGATCGATGCCTGGAGTTGCTGGCCCCCGCCCTGGACCGGCCCGGTCACGCACCCGGCGGACGCACGGTCTACGTCGACGGCACCACCGGGCTCGGCGGCCACGCCGAGGCCGTGCTGCTGGCGCACCCGAACACGATCCTGGTCGGGCTCGACCGCGACACCGAGGCCCTGGCCCACTCGCAGCGGCGGCTGGAGCGGTTCGGCGACCGGGTGCACCTGGTGCACGCCGTCTACGACGAGCTGCCGCAGGTGCTGCCGAAGCTCGGCCTGGAGCGGGTCGACGGGGTCCTGTTCGACCTCGGGGTGTCGTCGCTGCAGCTCGACGAGGCCGACCGCGGGTTCGCGTACGCCCAGGACGCGCCGCTCGACATGCGCATGGACCAGACCCGGGGCGTCACCGCCCAGGAGATCGTCAACAGCTACTCGCACCCCGAGCTGACCCGGATCCTGCGGGTGTACGGGGAGGAGAAGTTCGCGTCGAGGATCGCGGCGGCGATCCTGCGCGAGCGCGCCAAGGCGCCGATCACGTCATCGGCCCTGCTGGCCGAGCTGGTGCGGGACTCGATCCCGGCGCCGGCCCGGCGTACCGGGGGACATCCGGCCAAGCGGACGTTCCAAGCGCTGCGCATCGAGGTCAACGGCGAGCTGTCCACGTGGGAGCGTGCCCTGCCCGCCGCGATCGACGTGCTGGAGCCCGGCGGACGGGTGGTGGTGCTGTCGTACCACTCGCTCGAAGACCGGATCACCAAGCAGGCCTTCGCGGCCCGCGCCCGCAGCACCGGACCGGTGGACCTGCCGGTCGAGCTGCCGGGCACCGGGCCGACGCTGCGCCTGCTGACCAGGGGCGGGGCCGAGATGGCGTCGGAGGCCGAGGTGGCCCGCAACCCGCGGGCGGCGTCGGTGCGCCTGCGGGCCGTGCAACTGATTGAGCAGGACCAGGGTCCCTGACCGGGGGACCGGCAGGCTGCGAGCAAAGGGGGTAGGGATGAACGTGACACCGCTGCGGGCATCGCGCCGCAGCACAACGCCGTCGCAGGGGGCGTCGCGACCGGGGGGTCGGGCCGTGACGAACGACGCGAAGGCGAGTGAGGAAGGCCGTTCGGGCGCACGCTACCGGACGGTGGGCAGTGCCGCGCTGGCGGTGCAGCCGGAGGCCGTTCCGCCGCAGCAGGTGCGGCGACCGCGGCTGCGGCTGGCTCCGCCGATGCCGGTGGCGGCGCCGCGAACGCCGTTCGTGCTGCTCATCGTGCTGGTCGTGGTCGCCGGAGTGCTCGGCATCCTGGTGCTCAACACCAAGATCTCCGAGGGTGCCATCCAGCTGACCGATCTGAAGAAGCAGCAGGCGCAACTCGACCTGCGCGAGCAGCAGATCACGCAGGAGATCACGGAGGCGGAGTCGCCGGGTCGCCTGGAGGCGGCGGCCAAGCGGCTGGGCCTGGTGCCGGCGGGTGCGCCCGCCTTCATCCGGCTCCCCGACGGCAAGATCATCGGGGTGCCGCAGCCCGCCACCGGCAAGCCGAGCATCACCAGCCAGTGAGCATCGCGCTCCGGCATGGCCCCCGTTCGGGGGCCGTGCCGGAGCCTGCCTGCATGACGGCGTAGAAGGGGCGACGATGGCGCGACGTGACACCGACGAGCCGGAGGACCGGGGGCGCAACCGGCGCAGCGGTATCGGCGACGCACGCGCCTTCACTCCCCGCGGACGGACCACCCGCGACGGCGGTTCCGGCGCGGACTCCGCCCCCGACCCGCAGGCCGAGGCCGAGCTCCAGCGCCGCCGGGCCGAGCTGCGCATGGTGCGCGGCGGCCGGGCCGAGGAGGGCCGCCCGCCGCAGCGGCTGGGACGGGTCACGGGGGCGCCGAGCCGGCGGCCGCGCCGCGCCGACGACGAGGGCGACTTCGACGTCGAGGAGGCTCCGCGCCGGCGCACCGCCGCCGCGGGTCGCGGCCGGCCCGCGGTCCGCGCGGACCGCGAGTTCGTCGGGCGTACGCAGGCCGCCCGGGCCCGCAACCCGTACCGCGACGACCGGCTGCCCGCAGGCCGCGGCCGGCCGCAGGACCGCCGGCAGCGCCCGGTCGCCCCGCCGCCCGACCCGCCGAAGATGGGCGAGCCGCGCCGCCGGCTGCGCCTGGCCACCGCCCTGTCGCTGCTGCTGTTCGCCGCGATCGGGGTGCGGCTGGTGCAGTTCCAGCTGGCCGACGCGCCCGCGTTCGCGGCGCAGGGGCTCGAGGACCGGCTCGACACGATCAAGCTGCCCGCGCCGCGCGGCGGCATCTTCGACCGCACCGGGGCGGTGCTGGCCCAGAGCGTGGAGGCGCGCTTCGTCGCGGTCGACCCCGAGCTGGTCGTGGAGCCCCAGACGACCGCCGGGCTGCTCGCGCCGCTGCTGGGCAAGGCTCCCTCGGAGATCGAGCCGCTGCTGCAGAAGGGCAAGCAGGAGGTCAGCGGCAAGCCCATCCGCTTCCGGTGGCTGCTGCGCGGGCTGAGCGTGGACACCGCGAACATGGTGCGCGCGCTCAAGCTGCCCGGCATCATCGTCGACCGCGACGAGCGGCGGGATCATCCGGGCCACGACCTGGCGGCCAATCTCATCGGGTTCACCGGCACCGACCTCAACGGCCTGGCCGGCATCGAGGCCCGCTACGACCAGGTGCTGCGCGGGCGCAACGGGCAGCTGCAGTACGAGACCGGCAACGGGCAGCTGAACAAGCCCATCCCGGGCGGCTTCCGGCGGGAGACCCCGGCGCAGCCGGGCAGCTCGCTGACCCTCACCATCGATCGCGACGTGCAGTTCCAGGCGCAGCACATCCTGGCCGCGAACATGGAGAAGGTCAAGGCGGTCTGGGGTGCGGTGGTGGTGCTGGACGCCCGGACCGGCGAGGTCGTCGCGCAGGGCAGCCACCCGACGTTCGACGCGGCCAACCCGAGCGAGGCCAAGCCGGAGGTGCTGGCCGACAACGCCACCTCGGTGGTGGTCGACCCCGGTTCGGTGCACAAGGCGATCGTGCTGTCGGCGGCGCTGCAGGAGGGCGTGATCGAGCCCGACTCGACGGTGAAGATCGGCCCGTCGATCAAGAAGGGCGACCAGGTCTACTGGGACACCCACCAGTTCGCCGAGGGCACCCGGATCACCCTGCCGGGGCTGATGGCGTACTCGTCGAACGTGGCCACCATCAAGATCGCCGAGAAGCTGGGCGCGGAGAAGCTGTACGAGTACCAGAAGCTGTTCGGGCTCGGCCAGCCCACCGGGATCGGGGTGCCCGGCGAGTCGTCCGGCCAGCTGCAGGCCCCCGAGGACTGGAGCGGGACGTCGCACGGCTCGATCCCGATCGGGCACGAGATGGCGGTGACGCCGCTGCAGATGGCGGCGGCGTACGCGGCGATCGCCAACGACGGCGTCTGGGTGCAGCCGCACCTGATCAAGCAGACCATCGCGCCCGGCGGCAAGGTGACCGAGCCCGCGCCGCCGAAGTCGCACCGGGTCATCAGCGCCGAGAACGCCGCCGCGCTGCGCGAGATCATGGAGGCGGTGACCACCGTCGACCAGGCCACCGGCCGCTCGGCGGCGCTGCCCGGCTACCGCATCTCCGGCAAGACCGGCACCGGCTCGCAGGTGCTCAACGGCAAGTACGTCAAGGGCGAGGTCGGCTCGTTCATCGGCATGGCCCCCGCCGAGAATCCGCGCTACGTGGTGGCCGTGTTCGTCAAGACGCCGGGCGTCGGGGCGGGCGGCAAGGTCGCCGGTCCGGCGTTCCGCGACATCATGGCGTACACGCTGCGGCACTTCAAGGTGCTGCCGAGCACCATCGGGTCGCCCAAGTTCGTCACGTATTACTGATGCATGTCACTAGAAGTCAGACACAGCGGGCACAGGTGTGCGGTAGGTCATGGGCCAGCGGGTAAGGTCTGACGCCGTGCCTGGGAAACTCAGCTCCACCGCCGCCCCGCTGCGGCCCGCCCGCGTGGCGCCGGTCGGTCTCGCCGCGCTCGCGAGCCTGTCCGGAGCCGTCAGCGAGGCCTCGCCGGAGGCGCTCGCGGCCGAGGTGACCGGCATCACCCACGCCAGCGACCAGGTGCGGCCCGGGGATCTGTACGCGGCCCTGCCCGGCGCCCGCCGCCACGGCGCGGAGTTCGTCCCCGGGGCGCTGGCCGCCGGCGCGGTGGCCGTGCTGACCGACGCCGCGGGCGCGGCCCACCCGGCGCTCGCGCCCGCCCTGGCGGCCGGGGTGCCCGTGCTGGTCGTCGCGGACGCCCGCGAGGCGCTGGGGCCGGTCGCCGACGCCGTCTACGGCTCGCCCACCTCGGCGCTGACCGTGATCGGGCTGACCGGCACCGCCGGCAAGACCTCCACCGCGTACCTCGTCGAGTCCGGGCTGCGCGCCGCCGGACACGTGACCGGCCTGATCGGCACCGTCGAGACCCGGCTGGGCGACGTCCGGGTGACCAGCGTGCGCACCACCCCCGAGGCGACCGACCTGCACGCCCTGTTCGCGCTGGCCAGGGAGAACGGCGTCACCGCGGTGGTGATGGAGGTGTCCAGCCACGCGCTGGTGATGGGCCGCGTCGGCGGGGTGCGCTTCGCCGTCGGCGGCTACACCAACTTCGGCTCGGACCACCTGGACTTCCACACCGACTCCGACGACTACTTCCAGGCCAAGGCGCGGCTGTTCGACGGCCGCTGCCGGGTCGAGGTGCTCAACTTCGACGACGCGGCCCTGCTGCCGCTGCGCCGCCCGGCCACGATCACCTACTCCGCCCTGGGCGATCCCGCCGCGACCTGGCACGCCGCCGACGTCGTCGAGCAGGACTTCGGCCAGCGCTTCACCGCGCTCGGCCCGGCCGGCCCGGTGCCCGCCGGGGTCCGGCTGCCCGGCCTGCACAACGTGGCCAACGCGCTGCTGGCGCTGGCCTGCCTGACCGCGGTCGGGGTCGACCCGCGCACCGCCGCCGACGGCATCGCCGCGTGCCCGGGCGTGCCCGGCCGGCTGGAGCAGGTCGACGCGCCCGGCCCGGTGGTGGGCGTGGTCGACTACGCGCACAAGGTCGGCGCGATCGAGGCGGCGCTGCTGGCCCTGCGCTCGCTGGCCGACGCGCGCGGCGGCCGCCTGATCTGCGTGCTCGGCGCGGGCGGCGACCGGGACACCGGCAAGCGCCCGCTCATGGGCGCGGCCGGGGCGCAGGGCTCAGACCTGCTCATCGTCACCGACGACAACCCGCGCACCGAGGACCCGGCCGTGGTCCGCGGCGGCGTGCTGGCGGGCACGGCGGGCGCCGTGGCCGAGGTCGTCGAGATCGCCGGTCGCCGGGCCGCCATCGCCGAGGCGGTGGAGCGGGCCAAGGACGGCGACGTGATCGCGCTGCTCGGCAAGGGCCACGAGACCGGCCAGGAGATCAACGGCGAGGTGCTTCCGTTCGACGACCGCATCGAACTGGCCGCCGCGCTGACGGCCCGCCACGGCTCCGGTCAGCGGGCCGCCGCGCCGCGTGACGCCGCGACAGACCAGGCCGACCCGGCCGCCGAACACGAGGAGGGCCGATGATCCCGCTGAGCCTGGCCGAGATCGCCGCCGCCGTCGACGGCGAGCTGCACGGCGGCGACCCGCAGTCGCGGGTGACCGGCACCGTGGAGTTCGACTCCCGCAAGATCGGCACCGGTGGCCTGTTCGTCGCGTTCGCGGGGGAGAAGGCCGACGGGCACGACTTCGCCCCGGCCGCCGCGGCCGCCGGTGCGGTGGCTCTGCTCGGCACGCGCCCGGTGCCCGAACTGCCGACGATCGTGGTCGCCGACCCGCTGGCCGCGCTGGCCCGGCTGGCCCGAGCCGTGCTGGACCGCCTCGACACGACCGTCGTGGCGATCACCGGCTCGTCGGGCAAGACGACGACCAAGGACCTGATCGGCGGCCTGCTCAGTGAGCTCGGCCCGACCGTGGCACCGCCCGGCACGTTCAACAACGAGCTGGGGCTGCCGTACACGGCGCTGAAAGCCGACGCGGACACCCGGTTCCTCGTGCTGGAGATGGGTGCGCGCGGCGCCGGGCACATCAAGGACCTCTGCGAGATCGCCCCGCCGAACATCGGCGTGGTGGTCAACGTCGGGGTGGCGCACATCGGCGAGTTCGGCTCGGTGGAGGGCATCGCCCTGGCCAAGTCCGAGATCGTGCAGGCGCTGCCCGCGGACGGGCTGGCCGTGCTCAACGGCGACGACCCGCGGGTCGCGGCGATGGCCGGCGTCACCGCCGCGCCGTCGGTGCTGGTGGGTCAGGCCGAGAACGCGGACCTGCGGGCCGTGGACGTCGTGCTGGACGGGCGCGGGCGCCCCTCGTACACCGTGGTGCGAGGAACCGAGTCGGCACGGGTGGAGCTGGGGCTGACCGGCGCGCACCAGGTGGGCAACACGCTGCTGGCGGCTGCGGTCGCGCTGCGCTGCGGCCTGCCGTGGGCCGAACTGCCCGCGGCGCTGGCCCGGTTGCGCGCCGTCTCGACCCGAAGGATGGATGTTTTCGACCGTGCCGACGGTGTCACGGTCATCGACGACTCGTACAACGCGAATCCGGCCTCGACCGCGGCGGCGCTGCGCGCGCTGCACACCCTCGGCGGCGCAGGTCAGGACGAGCGGCGCACCGTGGCGGTGCTCGGCTACCACGCCGAGCTCGGTCCGGCGGAGCGCGACGGCCATGCCGAGGTGGGAGCGCTGGCGGCTACGCTCGGCGTCGGCCTGCTCATCGTGGTGGGCGAGTCGGCCGCGCCGATCCTCGACGGCGCGGCCTCGGTGCGGCAGTGGGAAGGTGAGTCGGTGCTGGTCAGCGATCAGGCCGCGGCGATCGGTGTGCTGCGGGAGCGTCTGCGGTCCGCGGACGTCGTGCTGGTGAAGGGTTCGCGATACCGGACCTGGGATGTGGTGGACGCACTGCGCGAGACACGTGCCCTGCAGGGTGCGAGTGACGGAGACGGCCACCGATGAGATCCATCATCGTCGCGATCCTGGTGGCGTTCGCGGTATCCCTCTTCGGCACCCCTCTTGCCATCAAAGCCTTCACCCGGCTCAAGGCCGCCCAGCCCATCCGCACCGACGGGCCGCAGACCCACCTGGCCAAGAAGGGGACGCCCACGATGGGCGGCGTGGTGTTCATCTTCGCCACCGTCATCGCCTACGTGGTGGCGCACCTGAGCCTGACCACCCTGCCCGAGAAGCAGATCGCCCAGATCACCCCGACCATCACCGCGCTGGTGCTGCTCGGCCTGTTCGTGTTCTCCGGCGCGGTCGGCTTCATCGACGACTTCCTCAAGGTGCGCCGGCGCAACAGCGGCGGCCTGAACAAGCGCGGCAAGCTGCTGGGCCAGCTGCTGGTCGGCGCGGCGTTCGGCATCATCGCGCTGAGCGACCCGGGCTCGAACACCGAGACCGTCGGCTCCACCAAGATCTCGTTCGTCCGGGACATCGGCTGGCTGGACATCGGCAAGGTCGCCGCGATCGTCCTGTTCGTGTTCGTCGTGCTCGGCGCGACCAACGGCGTGAACCTGACCGACGGCCTGGACGGCCTGGCCACCGGCACCTCGGTGATGGTGATCGGGGCGTACAGCTTCATCGCGGCCTGGCAGTACCAGCACTGGTGCGCCGACACCTCCGGCTACGCGGCGAACCCCAACAACTACTGCTACGCGGTACGCGACCCGCTGGAAGTGGCGATGATCGCCGCCGCGGCGGCCGGCGCACTGGTCGGCTTCCTGTGGTGGAACACCTCGCCGGCCCGCATCTTCATGGGCGACACCGGTGCGCTCGCGCTGGGCGGGCTCATCGCGGGCCTGGCCATGTCGACGCGCACCCTGCTGCTGCTGCCCATCATCGGCGGCCTGTTCGTGATCATCACGATGTCGCTGGTGATCCAGGTGATCTCCTTCCGGACCACCGGCAAACGGGTCTTCCGCATGTCGCCGCTGCACCACCACTTCGAGTTGGCAGGCTGGAGCCAGGTCAACATCGTCGTCCGCTTCTGGATCATCGGCGGCATCGGGGTGGCGATCGGCCTGGGCATCTTCTACAGCGACTTCCTGCGCGTGATGGGGTGACATCGATGTACGAGGGCCGTTCGGTGCTGGTGGCCGGGGCGCGGGTGGCCGGAGCCGCCTGCGCCACCGCCCTGGCGGGCCTCGGCGCCAAGGTGACCGTCGTCGACCGGACGGCATCGGAGGTCACCGAGCGGCTCGCGGGCCTGGGCATCCCCGTGGTGATCGGCGAGCCCGACCCCGGGCAGCTGCTGTCCGGGGTCGACGACCTGGTCGTGACGCCCGGCATCCCGCCGCACCACCCGCTGGCCCTGGCCGCCGCGGCGGCCGGCATCGAGGTGTACAGCGAACCGGAGCTGGCCTGGCGGCTGCGCAAGCCGGACGGCCCCCGCTGGCTGGCGGTCACCGGCACCAACGGCAAGACCACCACGGTCACCATGCTGGCCGCGATCCTGGCGGCGGCCGGCCTGCGCACCGCGGCGCTGGGCAACATCGGCGTGCCGCTGGTCGACGCCCAGGCCGGCGGCCCCGCCGGATACGAGGTGCTGGCCGTCGAGCTGTCCAGCTTCCAGCTGCACTGGTCCTCGACGCTGGCCCCGCACGGCGGCGCGCTGCTCAACCTCGCCGACGACCATCTGGACTGGCACGGCGGCTTCGACCACTACGCGGGGGCCAAGACCGCCGTGTGGCGCTCGGCGGCCACCGGGGGCACCGCGGTCGGCAACCTCGACGATCCGCGCGTCAGGGCGCTGCTGGAAGGGCTGCACGCGGCAGGGCCGCCCGGCCCGCTGGTCGGCTTCACCCTCGACGTGCCGCCGCGCGGCTGCGTCGGCGTGGTCGAGGACGTGCTCGTGGACCGCACCGGCGACGGCGACGCCCACGAGCTGGCCACCCTGGCCGACATCCACCCGGTCGGCGCGCACAACGTGGCCAACGCCCTGGCCGCCGCCGCGCTGGCGCGCTCGGTGGGCGTGCCGCACGAGGCGATCCAGCGCGGCCTGGCCGGTTACGTGCCCGAACCCCACCGCAACGCGCACGTGGCCGTGGTCGGCGGGGTGACCTGGGTCGACGACAGCAAGGCGACCAACCCGCACGCCGCGCAGGCGTCGCTGACCTCGTACGAGCGCATCGTGTGGGTGGCGGGCGGGCAGCTCAAGGGCGTCGACATCGACGAGCTGACGGCCCGGGTCGCGCCACGGCTGGCCGGGGCGGTGCTGCTCGGCGTGGATCGGGCCGAGATCGCCGCGGCGCTCGCGCGACACGCGCCGCACCTGCCCGTGGTGGACGTCGCCCGCACGGATGATGGGGCGATGGCGGAGGTCGTGCAGGCGGCCGCCCGGCTGGCCGAGCCGGGCGACACCGTGCTGCTCGCGCCCGCCGCCGCGTCCCTGGACATGTTCCCCAGCTATGCCCGCCGCGGCGAGGCGTTCGCCGAGGCGGTCCGCGCCCTGCCCGGCTGACCCGGCCCGCGCCGCGCGGCGCCCGGCACAACAGAACAGCACCCCGTCCGCAGCGGCCGAGATCGGAGTCCTCTCGATGACCGGTGACGCCCGTACGGCAGCCCCGCCCGCCGAGGCGGCCACGCCGGCTCCCCGCGCGCTGCGGGTGGACCTGTTCACCTGGCTGGCCGCCCTGCGCGGCCTGCTGTCCCGCCCGCTGGCCTCGTACTACCTGCTGCTGGCCAGCGCGGGCCTGCTACTGGTCATCGGCCTGGCGATGGTCTACTCGGCGACCAGCGTCGCGGCGTACAGCGCCAGCGGCAACGCGTTCGCGGTCATCGCGCAGCAGGTCATCGCCGCGGTGGTGGGGCTGGCCGCGTTCTGGGTCTGCCAGCGCCTGCCGCGGCGCACCTTCCGGGCCATGGCTCCGGTGGCGCTGACCGTGTCGATCGTGCTGCTGGTGCTGATGGACGGCATCGCGCTGCTGTACGCGTCCGAGGTGCTGCCCAAGCCGCAGATCGGCTTCGTCCACTCCGAGACGCTGTGGCTGTACATCGGGCCGGTCCAGCTCCAGCCGTCCGAGCTGGCGAAGTTCGCGCTGGTGCTGTGGGGCGCGGACGTGCTGACCCGCAAGGGCAACTCGATCGTGCGCCTGCGCGAGCTGTTCTCGCCGCTGTTCCCGCTGGTGGGCCTGCTGTTCGTGCTGGTCGGCTACACCGACCTGGGCACCATGCTGTGCCTGCTGATCCTGTTCATCGGCCTGCTCTGGGCGGCCGGCACGCCGATGCGCTACTTCGGCATGCTGATCGGCACCGGCCTGGCCGGCATCGCCCTGCTGATCGTCGCGCCCGGCCTGGGCGGCTACCGGTCGGACCGGTTCGGCGCGTTCTTCCAGACCGACGCCGAGGTCATCACCTGCACCGCCAACGACGACACGTGCTACCAGTCCAAGCAGGGGCTGCTGGCGATCTCCGACGGCGGCTGGTTCGGGGTCGGGCTGGGCAAGAGCAGCCTGAAGTGGAACTGGCTGCCCAGCGCGCACAACGACTTCATCTTCGCGGTCATCGCCGAGGAGCTCGGCGTGGTGGGCTGCCTGGTGGTGCTGTCACTGTTCGCCGTGCTCGCCTTCACCGGGCTGCGCATCGCCCGCCGGGTCAACGACCCGTTCCGCCGGATGGCGGCCTGCGCGGTGACGCTGTGGCTGGTGGCACAGGCCGTCATCAACATCGGCGGGGTGGTCAAGCTGCTGCCGATCACCGGCCTGCCGCTGCCGTTCATCTCCGACGGCGGCACGGCCCTGGTGGTGACCCTGGCGGCGGTCGGCATGCTGGCGTCGTTCGCCCGCGCGGAGCCGGACGCGGCACGAGCCCTGCATGCCCGTCCGGCCCCGAAGTGGGCCCAGCTAGTGTGGGCCCCGTTGCCACCCCTGCCGTCCCCGGCGCGACCCGCCGACACGGCGGCCTCCGCGACCGCGGCGACGGGAGTGGTCAAGGCGCGCGAACCGCAGGCGAAGGAGCCGGCGACGCGGGCCGGTGGACAGTCTTCGGGGGACCGCCGTCCGGGCGGGTCGCCAGGCAGGTCCGGCAACGCAGGTGGTCCGGGTGAGAGGAGACGGTGATGGTGTCAGGTGACGGCCGGTTGCGGTCGGTGGTGCTGGCCGGTGGTGGCACCGGCGGGCACATCTACCCGCTGCTGGCGTTCGCGGACTGTCTGCGCCGCCACGACCCGGACGTGCGCATCACGTGCCTGGGCACGCCGCGCGGCCTGGAGACGGAACTGATCCCGGCGGCCGGCTACGACCTGCGGCACATCCCGGCATACCAGCTGCCCCGCTCGGTGAACATGAACCTGCTGCGCACCCCGGACCGGATGTTCCGGTCCACCAAGGCGGCGCGCGCGGTCATGGACGAGGTCGAGGCGGACGCGGTCGTCGGCTTCGGCGGGTACGTCTCCGTCCCGGCCTACCTGGCCGCGTGGCGGCGGCACACGCCGATCGTGATCCACGAGGTGAACGTGCCGGCCGGGGTCGCCAACAAGCTGGGCATGCGCTTCACCGAGAACGTGGCGGTGGGCTTCCCGCACCAGCCGCGCCAGGACGAGTCGCTGCGCAGTGCGACGGTGGTCGGCGTGCCGCTGCGCCAGTCCATCACCACGCTGGACCGGGTCGCGCTGCGCGAGCGGGCCCGCGCCCACTTCGGGCTGGACCCGCACCGGCCGACCCTGTTCGTGTTCGGCGCGTCGCAGGGCGCGCGCTCCATCAACCTGGCCGTGGCGGCGTCGGCGAAGGCGCTCACCTCGGCGGGCGTGCAGGTGCTGCACGTGATCGGGGCCCGCAACGACGACTTCGACGTGCCCAGCGACCTGGCCGCGCCGTACGTGCGGGTCAAGTTCATCAACGAGATGGAGCTGGGCTACGCCGCCGCCGACCTGGCGCTGTGCCGCGGTGGCGCGATGACCTGCGCGGAGACCGCCGCGCTCGGGGTGCCCGCGATCTACGTTCCGCTGCCGTACGGCAACGGCGAGCAGCGGCGCAACGCGCTCCCGGTCGTTGAGGCTGGTGGTGGACTTATCGTGGACGACGCCGAGCTGACCCCGCAGTGGATCGAGCAGAACGTGCTGCCGCTGGTCACGGACCCGGCCCGGCTGGCCACGATGGGCTACGCGGCCGCGGCCTACGGCCGGCGGGACGGCGACGAGCAACTGCGGGCGTTCCTGCTGAACGCGCTGGCGTCGGCGAAGCGAAACTAGGGAGGCGTGCAGTGGAGACGGCGGAGATGATCCCGGCGGGTGTGCTCACCGCGGAGGACCTGGGCCGGGTACACATGATCGGCGTCGGCGGCGTCGGCATGAGCGGCCTGGCCCGGCTGCTGCTGACCCGCGGCGTGCCGGTGTCCGGTTCGGAACTGCGCGAGTGGCCCGCGCTGGCGGCGCTGCGCGCGCTGGGCGGCACCATCTACATGAGCCACGACGTGTCGAACCTGGACGGCGTCGACACGGTCATCTACTCGACGGCGATCCCGGCCGACCACGTGGAGCTGGCCGAGGCGCGCCGGCGCGGCCTGCGCGTGCTGCACCGCTCCGAGGCCCTCGCGGCGTCGATGACCGGGCGGCGCACCATCGCGGTGGCCGGCACGCACGGCAAGACCACCACCACCTCGATGATCACTCTGATCCTGCAGCAGGCGGGGCTGGCCCCGTCGTTCGTGATCGGCGGCGAGATCTCCGAGGTGGGCTCGAACGCCCACCACGGCACCGGGGAGTTCTTCGTCGCCGAGGCCGACGAGAGCGACCGGTCGTTCCTGCTGTACCGGCCGCACGTGTCGATCATCACGAACGTGGAGGAGGACCACCTCAACACGTACGGCACGCTGGCCAACCTGGAGGACGCCTTCGTCGAGTTCGGCACGCTGGTGGAGCCGGACGGCTTCGTGGTGGCCTGCGCCGACGACCCGGGCGCCATGCGGGTCACGGCCCGGCTGCGCGAGCTGGGGCGCACCGTGTTCACGTACGGCGAGTCGCCTGACGCGGACCTGCGGCTGACCGACATCACCACGACCGCCGCGGGCGTGCGCTACCTGGCCGCGCTGGACGGGCAGGAGCTGGGCGAGTTCTCCATGCCGGTGCCCGGCCGGCACCTCGGGCTCAACAGCGCCTCGGCCGTGCTGACCGCGCTCAAGCTGGGCGTGGACCCCGAGGTGGTGGCCGCGGGTCTGGCCGCGCACCCGGGCGTGCGCCGCCGCTTCGAGCTCAAGGGCATCGTCAACGGGGTACGCGTCTACGACGAGTACGCCTACCACCCGACCTCGATGACGGCCGCCCTGCACACGCTGCGCGAGGTGGCCGGGGACGGCCGCCTGGTGGTGGTGTTCCAGCCCTACCGCATGTACCGCACCCGGGACCTGCAGGAGGAGATGGCCACCGCGCTCGGCCTCGCCGACGAAGCCGTGATCATGGAGGTGTTCGGCCCCGGCGAGGTGCGCGAGCCCGGTGAGGGCGGGGTGGCGCTGACCGCGGCCGTCCCGCTGCCGCCGGAGCAGAAGATCTTCGTGCCGTCCTGGGAGGACGTGCCGGGTGAGGTGGTCCGCCGGGCCCGCGAGGGCGACGTCGTGGTGACCATGGGCGCGCCGCCGATCTCGCTGATGGGCGACGAACTCATGGCGGCCCTGGCGGAGCCCGCCGAGCCGGTCTCCCCGAACGGGTACGTCGCCCGTCACGCCTCGCCGGACGCACGAGAGCTGGGCTGATGCCCGAGGGCCGGACTCGCGACACCAACGCCGCCGGCGCCGCCGCGGGTGACGGATCGCGGCGGCGCTGGCGGCTCGTGCGGGCCGGCACCGACGCCATCCCGCCGTGGGTCCGGCAGTTCATGCGGCGTCCGCGGATCCCGCTGTCCCGGGCGGGACGGGTGCGCCGCCGCCGGCTGCTGGTGGCCCGGCTGGGCCTGGCCGCCGTCGCGCTGGCGGTGGTGGGCGTGCTGGGCTGGCTGGTCTTCGTCTCCCCGGTGCTCGGGGTGCGCGAAGTATGGGTGTCCGGCGTGCTGATCCTGGAACCGGACCAGGTGCGGGTGGCCGCGGCGGTGGCCGACGGCACACCGCTGGCGCGGGTGGACACCGAGGCGGTGCGCGCCCGGGTGGCGGCGCTGCCCCCGGCCCGGGAGGTCACCGTCACCCGCAGCTGGCCGTCCACTCTCGTCATCGAGGTGGTCGAGCGGACGCCGGTCGGCGCGGTGCCCAACGGAAAGAAGTACGATCTTTTCGATGATCATGGTGTGATCTACCGTACGGTCTCCAGCGTTCCGTCCGGTGTGGTGCGGGTGCAGTTGGCCACACCGGGTCCACAGGACGTGTCCACCCAGTCCGCGCTGACGGTGCTGCGGTCGCTGACCAAGCGGCTGCGGTCCGAACTGGCCACCCTGGTCGTGGAGGGACCGGCCCGGATCCGGCTGGAGATGTCCGGGGACCGGGTCGTGACCTGGGGCGACGCTGAGGGGAGCGAGATGAAGGCGAAGGTGGCGGACGCCCTGCTGGCCAAGCCGGACAAGCGCATCGACGTCAGCGGCGTGCCGGAGGTCGTGACCCTCGGCTGAACCCGCCGGGCGGCCCGCGCCCGCGGTGGCGTGCGCGAGGTCTCCATAGTGGAGTACGAGACACGCCGCAGTGGTCCTTGGATCACAGCGTGCCGACGCTTACGTTTCCGTACAAGACAATGATTGACATAACCGTAAGGCTCTAGTAGAGGTTTAGGGTTCCCGCCCCGAACCGCTGCCGGAGCGGCAATGACCGGAGGTCCGCCTCCGCCGTTGCGGCAAGCTAGGCCGGGTGGGGGCGCAGCCCTCGCCCTTGTGGCACAAGAGCCTCGAAGGAAGGGTCCGATGACACCTCCGCACAATTACCTCGCGGTCATCAAGGTCGTCGGCATCGGCGGCGGTGGCGTCAATGCCGTCAACCGCATGATCGAGGTCGGCCTCAAGGGCGTGGAGTTCATCGCCATCAACACCGACGCGCAGGCGCTGCTGATGAGCGACGCCGACGTCAAGCTCGACGTGGGCCGGGAGCTGACCCGGGGCCTGGGCGCCGGGGCCAACCCCGACGTGGGCAAGAACGCCGCCGAGGACCACCGCGACGAGATCGAGGAGGTGCTCAAGGGCGCCGACATGGTCTTCGTCACCTGCGGCGAGGGCGGCGGCACCGGCACCGGCGGCGCGCCCGTGGTCGCCAACATCGCCCGCAAGCTGGGCGCGCTGACCATCGGCGTGGTCACCCGGCCGTTCTCCTTCGAGGGCAAGCGCCGCCAGGTCCAGGCCGAGTCCGGGATCGAGGAGCTGCGCAACCAGTGCGACACGCTCATCGTGATCCCCAACGACCGGCTGCTGGCGCTGGGCGACCGCGGCATCACCATGATGGACGCGTTCCGCCAGGCCGACCAGGTGCTGCTCTCCGGTGTCCAGGGCATCACCGACCTGATCACCACGCCGGGTCTGATCAACCTCGACTTCGCCGACGTCAAGAGCGTCATGAGCGGCGCGGGCAGCGCGCTGATGGGCATCGGCAGCGCCCGCGGCGACAACCGCGCGGTGGAGGCGGCCGAGCGCGCCATCTCCAGCCCGCTGCTGGAGCAGAGCATGGACGGCGCGCGCGGTGTGCTGCTGTCCATCGCGGGCGGCTCCGACCTGGGCCTGTTCGAGATCAACGACGCGGCGCAGCTGGTCACCGACGCGGCGCACCCGGACGCGAACATCATCTTCGGTGCGGTGATCGACGACGCCCTCGGCGACGAGGTGCGGGTGACCGTGATCGCGGCCGGCTTCGACGGCGGCTCGCCGTCCTACAAGCCGGTGGAGATCCCGCGCAAGGTCACCCCGCCGGTGGAGGCGCCCACGCTGCGCCACCCGACACCGACCAACACCCCGCCGACCCAGTCGCAGCGTAAGGTGCTGTTCGACGACGTCGACGTGCCGGACTTCCTGAAGAACGGCTCGTAGGTCCCCCGGTAGGCGGGTTGGGGAAGATCGCTGTTTCGGGTCACAAGGTGCGGTCAGGCCGCAGATCTTGGCACGAAACGGCGATCTTCACGGGCCGACGGCGCGGCCTGCCTGTCGTGAGCGAGGCTCCGGTCATGCGGTATGAACGGCATGACCGGAGCTTTCTGCGTACCTGGAGTGGATCTTGACTGACGAGCAGCGGCGCGAGCAGATCGCGGCGAACCTGGCGGCGGTGCGCGAGCGCATCGCCGCCGCGGCCGCGAAGGCGGGGCGCTCCCCGGCCGAGATCACCCTGGTCGCGGTCACCAAGACCTACCCCGCCTCCGACGTGCTGCACCTGGCCGCCCTCGGGGTGGCCGACGTGGGGGAGAACCGGGACCAGGAGGCCGCCCCCAAGGCCGCCGAGACCGCTGCCGCAGGGGTGGACCTGCGCTGGCACTTCATCGGGCAGCTGCAGCGCAACAAGGCCCGTTCCGTGGCCTCCTACGCCGCGATGGTGCACTCGGTCGACTCGGTGCGGCTGGCGACGGCCCTGGGGGCCGCGGCGGCGCGGGCGGCCGACGAGGGCCGGCCGGCGCCGCTCGACGCGCTGGTGCAGCTCAGTGTGGACGGTGACGCCGAGCGGGGCGGCGCGCTGGCGGTCGGCGACGATCCTGATCGGGCACTGCTGCGCGTGGCGGAGGCCGTCGCCGCGTCGCCCGCGCTGCGGCTGCGCGGCGTGATGGCGGTGGCTCCGCTGGACTGGGCGCCCGAGCGCGCCTTCGCCGAGGTGGCCCGGTGCGCCGCGCTGATCCGGGCGGCACATCCTGATGCGACGGTGGTCTCCGCGGGCATGAGCGACGATCTCGACGAGGCCGTGGCGTGCGGCGCGACACATGTGCGCATCGGCAGCGCATTGCTCGGAATGCGACCACCCCTGCGGTAGCCTGGCGGCTGGCACCGAAATTACACGAGTGTGGTTAACCCACGTGAGTGAAGATGAAGTGCAGCAGGCACCGGCTTGGTGGCGGGCTTTGACAAAGAAGCTGGTGTCTGCGAGAGAGCGGCACAGGCACGGGGGTTTGTGCCGCACGGCGGACGGAGGGGCGCGGCAATGGGCGCACTGCGGAAGGCGGGTGTCTGGCTCGGGCTGGTCGAGGACGATGACGAGCACGAGTACGACGAGCCTGCCTACGACAAGGGGTATTCCTCCGGTTACCGCGACCGCGGGGGTCGCCGCGGCGACCGGGCGGATGACCGCTACTCGCGTGACGGGGGCCGGTACAACGACGACTTCGAGGACGACGACGATCTCGACGAGGCGCCGTCGGTTCCGCGTACCCGGATGGCGGCCGACCGCAGCGGTTCGGCGCGCCTGGAGGCGGCGCGCGAGTCGGCGCGGGCGGAGGCCACCCGGCTGAACGTGGAGGCACGCCTGGAGGCGGCGCGGGCCGAGCGGGCCACGGTCCGCCCGATCACCCGTCCGCTGACCGCGGCGCCGGCCACGGCGACGAGCGCCACCGCGACGCGCGACAACCTGGCGCTGGCGCCCCAGGTGCAGCCGCAGCAGCGGGTGGCCGCGACGGCCGAGGACGACCGGCGGCCGCAGATCACCACGCTGCACCCCACCACCTACAACGAGGCGCGGCAGATCGGGGAGCGGTTCCGGGACGGCACGCCGGTGATCATGAACCTGACGGAGATGGACGAGGCGGACGCCAAGCGTCTGGTTGACTTCGCTGCGGGACTCGCATTCGGGTTGCGGGGTACGATCGAGCGCGTCACCAACCGAGTGTTCCTGCTCTCACCGGCCAACGTCCAGGTCACCGCCGAGGACAAGGCCAAGATCGCCGAGGGTGGGTACCTCAACCAGAGTTAGTCCTACCGAGGGACTCCGACTGTCGTGTTTTCGCCTGTGCTGCAGGTCGCGTATGTCGCGATCTACGTGTTCTACCTGGTGCTTCTGGCCAGGTTCGTGATGGGTTACGTGCTCTCGTTCAGCCGGCGCTGGCAGCCGGTGCGAGGGTCGGCCGCCGCGCTCGAGGTGGTGTGGAGCGTCACTGATCCGCCTCTCAAAGCGTTGAGGCGTGTGATCCCACCGTTGCGCATTGGTACCGTGAGCATCGACCTGAGCTCCATCGTCCTGTTGATTATCCTTTACGTGCTGATGATTATCGTCGGGAATTTGATCACCGGGTGACCCCCATCCGGTGACCGGTTCCCAACGCGGCCGCGACTGACCCGAGGAGTTTCGATGCCGCTCACCCCGGCCGACGTGCACAACGTCGCCTTTAAAAAGCCTCCGATCGGCAAGCGGGGGTATGACGAGGAGGAGGTCGACGCCTTCCTCGATGAGGTCGAGCGCGAACTCGCCCGTTTGATCGAAGAGAACAGCGAACTGCGCATGCAGGTCGAGCGCGGCGGCGGTGGCCGTCCGGTCGGCCCCGGCGGCCCCGACCCGCGTCTGGCGGCGGAGCTGAACGAGATGAAGGCTCAGCTCGACCGCATGCAGCGCGACAAGTCCGCAGCCGAGCAGGCCGCCCGCGCCATGCAGAACGAGCTGGAGCAGCTCCGCGGCGGCGGCATGGCGGCCGCGGCGGCGATGTCCGGCCCCGAGGGCGAGCAGCAGGCCCTGCGCGTGCTGATGATGGCCCAGCGCACCGCCGACGACCACGTGTCCGACGCGCGCCGCGAGGCCGACAAGGTGCTGTCCGAGGCCCGTTCCAAGGCCGAGGAGGTCACCCGGGACGCCCGGGCGAAGGCCGACGCGCTGGAGCGCGACGCCCGCCAGCGCCACCAGGAGGCGATCAGCGGCCTGGACGCCAAGCGCACCGCGCTGCAGCAGCACATCGACACGCTCAAGCAGTTCGAGCGGGAGTACCGCACGCGCCTGAAGGCGTACCTGGAGAGCCAGCTGCGCGACCTCGAAGGCCGCGGACAGAGCCTGGAGGCCGAGATCGGCCGCGAGGACCGTCCGGCCGGCGGTGGCCTGGCCGCCGCGGGCTCGGGTTCGGGCTCCTTCAACGGCCGCTGAGCGGCTGCGCCACCGGGTGAGACCACCGGCGTCCCTGGGCGGTCCGTTTCGGCGGACCGCCGGGGCGCGGCGGTGGAGCCCGACGGCATGTCCCACCTGTACCACCCCTCACGCACCGCCAGAGTCACCGCGGCAGCCTCACCCCTCGTCGCTGCCGTCGCACCGCAGATAGAAAACGAGCCTGGGTGCCTCCGAGCCGTGACACGGCCGGCGCCCCGGGTTCGCCGGTGCGGGACCCTCCCGCGCCGGTAGCGAGACGGCCGGTTCGTGAGCGCTTTCCCCCGGGTGATGCCCAGGAGCGTGTCCCGGACCGGGCCGAGACCTGGATCTAGCCGACGCGGCGGGGGTGAGCTGTGATAGTCGCAAGTCTGCTGCTCATCCTCGTTGCCGTTGTGCTGCTCGTGCTGGGCCTCACGGACGGATCGAGCGGTCTGCTCGTCGGTTCGATCGGCACCAGCCTGCTGGCCGCGGTCGCCCTTGTGGTGGGCGCTCGCCAGGCTGCTGCCGCGCGAGCCGCGGCCGGGCTCCTCGACGAAGACGAGGACGAGCAGTTCGATGGTGACGAGGATGACGAACCGGCCGGCCGGCGTGCCGGCGGCCGGGCTGTGGTGCCGCCCCGGGTCCCCGAACGGGACGACTGGGACGACGAGCCGGCGCGCCAGCCGGTGCTCGGCCGCACCGACAACGAACCGATGTCCGCCGGATACCAGCAGACCGAGGTCGTGCTGCCGGCGCAGGGCGCGGGCGGGCGAGCCGACGATTTCGACGACGAGGACCCGCCGGACGAGCCGGTGGCGCAGCGGATCTCCCCGGCGGACGCGGCGCGGATCGCCCGGATGTCGGCGGACGTGCTCGTGATCGACGGACGGCCGCGCTACCACGTGGCCGGGTGCGTGCACCTGCTGGGACGGCCGTACGAGCCGCTGCCGGTGTCCGAGGCCGTGGACCTGGGGTTCAGCCCCTGTGGTCTCTGCGAGCCGGACAGCGCCCTGCTGGCCGACGCCCGCCGGGTCTGACCGGTCCCGATCATCCGGTGCTCCGCTGCTCTTCTCGGCGGGGCGATCGACCGCTCGGCACGCCGCCCTCCGGGGTGGCGCGCCGGGGCGGGTCGGTGATCCCGGGCGGGACACCGGAGGTCCTGCCACGCGGCCGGAAGGGGCTTCCGGCACAATGGGTCATGGCACGTGATCGGTCCTCCGCGGTGACGGAACCCGCCGTGGTCGCGGTCCGGGTCAAACCGGGCGCGGGACGGACGCGGGTCGGCGGCGCCTATCCGGGTCCGCACGGCATCGCGCTGATCGTGGCGGTGCAGGCGCCCGCCGTCGACGGCCGGGCGACAGAGGCGGCCCGCCGCGCGCTGGCGGACGCGCTGTCGCTGCCCGCGGCGAGTGTCTCGCTACGCACGGGCCTGGCCAGCCGGGACAAGCTCTTCCTGATCGAGACGCCGCCCGCCGACCTGGCGGCCCGCCTGACCGCGCTGCACGAGGCGGGTCGGTGATCGCGCACCTCGACATGGCCCTGCTGATCGGGGCCGCGGTGCTGCTCGTCGCGGTGGCCGCCGTGCGCTGGTCCACCCGGCTGGGTGTGCCGAGTCTGCTCGTCTACCTTGCCCTCGGCGTGCTGCTCGGCTCGGTGTTCGGCCTGCGGTTCGACAACGCCGAGCTGGTGCGCCTGCTGGGCACCTGCGCCCTGGTGCTGATCATCGCCGAGGGCGGCCTCACCGCCCGCTGGACCACGCTGCGCCCGGTGCTGGGGCTGGCCTCGACGCTGGCCACGCTGGGCGTGCTGGTGAGCGTGGTGGTGGTCACCGTCGTCTGCCACTTCGTGCTGGGCTGGGACTGGCGCACGGCGGCGCTGATCGGCGCGGTGCTGTCGTCCACCGACGCGGCGGCCGTCTTCTCCACGCTGCGCCGGTTGCGGCTGCGCCCGCGGCTGGTGGCCACGCTCGAGGCGGAGTCGGGCATCAACGACGCCCCGGTGGTGCTGCTGGTGATCCTGCTGTCGAGTCCGGAGGGCATCGGGCCGTGGTGGCAGGAGACCCTGTTCATCGCGTACGAGCTGGCGGCCGGTGCGGTGATCGGTCTGCTGGTGGGACTGGTGGGCCGGGAGCTGCTGCGCCGCGCGGCGCTGCCCGCGGCTGGCCTCTACCCGCTGGCCGCGGTCGGCCTGACGGTGCTGGCCTATGCCGGGGGAGCGGTCGTGCACGCCTCGGGCTTCCTGGCCGTCTACGCGGCGGGCGTGGTGCTGGGCAACTCGCGGCTGCCGCACCGCCAGGCGATCCTCGGCTTCGCCGACGGCCTGGCCTGGCTGTCCCAGATCGGCCTGTTCGTCCTGCTCGGCCTGCTGGTCTCGCCGCCCGGACTGGTCCAGATGCTGGTGCCCGCGGTGCTGGTGGGGGTGGTGCTGACCTTCCTGGCCCGGCCGCTGTCGGTGCTGGCCAGTGCCACGCCGTTCGGCGTGGGCTGGCGTGAGCAGATGTTCCTGTCCTGGGCGGGGCTGCGCGGCGCGGTGCCGATCGTGCTGGCGACGATCCCGCTCGCGCAGGGTGTGCCGGGCGCGGAGGCGCTGTTCAACATCGTGTTCGTGCTGGTGGTGGTGTTCACCATGGTGCAGGCGGGCACCCTGCCGTCGGTGGCGGTCCGGCTGGGGGTGACCGCCCCGGGGGAGGCCACCGAGCTGCGGGTGGAGACGGCCCCGCTGGACCGGATGCACGCCGAGCTGCTGCAGATCGAGGTGCCGCCGGGGTCCGGCCTGGCCGGGGTCCACCTCGACGAGTTGCGGCTGCCGGTGGGGGCGTCGGTGACGCTGGTGCTGCGGGACGGTGTCGGGTTCGTACCCGATCGCGACACACGGTTGCGAATGGGTGACAGTCTGCTAATCGTTGCCACCGAAGCGGTGCGCGACGACGCCGAACGTCGGCTGCGGGCGGTGAGCCGGCGGGGCCGGCTGGCCCACTGGTTCGGGGAGGACGGCCGAGAACACGGTGACTAGGTGATATTGTCCCTTTTGCCAAATTCACCAGAAAGGGACGGCCGGCGCGGCAATGCCCGTCACGGCCGCGGTGATCCGTGCCTTTCCTGCGGATACTTCGGGTCGATCCGGGGTACTCACTCCGAATTCGGCAGGCAGTGCGTGGCATGTTTGTGGACCGTCCATACGTTCCGTATTCTTGCCAGCCTATTGGAGTGCGCGGCGTGAGCCGCGCGCCCGTTTTGCATCTGGGGGACGCCATGGCCGAAAGGGCAGGCGGGAGCAAGACCGGAGCGGCGGCGAAGAAGGCCGTCGCGAAGACCACCGCGGCGCCGAAGCGCTCCGTGAAGACAGTGGCCGCGGGGGCGGCCACGGCGAAGGGGGAGACGGTGACGGCTACCTCAGACAGCACCACCGCCAAGCGCGCCGCCAAGGCGGCCGCGCCCGAGCGGAAGACGGCGGCCAAGCCCGCCGCGGTGGCCGCCGACGCCAAGAAGACGGCGCGCGCCACCACCACGGCCACCCGGCGGCACGCCGCCGGGACGGAAGAGAATCCCCCCGCCCAGGCAACGCCGAGCGCCGCCACGACCGCGGCCGAGGGAGCGACCATGGTCAAACCTGCCGAGTCCAAGACCGCCAGCCGTACGGCCGCCAAGGCGACCGCGGTGAAGAAGGGTGATCGCAGCGCCGCGGAGACCGAGAAGATCCGCGTAGCGCTCACGGCGCGCCGTGACGAGCTGCAGGAGGAGTACGACCACACGCTCGTCGAGATCGCCGAACTGCAGCGCGACCGGCTCACCGACTCGGCCGGCGACGACCAGGCCGACACCGGCACCAAGACGTTCGAGCGCGAGCAGGAGATCACTCTCGCGAACAACATCCTGGAGCGGATCACCCAGGTCGAGCGCGCACTGGAGCGCCTCGACGAGGGCAGCTACGGGTGGTGCGAGAAGTGCGGCAACCCGATTCCGGTGGAGCGGCTGGCCGCGTTCCCGTCCGCCACCCTGTGCGTGACGTGCAAGCAGCTGGAAGAGCGCCGCTAGGGCCGGTTCCCGCCACCCGGAGCCGACCGGGCATGATCGTACGAAGGGCGCGCCCGCGTCCGTGACTTGGGGAGTGTGTCGGTGGAGCAGGACAACCAGAGGGAACCGGAGCACTCCCCACGTCGGATCAGCCGGGGCAAGGCCTTGTCGGTCTTCGCGGGGATGGCCGTGTTCGCGCTGGCGCTGGACCTGGTCACCAAGGAGTGGGCGACGAAACTGGACCCGCACGAGCCGATCAAGCTGCTCGGCGGCGCCGTCTACATGTCGCTGACCCGCAACAGCGGGGCGGCGTTCAGCCTCTTCGCCGACCACACCTACATCTTCCCGATCATCGCCCTGGGCGTGCTCTGCTGGATCGGCTTCATGGCCCGCCAGCTGCGCTCGCTGCCCTGGGCGATCGCGCTGGGCATGGTGCTCGGCGGGGTGGTCGGCAACCTGGCCGACCGCATCTTCCGGGCACCGGCCCCGTTCCACGGGCACGTGGTCGACTTCATCAGCGTGTTCCACCCGCACGGCCAGGCCTTCCCGATCTTCAACGTCGCGGACATGGCGCTGGTCGGCGGCGTGAGCCTGGCGATCCTGCTGGAGCTGCTGGGCCGCCAGCGCGACGGCAGCCGCATCACGTCGGACAAGAAGACCGACATCGACGACGGCCCCGCGCTGGGCGACCCGCGCGACGTCTCGTCCGCAGCCGTCCCCTCCGACCGCGGTGCCCAGTCATGGGGCTGACGGGGGAGACCCGCTCCCTGCCGGTCCCGGACGGGCTGGACGGGATGCGGCTGGACCAGGCGGTCTCACGGTTGTTCGGGCTGTCGCGCACCGCGGCGGCCACCCTCGTCGAATCCGGTGACGCCACCGTCGACGGCGTGTCCCGCGGCAAGTCGGACAAGGTCACCGGCGGCAGCTGGCTGGAGGTGACCCTGCCCGCCCCGCCCACGGCCCCCGCCGTGGTGGCTGAGCGGGTCGACGGCCTGCAGATCGTGCACAGCGACGACGACATCGTCGTGGTGGACAAGCCGGTCGGCGTCGCGGCCCACCCGAGCCCCGGCTGGACCGGCCCGACCGTGATCGGCGGCCTCGCCGCGATGGGGCAGACGGTCGCCACCAGCGGCGCCGCCGAGCGCCAGGGCGTCGTGCACCGCCTCGACGTCGGCACCACCGGCCTCATGGTCGTCGCCAAGAGCGAGACCGCGTACAGCGCGCTGAAGTGGGCTTTCAAGCACCGGGAGGTGGACAAGCGCTACCACGCGGTGGTGCAGGGCCACCTCGACCCGCTGCGCGGCACGGTCGACGCCCCCATCGACCGGCACCCCACGCACGACTGGAAGTTCGCGGTGATGTCGGGCGGCAAGCCCAGCATCACCCACTACGACACGCTGGAGGCCTTCCCCTCCGCCAGCCTCGTCGACATCAGACTGGAGACCGGGCGCACCCACCAGATCCGGGTGCACTTCTCCGCTCTGCGGCACCCCTGCGTAGGCGACACGACCTACGGCGCCGACCCGACGCTCTCCGCCCGCCTCGGCCTGCACCGGCAGTGGCTGCACGCGCGTGAGCTCAGCTTCATCCACCCCGGCACCGGACTCGAGGTCCGGTTCGTCAGCGAGTACCCGCCAGATCTCGCGCAGGCCCTCACCCTGCTGCAAGAGGCTGGTTGACACGCGCTCGCGCCCGGCGCGCGAGGTCGGATGAGAGGAACGCGGGATGCGCCCGCAAAGGTTCTTGCGCCATCTGGACCAGGTGATAGTGCCGCGGCTCGCGGGCGGCTTCGTCCGCCTCGCGCGCGGGCGGCTGCGGTTGCGGCTGCTCACCGGGGCCGCCCTGTTCGGGGTCACCGGAGTGCTGCTGGCCGTGGTGTGGACCGCGCACCGCGGGACCACGGCCACCCCGGAGAGCACGCTCGGCGAGACGGTGCAGGTCGGCGTCGTGCAGGGGCAGTCGGTGCCGCTGTACGCCAAGCAGGCCCGCTCGGAACTGGCCGGCCTGCTCAAGCGCCCGTCGGCGACGCCGGTGGAGACGTACGCCCTGGTCAGTCTCAAGGCGTACCTGGCGCCGGAGCGGCTCACGCCGGTGCTCGGCGGCGTCTCGGTGGTCGAGGTCTACGCCCGCGTGCCGCTGGGCAAGACGTCGACGGCATCGGTGCGCATCCCGGCCTTCAAGATCCCTGAGGACGTGGTGACCGGGATGAAGCACGTCGCCGTGCGCAAGGACGCCGACGCGGCGGACTTCCGGGGGCTGGCCGGCAAGCTGACCACCGCGGACGCGGAGGAGGACCGCCTGCGCGACACGTACCTGGGCGGCTCGGCGGTCGCCGAGGCCGAGGCGGAGGCCTACCGCACCGGCTGCACCTGCGTGTACGCGGCGGTGGTGCGGGCCACCCCGGCGGCGCTGGACCAGATCGCGGCCCGTCCCGAGGTGCGCGCCGTCGACCCCGCGCCCGAGGTGCGCCGCCTGGACCGGGCGGTCTTCCTGCCCCCGCTGCCGGAGCAGGTCGGCCAGCTCGACCCGTCGGCCTCGGCCGTGCCCAGCGCGTCGCCGAGCGCGCAGCCCAGCGCGACGCCTGGTGGTGAGCCGAGCGCCGAGCCGAGCGGCCGGCCGGGCGCCGAAGCGAGCGGGCCGCCGTCGGCCAGGCCCAGCTCCGGTCCCACCGCACCGCATGCGTCGCCGGCCGCGCAGACGAGCCCGTCCGGCGACGACTCGGCCCCGGCGTCCCCGGAACACGCTCCCTCGGCCGCGGCGTCCGGCGCCGGGCAGTCCGGCTGAGCGTGCGGGGGTCCCTCGCGGGTGTCCGCACCCTGCATCGAATGGCGTCGTTGAGCAGGGGGAGACCCGGTTCGCAAGACCTCTTCACCTCTTCTCGGCGGCAATCGGCCGACAGGGTCTGGAGGTGTGGGTGCCAGAACACATAGGGTGGTCAAGCTGGTGTCGAGGTGCGTAGCCTGGCATCGAATTGATCATTGATCCACTCTGGCAGGGCGGGGAGGGCGCAGACCGTGGAGCGCAACGGCCAGCGGGGCGACGGCCCCACGGCTTGGGGCCGACCCGGCGAGCTGACGCCCGCCGAGGCGACCTCACGCTGGCGGGTGCTGCTCGACCGGGCCCGCGCCGCGCCGCCCCGCGACCCGGCGCCGGTCGAGCCCGCGCCGGCCGGCCCGGCCACGGCCACCCCGGCGGGTCCGGCATACCGCGCGCCCGCCGGACGGATCGAGTGGCGCCCCGCGGCCCGCGCCGACGACGTCGACCACGCCGTGTCGGTGCTGCGCCGGGAGCTGGGCGGGCCCAAGGTGCTGGCGTTCGCCAACCCCAAGGGCGGGGTGCACAAGACCACCGCCACCGTGCTGGCCGCGGCGACCATCGGCAGCGTGCGCGGGCGCGGCGTGCTGGCCTGGGACGACAACGAGCTGCGCGGCACGCTGGGGCTGCGGGCGGGCAGCGCGCGGCACGCGCGCACCATCCGGCACCTGCTCAGCGACCTGCTGGAGATCGAGAACGCGCCGCTGCCCGAGCTGAAGGACAGGCTCGACGACTACCTGCGGCACGCGTCCGACGGGTCCTACGACGTCCTCGCCGGCGAGGAGAACCCGCGCTTCGCCCAGCGGCTCGACCAGCACACCGTGCGCCGGGTGCTGGAGCTGCTGTGCCGCACCCACGACGTGGTCTGCGTGGACACCGGCAACAACGTGGAGAGCGCCAACTGGCAGACGGTGATCCGCGCCGCCGACCAGCTCGTGATCACCACGGTGCCGCGCGAGGACGCGGCCTTCACCGCGGATTGGATGATCGACCTGCTGCACGAGCTGGGCCTGGGCAAGCTGGCGGAGAACGCGGTGACGCTGCTCTCCTGCGCCACCCCGGGCACCTCGCCGCTGCTGGAGGACCTGCGCAAGCACTTCGCCACCCGCACCCGCGCGGTGGTCGTGGTGCCCTTCGACCCGGCCCTGGAGACCGGCTCGTCGATCGAGTACGGCGCGCTTCAGCAGACCACGAAGCGGGCCTGGCTGAACGCGGCATCGGCGATGGTGGAACCCTTCGCCCGGTGACGCCGGGCACCCCGGGAGCGGCGGGTGGAACGCTTCGGAGCGCAGGACTAGGCTGAGGTTTACCGTCGACTAGCTGGGGGTGGGTACGCCGTGGGCGACTCTTTTGTGCATCTTCACGTGCACACGGAGTATTCGATGCTCGACGGCGCGGCCCGGTTGAAGGAGCTCTTCAAGGAGGCCAACCGCCTGGAGATGCCCGCCCTGGCGATGACCGACCACGGCAACATGTTCGGCGCGTACGACTTCTACAAGCAGGCGACCGCCGCGGGCATCAAGCCGATCATCGGCGTCGAGAGCTACGTGACCCCGAACACGGCCCGGCAGGAGCGCGTGCGCGTGCGCTGGGCCGACGGCGGTGAGAACGACGTCTCCGGCGGTGGCGCGTACACCCACATGACCATGCTGGCGGCCGACGCCGACGGGCTGCGCAACCTGTTCCGCATGCAGTCGAAGGCCAGCCTGGAGGGCTACTTCTACAAGCCCCGCGCCGACCGCGAGCTGCTGCACGCATACGGCAAAGGGGTCATCGCGACCACGGGCTGCCCGTCGGGTGAGATCCAGACCTGGCTGCGCATCGGCGACTTCGACAAGGCCGTGGCATCGGCGGGTGAGTTCCAGGACATCTTCGGCAAGGAGAACTTCTACCTGGAGCTGATGGACCATGGCATCGGCATCGAGAAGGCCGCCCGCGAGGGGCTGGACCGGCTGCGCAAGCACATGAACCTCAAGCCGCTGGTGACCAACGACCTGCACTACACGTACGCGGCCGACGCCGACGCGCACGAGGTGCTGCTGTGCGTGCAGTCCGGGTCGACGATGGCCGACCCGAAGCGCTTCAAGTTCGACGCCCGCGACTTCTACCTCAAGTCGGCCGAGGAGATGCGCCGCCAGTGGGACGACCTGGTGCCGGGCGCGTGCGACAACACCCTGGAGATCGCCGAGCGGATCGGCGACTACAAGGAGGTGTTCGCGCACCGCAACCTGATGCCGTCGTTCCCGGTGCCCGAGGGCTACACCGAGGAGTCGTGGCTGCGCGCCGAGGTGCACCGGGGTCTGCGCGACCGCTTCCCGAACGGGGTGCCCGAGGACCGGCTGCGCCAGGCCGACTACGAGCTCGACGTCATCTGCAAGATGGGCTTCCCGGGCTACTTCCTGGTGACCGCTGACCTGTGCGCGTACGCGCGGCAGGAGGGCATCCGGGTGGGTCCGGGGCGTGGGTCGGCGGCGGGCGCGCTGATCGCGTACGCACTGCGCATCACCGAGCTCGACCCGATGTCGCACGGCCTGCTGTTCGAGCGCTTCCTCAACCCCGACCGCGTGTCCATGCCCGATATCGACATGGACTTCGACGAGCGCCGGCGCGGTGACATGATCCGCTACGCGACGCAGCGCTGGGGCGAGGAGCGGGTCGCGCAGATCATCACGTACGGCACCATCAAGGCCAAGGCCGCGATCAAGGACGCGGCCCGGGTGCTCGGCTACCCGTTCGCGGTCGGCGACAAGATCACCAAGGCGATGCCGCCCGCGGTCATGGGCAAGGACATCCCGCTCACCGGCATCTTCGACAGCAACCACCCGCGCTACCCGGAGGCGGTGGAGTTCCGGGCGCTGTACGACACCGACCCGGACACGAAGAAGGTCGTCGACACCGCCAAGGGCATCGAGGGCCTCAAGCGCCAATGGGGCGTGCACGCGGCCGGCGTGATCCTGTCCGGCGAGCCGCTGATGGACGTGCTGCCGATCCAGAAGCGCGAGCAGGACGGCGCCATCATCACCCAGTGGGACATGGGCGCCTGCGAGTCCATCGGCCTGCTCAAGATGGACTTCCTGGGCCTGCGCAACCTCACCGTGATGGACGACTGCCTGGAGGGCATCAAGTCCAACCGCGGCATCGACGTGGTGCTCGAAGAGCTGCCGCTGGAGGACAAGCCCACCTACGAGCTGCTGGCCCGCGGCGACACCCTGGGCGTGTTCCAGCTCGACGGCGGCCCGATGCGCGCGCTGCTGCGCTCGATGATCCCCGACGGCTTCGAGGACATCTCCGCGGTGCTGGCGCTGTACCGCCCCGGCCCGATGGGCGCGAACGCGCACAACGACTACGCCGACCGCAAGAACGGCCGCAAGCCGGTGGTGCCGATCCACCCCGAGCTGGCCGAGCCGCTGTCGGAGATCCTCGGCGACACCTACGGCCTGATCGTGTATCAGGAGCAGGTCATGGCCATCGCGCAGAAGCTGGCCGGATACACCCTCGGCCAGGCCGACCTGCTGCGCCGCGCGATGGGCAAGAAGAAGAAGGAGATCCTCGACAAGGAGTACGTGCCCTTCTCCGGCGGTATGAAGGAGAACGGCTACTCCGACGCGGCGATCAAGACGCTGTGGGACATCCTGGTCCCGTTCTCCGACTACGCCTTCAACAAGGCGCACACCGCCGGGTACGGGCTGGTCTCCTTCTGGACCGCCTACCTCAAGGCCAACTACCCGGCCGAGTACATGGCGGCGCTGCTCACCTCCGTCGGCGACGACAAGGACAAGTCCGCCGTCTACCTGGCCGAGTGCCGGCGCATGGGCATCAAGGTGCTGCCGCCCGACGTGAACGCGTCCACCGCCCGGTTCACCCCGGTCGGCGACGAGATCCGGTTCGGCCTGGGCGCGGTGCGCAACGTCGGCGGCAACGTCGTCGAGGCGATCGTGCGCGGCCGCAAGGAGCAGGGCGCGTTCACCGACTTCTACGACTTCCTGCGCAAGGTCGACGCGGTGGCCTGCAACAAGCGCACCATCGAGTCCCTGATCAAGGCGGGTGCGTTCGACTCGATGGAGCACCCCCGCAAGGGGCTGCTCTCGGTGCACGCCGACGCCATCGACTCGTTCATGAGCGTCAAGAAGAACGAGGCCATCGGCCAGTTCGACCTGTTCGGCTCGGCGTTCGCCGACACCGACTCGACCGGCGCGGGCATGATCGTCACGCCGCCCATCCCGCCGGGCGAGTGGGACAAGACCGACCTGCTCGTCTTCGAGCGCGAGATGCTCGGCCTGTACGTCTCCGATCACCCGCTGTTCGGCCTCCAGCACGTGCTGAGCAAGGCCGCCGACATGTCGATCGCGGCGCTCAACGAGGAGGGCGGCGTCAGCGACGGGCAGATCGTCACCCTCGCCGGCATCCTCTCCGGCGTGCAGCGGCGCATCACCAAGCAGGGCAAGGCCTGGGCCTCGGCGACCCTGGAGGACCTGGACGGCGCGGTCGAGGTGCTGTTCTTCCCCAACACCTACGACCTGGTCGGGCAGTACATCGCCGAGGACGCCATCGTGGTGGTCAAGGGCCGCGCGGACCGCCGCGACGACCAGGCGAAGCTGATGGCGATGGACATGTCCATCCCGGACACCAGCGCGCCCGACGACGCCAAGCCCGTGGTGCTGGCGCTGCAGGCCAACCGCTGCACGCCGCCGCTGGTCGAGCGCCTGCGCGAGGTGCTGTCCACCCACCCCGGCCCGGCCGAGGTGCACGTGCGGCTCACCAACGGCCAGAAGTCGTCGACCTACCGGCTCGGCCCGATGCGGGTGTCGCCGGTGCCCGCGCTGATGGCCGACCTCAAGGCCCTGCTCGGCCCGTCCGCCCTGGCCAGCTGACCCGGGCGGAAAGGTCAGACCGGGATGTCCGGTTGGTGGTTGCCCGCCTGGTCGGTGCGCTTCGACGCGGCTACGTCGGTGTCGGAGGTGACGGTGGCGGCCTGGGTGATGTTGCCGCCCATCGACTCCAGGGCGGTGCCGACCTGCCGCAACAGCGCCAGGATGTTCGGCGCGATCTCCGAGTAGCCCTTGTCCAGGGCGTTGCCGACGTCGTCGGTGCCCCACGGCTTGGCCGACCCGGCCGACTCGATGCTCGCGCCGGCGCCGTTGCGCAGGGCCGTCACGTCCTTGCCCGCCGCCGTCATCCGGCCGCCCGCGTCCCGGGCCAGGTCGAGGTCGAGGTGCGTGCCGTCGCCGCCGGGCCAGCTCAGCTGGCGGACCGGGATGAACTCCTTCATCGCGCGGCCTCCGGCTCGTCGCCACGCGGCTCCGGGCGGTAGTCCATGATGTCGTCGTGCCGCTTGAGCAGGTCGTTCATGTCATTGGTACGCAGGAACGTCACCGCCCCGGAGTCCTGCGGCATCACCTCGGCCATCAGGCTCGTCACGCCCGCCCCCGCCGCGTCGGCCGCCCGCGCGACCGTCTTGGTGATCTCCTCGGCGAGCCCCGCGGCACTGTAGGAGCGCAGCACGGCAGGCTCCAGCTCCAGCTTGACCAGCCGGCCGCGGGCGTCGACGGCGACCTTGATCAGGCCGTCGCGCGACTTCTCCGTCGCCCGGTATGCCTTGAGCTTGGTCTGCAGGTCGCCCATGCCGCTGCGCAGCCGCGTGTACTGGTCGTGCACCTGCGCGAAGCGTTCCCGCAGCGCCCAGTTGGCGTCGCGATCGGAGCTTTGTGCCACGGCGGCTCCTCCCCTGGTACGGCCGGTGACGCCGACTCTAGCCCGGATCGGCACCCCTCGCCGCAACCGGGTTGGCGCGCTCTTGTCCGGATCGAGTAACTTACCCAGAGCGCCTGCGCGCCATCGGATGTCGCGTGCCCGGCACGGACCGGACCGCGCGGGAGAGCCGAACTCTGGGGAGGGTGCGGATGTCGTGGTTGCCGTCGCCGATACCGCATCCGCTGTCCTACTTCGACGCACCGGGGTGGATGAAGGAATGCCTCGACTGGGTCATCGGCATGGACTGGCCCGAAGGCGACGAGCAGGCCACCTGGGACCTCGCCGACGACTGGTACGCGGTCGCCGGTGACCTCGCCGACCCGCTGACCGAGTCCGAGCGGGCCGCCCTGGACGCGGTCGCCGCGTTCGGCGGCGCGGAGGGCAAGGTCGCCGCCGCGATCAAGGACGCCTGGGGGCAGATCGGCAGCGGCAACGAGAAGTCGGCACTGCAGGCCGCCGCCTACGTCGCGGGCGCGCTGGGCGAGATGCTCGAAGGCGGCGGCTGCGACATCCAGGGCGCGAAGCTGGAGTACTACATCGAGCTCGGCCTGCTGCTGATCGAGCTGATCGCGCTGGCCGTCGCCGCGTTCTTCACCTTCGGCGCGTCCACCGCCGCGGCCGGTCCGGCCTGCATGGCGACCCGCTTCGCCATCAAGGAGATCCTCAAGCGGCTGCTCAGGTCCCTGGTCGAGCGCGGCATCAAGCGTGCTCTCAAGGACAAGCTCAAGGACCTCGGCCAGGACTTCGGCAAGAAGCTCGGCAAGTGGGCGATCAAGGCCGGTAAGGAAGGCCTGGACGAGATGAAGGAGGAGGTGCTCACCCAGGGCGCCATCCAGACGTACCAGACCGCCACCGGTCGCCGTGACGGGCTCGACCTCGGCGACCTCGCGATGGCCGGCTGGGCGGGCTTCGCCGGCGGCGCGGCCAGCACCCTGGCGGGCGGCCACAACGGCGGCTTCGCCAGCAAGGTCGCCCACGGCGTACGCGGCGAGGTGCTCGGCGACGTCGGCGGCTCGCTGGCGACCGGCCAGCTGCCGGACGTCGGGAACCTGGGCATGGCGGCGACCTCGGGCGCGCGCTCCAGCGTGAACAGCCACCTGACCGGCGAGTTCAACAACATGACGAACAACATCGTCAGCAACCTCGCCGGGACCGCCTTCGACGGCGACCCCAGCACGAACATCACCGCCGCCGCGGCGGGCACGGCGGCCGCGGCAGGCGGCGGTTCGGGCGGCGGTTCGGGTGGGCCGCACGGCGGGACCACGGGCTCCGGCGGCTCTGGCGGCGGTTCCGGCGGCTCGCACGGCGGCTCCGGCAGCGGATCGGGCGGGTACCCGGGCGGTTCCGGCGGCCTGGCCGGGGTGGCCCCGCCGGAGGCGACCGCCGCCCCGGCGGCACCTGCCGGACCGGCCCCGGTCGCGAACGTCCCCGCGCAGCACAACACCGTGATCGCCCCGGCGGTCGCGGCGGCGCCGCAGAGCATGGCCGCACCGGCCGCCGCCGCGCCCGCGGCGATGTCCCCGGCGTCAGGCCTGGCCGGGACGTCCGCCGCTTCGTCTGTCGCGCCCTCGGCGTCCGCGTCCACCTCGGTATCGTCCGGATCCGGCGGCCTGTCCGGCTCGGCCTCCGGCGGCGGTTCGACCTCGGCCGGCGCAAGCTCGGCGAGCACCGGCCCCGCCACCGGCGGCACCGGCACCAGCTCGGGCGGCCCGTCCGGGTCCTCGTCGACCTCGGGTTCGGGCACGGCCTCAGGGTCCGGCACGGCCAACTCGACCGGTGCGAACCCGGCCACCGGCACCCGGCCCACCGCGGGCATCAGCGCAACAGCTCCCTCGTCGCAGGCAGGGCTGGCGGCGCAGACCGGCACGCCAACCCAGACCGGACCGTCCGTGCAGGCCAGCGCCACCACGACCACCCCGTCCGCGCAGCCGAACACGTCGGTGACGACGCCGTCCACGCAGACCGGGTCCACGGCACAGGCGAGCGCCAACGCGCAGACCGGCCCGGCGAACCAGGGTGGCACCACCGCCACCGGCCCGCAGGGCACGACCACGCCGTCCACCAGCACGCAGAACCCGGCGTCGACGACGCAGAACCCGGCTGCCCAGCAGGGTCCGGCCGCGTCACCGCAGAGCCCGTCGACGAACCAGCAGGCGACTCCAGCGCAGCAGACGCCCGGCGACCCGGCCCGCCCCCAGCCGATCCCGGCCCAGCAGACCGATCCGGCGACGCCCGCGGTCGCCGTCGTGCCCGGCCCGGACACGCGCGGCCCCGGCCCGGACGCCGACACCAGGCCCCCGGCCGCCGACGGGCGGCGCGACGGCGAACGCAGCCGGGCTGAGGCGCGGCGCTGGAGCGACGCGTACCACGGCGGGCTGCGCGCGCAGCGGCGCGAGATCCTGGCCTCGATGGGCCGCCCCGGTGCGCTGGCCGCGGCCGCCTGGGATGCGCTGAACCGCCACGACGGCGCGGACTTCACCCGGGGCGGCGTCACGACCGACGACACGTCGGCGCTGACCGGCACCGACCAGCCGCCCTCGGTCGACGCCACCCGCCGCTACGACCAGCGCGGCGGCTACCGGCCAGTGCTCACCCAGCACCAGCTCGACCTCGAGAACGCGGTGCCGCGGGACGAGAACGGCCGCCCGCTGCAGTTCCCGCCGCTGCGCTCGGGGTGGCTGCGCTTCGCCAACGACGGCGGGCCGCAGGCCGACCCGACCCGCGCGGTGAACTGCGTCGACGTGCTGCTGTCGGTGGCCGACACCTGGCTGCACGGACGTCCGCGCTGCGCCGCCGCGCGTACCCTCGACGGGTTTGCCAGCGGAAACCCGGACCAACCGGCCGGGCCGGAGCCGCGTGGCCCGCACCGCATCGAGGACTTCTTCGGCGGCCGGTTGCAGCAGCTGTGCCCGGACACCCGCGGCCTGGACCGCCAGGCGGCCCGGCAGGCGGTGGACGCGTCCTACGCCCGTCTGGCCGACCAGCTGCGCCAGGCCGGTCCGGGTGCGATGGCCGTGGTCATCCACCACTCGTCCGACGGCACCGCGCACACCTGGCCGGTCTTCAACGACGGCGGCGTCATCATGTACGCCGACCCGCAGCAGCCGCCCGGCACGCCGACCACCACCCCGCCCTACACCGACGGCATCATCCAGATGGACGCCATGGTGATCGGGCCGGACGGCGAGCAGTCCGTGATCGACGGCGCGCCGACCGGGGCGTGGTCGCAGTACCAGGGCCGGCCTGAGCCGGCGGCCGCCCCGGCCGGGGCGGACACGAGCCCGCTCGACGCGGACATGCAGCGGCCGCTCACCGACGAGGAGATGGCCGACCTCGGCGTCGGCGAGGCGACGATGGCCGACCTCGGCTATCCGGACCCGTCGGTGCTCGACGACGCCGAGCGGGCCCGGCTGGAGTCGCTGCTGCCGCAGACGGCGCTGACCAACCCCCAGGACCTGCGGTTCACCCAGCGTTCGGTCAGCCCGAACAGCGGCAACGTGACCATGGACGAGTTCGCCGCGCAGATGGCCGAGACCGGCTGGCGCGGCGGCCCGGCCCACGTCATCGCGTGGGGCGACGGCTCGATGTCCAGCATGGACAACCGGCGGATGCGTGCCGCCCGGGTGGCGGGGCTCACCTCCGTCCCGGTCTGCGTGCACCGGCCGGACGAGCCGCTGAGCAGCATGCCCGAGGCCGAGGACCCGGACCGCGACAAGTACCGCAGGCCGCTCGCGGTCGACATCCGGATGGTCGACGGCCGCCTGGTGGTCGGCGGCGACCGGGGCACCCTGGTGCACGAGGCGGGCACGGTGCCGACGACCTTCGGCGAGGCGGCCCTGTTCCGCGCCGCGGAGCAGCGCAGCCTGCTGCCGGGTCGTCTCTACGGCTCGGACGTCAGTCCGGCGACCATCGGCAAGCCGCCCGGCCCGGACCGTCCCCTGGTCGCACTCAACCCGCACCAGCAGCAGGTGCTGAACGACCTGCGCACGGCTGCGGTGAGCCGGGCGGAGAGGGCGCTGCCGGTGCTGCGCCGGATCGCCGTGGATCTCAACGCGGCGCAGAACGTCACCACCGACCGCGTGCTGGACGCCGAGATCGAAGGCGACCCGAACGACCCGGACTTCACGCCGGAGCCCGAGCCGCCGGTGCGGCTTCGCGGCACCGGGCAGATGGTCAAGTCGCAGAGCTCGCTGGAGCGCAAGTTCTGGACCGAGGGTCGGCGGCAGGGTGTCGACCAGTTCGCCGGCGAGGTCAACGACGCGGCTCGGTTCAGCCTGCAGCTGCCCGGCGGCCCGGAGTACCTGGGCAGTCTGCGTCAGACGATCGCCGCGCTGGAGGACGCCGGTTACGAGCTGACCGATCTCAAGAACTTCTTCCGGCCCGGCAACCGCTACCAAGGCCTGAACGCCACCTTCAAAGCCCCTGACGGCGGCTTGATGGAGATCCAGTTCCCCACGGCCGAGTCGTTCCGCGCGTGGGAGCTGACGCATGACGCCTACGCGGTCTTCCGGCAGAAGAACGAACTGGAGCCGCGCCGGGTGCATGCGCTGCTGAGCATGCTCGCGGTCAACCGGGAGCTCGGCCTCAACGAGTCCGTGCCGCCCGGTATCGACGAGTTCGTGCGGGAGCGTTTCCCGGAACCCGACCCCTCCGACTCCGACGCCGAGCGGGTGCCGCCGGTGATCGACACCAGTCTGACCACCTGGATCGCCAACAAGCCCGAGATCTGGCAGGCCTACCGAGCGTGGTTGGATCAGCAGGGCGTCTCCCACGACGGCTTCGCGTCGATCCTCGCCGAGTTCGGTCTGGACAGCCAGGACACGCCTGTCAACCCGGAACTGGCCGCCCGGCTGGAGGACATCGATGATTCGCTACTACCAGAGCTACGTCAGGCGCAAGGGGGACGGCCTGCCCCGGGGGATCTTCGTGACGGGGACGCACCCGGACGCGATGCTGTGGGACTACGACCAGAAGGCCTGGGTCTACGACCCGTGGTCGATCGACGAGTTCACGGACTCCCCGGAGAACGTGGAGAAGTTCGACCAGATCAGCCGGGCCGAAGCGGAAGCCCTGATGCTGGAGATCACGAAGGGGACCGAGGCGCTCCCCGACGAGGAGACGATTCTCTGGATCTTCCAGTGGAAGGGAGCCCCGCCGCAGGACGAGGACTGACGGATCCCGCCGAGCCCGAGTCCCCGGCGGACCCGGCCGGCCCGGTCGATCCGCCGTCCCCGCCGGAGCCGGGCGGCCGGTTCTTCGAGCCGCGACCGGACGCCGAGCTGTCGGCGTACGAGACCGCGATGCTCGACGACGTCTACGAGCGGGCGCTGGCCGCCTCCGAGACGGCGCTGACCGACCTGCGCCGGGTGACCGCCTCGGTCGAGCAGGCGCTGGGCCTGCCGGAGGGCTCGCTGCCGCTGCGTGACCCCGAGCACCGCGCCAAGAGCCGGGAGTCGCTGCAGCGCAAGTACCTGGCCGAGGGCCGGATCGGTGGTCCGGAGCAGTTCGCCGCGACGGTGAACGACTCGGTGCGCTTCTCGGTGCAGCTGCCCGACGGGGCGGCGTACCGCCCGGCGCTGGACGCGGTGATCGCGCAGCTGGCGGCGGCGGGCTACGAGCTGGAGGGCACGCCGAAGAGCTTCTGGCGGTCCGGCAACCGCTTCTACGGCACCAACACGACGTTCCGCGCCCCCGACGGCACCCTGGTCGAGGTGCAGTTCCCGACGCAGCTGTCGTACGAGCTGTGGCACGCCACGCACGTCGAGTACGAGGTGATGCGCGACGTCGACGCCGAGCCCGAGCAGCGGATCCGGGCGCTGCTGCGCATGCTGGAGGTCAACCGCTCGGCCGGCATGCTCGACGCGATCCCGCCCGGCATGGTCGGCGACGACGCCAAGGACGCGAGCCTCGCGAAGTGGATCAGCGACAACCCGGAGGTCTGGCGCGCGTTCACCCAGCAGCTCGAGGCGCGGGGGCTCACCCCGGGCGACGTCATCGCCGAATACGATCTGACGCCTGACGACTTCCCGGTCACCCCGAAGGTCGCCGCCCGCCTGGAGGAGCTCGATGTTGTACTACAAGGCCATCTACCGCAAGGACATCGAGGACTTCCCGGACCAGGAACCGACGGGTCTGATCATCTCGGGGCAGGGCTACCGGGAGCACATGATCTGGGACCATCGGGCCCAGAGCTGGCGGTACGACCCGGAGACGGCGGGGTACATCCTGGGCCGGGAGGACTACGACTTCCGACGCAGGCCGGTGACCCGAGCGGAAGCCGAGCGCATCGCGACGCTGATCACGAAGGGGATCGACCCGCTGCCGAGCGAGGAGGAGATCCTCGAGGCGTTCCGGGAGTCGCACCGGCGCCGCGCAGCGGGGACGCTGGACTAGACCCCGCAGCCGACCCGGCGGGGCCGGACCTGGCGACGGACACCGACCCGGCGACCGCGGACCCCGAGACGCCGCCGATGCCGGGCAGCACGCCGCCGGGCCCGGTCGGCATGGACCCGTCCGACCCGAACCACCCGCAGTGGCCCTACCGGGCCGGGCTGCAGACCCGGCGTATGTCGCTGGAGCTGCAACGGCGTCAGCAGGAGGCGGACGCACTGGCGGCGGAGGCGGCCAAGCACCTCGCCGAGATGCACAAGTACCGGTCGTGGGCGGCGTTCTACTCGGCGCAGCAGCCCGACGCGGAGCAGGCGAAACTGTGCCAGGAGTGGGCCGACAAGCACCAGCAGTGGGCCGCGGAGTGGGGCAACGCGTCCAAGGCCGCGTACAACGGCACGTACACGGCCCACCAGACGACGACCGTGGACAACGACACGGCCTGGGTCGCGGTCAACACCGACGACGGCGAGCTGCTGGTCGACGTGCCCGCGGCGGACGGGCGGCCCTACCTCTACCGGGGCGGCCTGCGCCCGCCGTTGCAGCAGCACCAGGACGACCTGATCGCCGCGCTGCCGCGCACTCCCGGCGGGTATCTGCAGATGAACCCCGACCCGCGCGTGGGCACCTGGTTCGGCCTCGCCAACGACGGCGGGCCCGAACTGGACCCGAGCCGCGGCATCAACTGCGTCGACTGCATGATCTCCGCGTGGCGGACCTGGCGGGGCCGCCCGCAGGTGTCCGCGCCGCGCACCTTCGACGGGTATGCGGGCACGAACGTCAACGCCGTCACCGGCGGTGAGATCGGTGGCATGGCCCGCGTCGCCGCCGCCGTCGGCGGGGCCTGGCAGACCGTGTTCCCGAACATGGCGAAGGCGCCGGCCGCGCAGGCCCAGCAGTGGTCCGACTGGGGTTTCGCGTCGATCACGCACGAGCTGACCGAGGCGGGCCACGGCGCGGCGATGTTCATCGTCACCGAGTGGCAGGCCGGCACGTCGCACGCCTGGCTCGCGGTCAACCAGAACGACACCATCCTGTTCCTGGACCCGCAGACGCGCCAGATCAGCGAGAACGTGTCGATGTACGGGCACACCGGCGACCCGTCGAACAACGGCAACGTCGTCGGCATGTACGCGATGATGCTGGACGCCCAGGGCGACCCGCAGCCGATGGGCTCGCTCGCGCAGACCACCTGGGGCGCCGCGGAACTCGCCCAGCAACAGCAGCAGCCGTCACCGGCTCCCGAGCCGGACCCGCAGCCCGAGCCGGACCCGCAGCCCGAGCCGGACCCGCAGCCCGAGCCGGACCCCGCACCCGAGCCGGATCTGCAGCTCACGCCGGACCCCGAGCCGGATCTGCAGCAGGCGACCGAGCAGCAGCCCACGCCCGCCCCGGAGCCGACGCCGACCCCGGACCCGCAGCCCGGCCCGGCTGCCGCCGACGGTCCCGCGCCGCTGCCAGACCCGGGTGGGCGGCCGACGCTGCCCAACCCGCCGCCCGGCACCGAGGGCCACCACATCGGCGGCGACCAGAACGAGGGTGAAGCGGTAGCCCTGTACGCCGACATCCGCCGCCTGACCGACGACGTGCAGCGCATCGCGGCAAACCAGGGCATCCCGGAGGACGTGGTCGCGCGGGCCCGGCGGAACCTGTTCCTCCAGGTCCACGCCGACGTGGCCACCGGCACCGACCAGCTGGAGACCGGCCTGTTCACGGCGATCCTGAACATCGGCCTGGACTGGCAGGCCGCCTACGCGGGCCCGCTCGAAGGCGCCGACCTGGAGCGCTTCCGGCGCACGCTGGCCCACGAGTACGTCGAGTCGGTGCTCATGGAGCGCCACGGCATGGCCTACCGGCCGGCGCACTTCGACTACTGGGAGAACAACGAGTGGGAGTACCCGACCGCGACACCGGAGCACTTCGCGGCGCATGACGTGGCTCCCTCGCAGGGGCGGCGCTGGCCGTTCGGCCACTACCATGACATGGGCCTGGAGGAGCCGGACGTCGAGATCGCGCCGGACCTGAGCAACCTGGAACACGTCGTCGACGAGATCATGCGGAGGTTGAGGCACGAATGAGTGCGGACGAACGGACACGCGCGCTCGCGGACCGCCTCGCCCGGGTCGAGTGGCTCGACGACGACGAACGCGCGCCGTCGCGGGCGCGGCTGATGTCGGAGTACCTGCGCCGGGCGGCGCTGTGGGCGCAACGGCTGGACGCCGCGGGGCGCTGGCCGTTCTTCGACATCGCGCAGCTGGTGGATCCCGGCACGCGGGCCGACCCCGAGCTGGTGCGCGAGGTCTACGCGCAGGTCGCCGCGCGCGGGGCCAACCACCTCGACCGGCGGCTGTGCGAGTACGCCCTGCACTTCGCGGCGCTGGCCGAGCCGGGGTCCGCGCTGCCGGACCCGTTCGCGCCGCTGATCGAGCTGTACGAGCGCGGCGGGCAGTTCCAGCAGGAGGCGGGCCTGATCTACTTCGGCCCGATGGGCGTGAAGCTCGGCTCGATGGCCGACCACCTGGCCGCGGAACCGGTCGCCACCGACCCGGCGGCCCTGGACGCGCTGGACGCGGCGTGGCAGGCCCGGCGGGAGGAGATGCGGCGGCGGGTCCGCGCCGGTCGCCCGCAGCGCGACGGTTGACGCCGGTGGCGGGGCGGGCCGGGGTGCGCCATAGGATCACCGGTCTACATTGGACATGTTTCGGGGATCGTCCCTGGCCGTGGCAGGGTGATACCCGGTCTGCGCCAGGGCGTGGGCCGGATCAGGCAGGAAGGGACTCCGATGACCGTCACCGCTCAGGACGCGCAGCGAGTAGCCGAGCAGTTGGCCCGCGGGGCGGGCGGCACGCACCGGCCGTACGTCGCCGAGTTCCCAGAGTGCTTCATCGTCTGGACGCTGCCCGACAGTGACGGCCCGCCGGAGCCCGGCGCGGGCGCGCGGCTGGTCATCGACCGGCAGGACGCCCGGGTCAGCACGTACCCGTCGGTGCCGCTGGAGCACGTACGCCGCCTGCACCGGCAGCACCGCGCCGAGCAGGAGCCGGCTGCCCAGGTCACCGCGGATCCGGCGGCGGCGCTGCGGCGGCTCGGCGGCGGGTTCGCGCCCGGCGTCGCGGTGCGGCTGGTGCCCGGCGACGGCCTGCCGCGCGAGACCACCGGGGCCAAGGGCGACCAGGTGCTCCACCATCACCCGCTGGTGGTCAAGTGGCTGGCGGTGCAGTCGCCGGGTTCGCTGGTGCGCGGCACCCGGCGGCATGCGGAGCTGATCGTGCTGTCGGACTGGCTGCACGAGCTGGAGCACGCGGCGGTGTCGCGCGGCGAGCCCGGCCTCGGCATCGCGCAGGTGCGGGCTGCCGCGCAGCAGGTGCAGGAACTGCGGCTGACCCTGATCCGCGATCCGGGCGACCCGCTGGCGGGCACCCCGGCCGGGCCGTGCGACACCTGCCTGGCCGCCTGGATCCATTTCGGGCTCGCGCCCGCCTCCGCCGCGGTCGGGCCGGTCGAGCCGGTCGCGCCGCCGACGGGTATCCCGGGGCCGCTGGCCAACCTGTCTCCGGACGTCGCGGCGACACTGGCCGCGGGCGGCTGGGACGTGCCGCTGCGGCTGGACGGGCGGATCGTGTCCGCGTCCGAGTGGGCCGAGCTGTCGGTACGGGCGCTGGGGGAGTACGGCCACCCGCCGCTGGAGCCGCTGCGGGCGGCGATCGAGAAGTTCCCGTACCTGGTCTCGGTGCGCCGCGGACCGGGGGTGGCGCACTGGGTGCGCCCGTTCGAGCTGGGCGGCGACCTGGTCGGCGCGACAGCCGCCTCGCTGGCCGACTTCGGCCGGGTGATCGGCACGGAACTGGCCCCGATCGGCGCCGAGCAGGCCGGCGACGCGATCATCGCCGTGGACGCGAACGGCCAGGTCTGGGTCCTCGACCAGGCCGGTGAGTGGTACGCCGGCCCGGATCTGGACACCGCGTTCGTCGTGCTGCTGCAGGGCCACCCGATGCCGCGGGTGCGCGACGACGGCACCCTGGAACCGCCCGCCTGATCACCAGGTGCCGGTGTCCCGCACGCGTGGGGTGGAACGGCCGATGAGCAGGGTCTGCAGGGCGTCGTCGAGGGTGGGGCCGAGGAACCAGGCTCCGGCGTGGTCGACGGCGAAGACGCGGTGGCGCTCGTCGACGGCGAGGATGGAGTGCAGGCCGCCCGCCTCGCCGCCGATCGGGAACAGCGGTGCGCCGAGGCGTTCGGCGAGGTCGCCGAGGGTGTCGGCGGTCTGCTCCCGGGTCCAGACATCCAGCGTGAACGACTCCACGCGCTGCGCCGCCCCGGGCTGGCTCTGCAGCACGGGGTGGAACGGGGCGTACGGCTCCAGCAGGTCGATCAGGAACGGCAGCGTGGGCAGGCGGTGGCGCACGCCGGGCACGGCGATCGTGGCGGCCACCGCCTCGGCGGTGATCGCCCGCAGCGCCGCCCGTCCGGCCACGCCGCGCTGCGGCGGCTCGGGGCGGACCAGGTCGCGGGGCGGCTCGCCGGGCAGGCCCAGGGCGACCAGCACGGTGCCGCAGGTGTGGCAGGCGGCGGCGGGCGCGGGATTGTCCGAGGCGGTGCCCTCGCGCAGCAGGTGCAGCCGCAGCGTGGCCCCGGCGAGCTGGCGGGCGGCCCAGGCGGTGTCCGCGTGCTCGGCGCCGCCGAGCTCGAACAGCGCCTTGGACACGACGATCAGGTCGGGGTGCCGGTGCGCGCCGCGGGTGCGGCTGCCGGGCGGGATCGCGGCCAGCGCCTGCATGACGGCGGGGTGATGGACGGGCTCGGCGTCGACGGTGTGGCCGAGTGCCTGGAACGTCCGGCCGACCACCTCAAGGGTGGCCACGACCTGCGGGAGCGGGGGTGCCGGCGGGCGGCCGCTGAGCCGGGCGAGCTGCGCCGCGAGCGCGTTCGCGCGCCGGGCCTGCTCGTCGGCGGGCAGCCGGGGCGGGCCGAACGGGGAGGACACCAGGGCGGCGTTCGGCGGGGGCGGGCCGGGGGTCAGCGCGAACGGGTCGGCCGCGCCGGAGGTCGTGGGCGGCAGCGGGGGCATCGGCGGAGGCATCGTGCTGACGGCGCCGGGCGGCGGGACGGGCAGCGGCGGCGCGGGGTATGCGGCCTGGGCCGTCGCGGCGGGGCCGGTGTACCGGCTCATGGCGACCTGGGGCGGCAGGCCGGGCACGACGGTCAGCGCACCGGTCTCCCGATCGATGATCACGGTCTCGCCGCTGCCTGGCTCGGGCACCGTTCCGTCCGCCGGGCGCGGCGACCAGACGACCCAGCCGCCGGGGAACTCGGTGAGCCGCGGCTCGCACGGGTAGCCGCGGCGCAGGGTCTCGGCGACGGCCCAGTGCCGCGCGATCTCCTGCAGCCGTTCCTGTGAAATCATTGCGGCTCCCGCGTTCGGCGATCGGTCTGGACAACTTATCGCAGCAGGGCACGAAGGGAGGTATCCCGCCCATCGTGCCCGGGCGCGGACCCGGCCACAGCTGAGGGGACTACGGTTCGAACATGCTTTCCGACGACACATCCCAGTACCACGGCCCGATCGAGCCGGGCCGGCCCGTGTCGGCGCCGGGCGGCGGCCGCGGCGCGGACGTGCTCTGGGCGCTGGCGCTGGCGGTCGTGATCGCCGTGCTGGGGCTGGGGCTGGGGCTGCTGTGGCACGCGGTCGCGCCGACCCTGCCGCTGCGCATCGTCGAGGAGGGCGCGGTCTACACCTCCACCGAGCCGGAGCAGCTGGCCGCGGCGGAGGGTTGGTTCGTGCTGCTCGGCCTCGGGTTCGGGATGCTGTGCGCGATCGCGGCCTGGGCGCTGCTGCCCGCCCGCCGGGGACCGATCCAGCTGGCCGGATTGCTGCTGGGCACCCTGGTCGCGGGCTGGGCGGCGTGGTGGCTGGGCCACGACATCGGGCTGGCCGCCTACCAGGACAAGCTCGCCAACGCGCCGGTGGACACGCTGGTCCAGCGGCCGGTGGACCTGCGCGCGGTGAAGAAGCTGAGCTTCTTCCCGTACGCGATCGGCGGTGTCCTGCTCATCCCGGCGCTCGGCGCGGTGGTCACATACGCGCTGGCGGCGGCCTGGTCGCGGTGGCCCTCGCTGCGCCGTCACGAGGACGAGCAGGAGTGGGCCGACCACGACGACGATCAGTTCATCGCGGGCGCCGGGCCGAGCTGAGACAGCTGGGCCGGCACCGCCCGGACCTCCCGCAGCAGTGCGGTCTCCCGGGCCAGCATGGTCAGCTCGTGGCGCAGCCGGGTCGCCGGGTCGGGCGCGCTGAGCAGCTGCTGACGGTCGCCGACGGTCAGTGACGCGCTGGCCGCGACCAGGTTCGACAGCACCGTCGGGTCGTCGGGCAGCTGGTCGTCGGGCCCGCCGCGCAGCACGCTCAGGTATTCCCGGAACGCGGCCAGCACCCGGGGCGCGAGCTGGTCGGCCAGCTCGTCGGGGGCGGGCTCGGGCAGCCACTCCACGCCGACCACCGGGTAGGGGTGCGGGCTGGGCACGAAACCGGTGATGCGGAACCGGCGCGCCCCGACCGTGACGATGTCGAACTTGCCGTCGGGCAGCTCGGTGATCTTGCGTAGCTGTGCCACGCAGCCGACCTCGTGCACCACGACCTCGGAGGTGGCGACGCCGTCGTGCGGCGGGGGCATGACCTCCAGGCCGCGTTCGATGGCGACCACGCCGAACTCGCGCGGCGTGCCGTCGGGCAGCTCCATCAGGTTGCGCATCAGCGTGCGCCAGCGCTCCTCGAAGATGTGCAGCGGCAGCACCAGGCCCGGGAAGAGCACCGTGCCCAGCGGGAACAGCGGCAGCGTCCCGGTCATCAGGTGAGCCTAACGCCGGAGTGTGTCCACGGGCAGAGTCCGCCCCGGTAGCCGTTGGCCATGACTCAGTGGTCCGGGTCACTGTCCCAGTGCCTGGGCGCGTACACCGGCCCGCGTGCCTGCGCCAGTAGACTTTGGGAGGTGTTGACCCGTATCGACCTGCGTGGACGTGACATCGATCCACGCAACCTGCTGCCCCGTGCCCAGATCGACGTCAGCCAGGCGGTGGAGCAGATCCGCCCGCTGGTCGACGGGGTGCGCGAGCATGGCGTCGAGGCGGTCAAGCAAGCCACCCATCGCCTCGACGGGGTGGACCTGGCCGCGTTGCGGGTGCCGGCGGAAGCGATCAAGGAAGCCGAGCAGGCCCTCGAACCCGAGGTCCGGGCCGCTCTGCTGGAGGTGATCGCGCGCACCCGCAAGGTGCACGCCGACCAGCGCCGTTCCGACCACACCACCCAGGTGGTGCCCGGCGGCACGGTCACCGAGCGCTGGCTGCCGGTGTCCCGGGTCGGCCTCTACGTGCCCGGCGGCCTGGCCGTCTACCCGTCGACCGTGGTCATGAACGTGGTCCCCGCGCAGGCCGCGGGGGTGCCCAGCCTGGTGGTCGTCAGCCCGCCGCAGAAGGCGACCGGGCTGCCCGACGCGCGGGTGCTGGCCGCCTGCGCGCTGCTCGGCGTCGACGAGGTGTACGCGGTGGGCGGCGCGCAGGCCGTGGCGATGCTCGCCTACGGCACCCGTGGCACCGCCGACCCGGAACGCGAGCTGCCCGCCCACGACGACTGCGCGCCGGTGGACCTGATCACCGGCCCCGGCAACCTGTGGGTCACCGCGGCCAAGCGCCTGGTGCGCGGCGTGGTGGGCATCGACGCCGAGGCCGGTCCGACCGAGATCGCGATCCTGGCCGACGACACCGCCGACCCGGCGCACGTCGCGGCTGATCTGATCAGCCAGGCCGAGCACGACCCGATGGCGGCCAGCGTGCTGGTCACCGACTCGCCCGCGCTGGCCGACGCGGTCGACGCCGAGCTTGCGGTGCGGGTGGCCCGCACCAAGCACAGCGAGCGGGTGTCCACCGCGCTGTCCGGGCGGCAGTCCGCCACGGTGCTGGTCGACGACCTGGCGCACGGGCTGCGCGTGGTGGACGCGTACGCCGCGGAGCACCTGGAGATCCAGACCCGCGACGCCCGCGAGTGGGCGATGCGGGTGCGCAACGCCGGGGCGATCTTCGTCGGGGCGTACGCGCCGGTGTCGCTGGGCGACTACTGCGCCGGCTCCAACCACGTGCTGCCCACCGCGGGCTGCGCCCGGCACAGCTCGGGCCTGTCCGTGCAGTCGTTCCTGCGCGGCATCCACGTGGTGGAGTACACGCAGGACGCGCTGCGCGACGTGGCGCACCACGTGGTGGCCCTGGCCAACGCCGAGGACCTGCCCGCGCACGGCGAGGCCGTGACCGCCCGCTTCGAGAGTGGTGTGGCATGAGCGCGAAGTGGGTGCAGGAGCTGCTGCGGGAGGATCTGCGCGGGCTCAGCGCGTACGGCGCGCCGCAGCTGGACGTGCCTGTGCGGCTGAACACCAACGAGAACTCGTACCCGCTGCCCGACGAGATCGTGCGGGCGGTGAGCCGGGCGATCACCGGCGAGATCGCGGACCTGAACCGCTACCCCGACCGCGACGCCGTGAAGCTGCGCGCCGACCTGGCCGCCTACTGCGGGCACGGGCTGACCGCCGAGCAGCTGTGGGCCGCCAACGGTTCCAACGAGGTGCAGCAGCAGCTGTTCCAGGCGTTCGCCGGGCCAGGGCGCACGGCGCTGGGCTTCGGCCCGGCGTATTCGATGCATCCGCTGCTCGCCGTCGGCACCGCCACCACCTGGGTGGACGGTCGCCGCGACGCGGATTTCGGGCTGACCGTGGAGCACGCGGTCGCGCAGGTCCGGGCGCACCGGCCCGCGCTGACCCTGCTGTGCTCGCCGAACAACCCGACCGGCACCGCGCTCGACTTCGCGGTGATCGAGGCGGTGCTCGCCGAGACGAGCGGCCTGGTCGTGGTCGACGAGGCCTATGCCGAGTTCCGCCGCCCCGGCACGCCCAGCGCGCTGGAGCTGCTGGACCGGCACCCGCGGCTGGTGGTCAGCCGCACCATGAGCAAGGCGTTCGCCTTCGCCGGGGCGCGGGTCGGCTACCTCGCGGCGCACCCGGCGGTGGTGGAGGCGGTGCAGCTGGTGCGCCTGCCGTACCACCTCTCCGCGCTCACCCAGGCCGCCGCCCGCGCCGCGCTGGCGCACGCGGACGTGCTGCTCGGCACCGTCGAGGCGATCAAGGCACAGCGCGACCGCATCGTCGCGGAGCTGCGCGCGGGCGGCTGGACCGTGGCCGACTCGGACGCGAACTTCGTCCTGTTCGGACGGTTCACCGACCAGATGGCCGCCTGGCAGACTCTGCTGGACCAGGGTGTGCTGGTCCGCGACGTGGGCCTGCCGGGCTGGCTGCGCGTCACCGCGGGCACCGAGGAAGAGACCTCCGCCTTCCTGGCGGCTATGAAGGGGTTGGCAGCATGAGCGAGCGGAGCGAGCGAATCATGAGGCTCAAGGCTCATGTCGTCGGCGGGCGCAGCGAGGTGACGGCATGACCAGGACCGGACGCGTCGAGCGGGTCACCAAGGAGACCAAGGTCCTCGTCGAGATCGACCTCGACGGCACGGGCCGCGGCGACATCAGCACCGGGGTCGGCTTCTTCGACCACATGCTGAACCAGATCGCCCGGCACGGCGGCTTCGACCTGACCGTGCGCACCGAGGGCGACCTGGAGATCGACGCGCACCACACCATGGAGGACACCGCGCTCGCCCTCGGCGAGGCGTTCGCGCAGGCACTGGGCGACAAGGCGGGCATCCGCCGGTACGGCGACGCGGTGGTGCCGATGGACGAGGTGCTGGTGCAGGCCGCGGTCGACCTGTCCGGGCGGCCGTACGTCGTGCACGACGAGCCGGAGAACATCGCCGACTACATCAACCCGGGCAGCGGCCCCGTCTACCCGACGTCGATGACGCGGCACATCTTCGAGTCGTTCGGGCAGACCGCGCGGATCACGCTGCACGTGTCGGTGCTGCGGGCGTCCCGCCCGGGGCAGAAGCCGGACGCGCACCACGTCATCGAGGGCCAGTTCAAGGCGCTGGCCCGGGCCCTGCGCACCGCCGTGGAGATCGACCCGCGCAGCGCGGGTGCGGTCCCGAGCACGAAGGGCGTGCTGTGAGCGAGCGCGGCGAGGAGAAGGCATGAGCCCGAAGGTGACGGTGCTCGACTACGGGTCGGGCAACCTGCGCTCGGCGCAGCGGGCGCTGGAGGCGGCGGGCGCGGACGTGGTCGTCACCGCCGATCTGGCCGCCGCCGAGCGGGCCGACGGCCTGGTGGTGCCGGGCGTGGGCGCGTTCGCCGCGTGCATGGCGGGCATCGAGGCCGCGCAGGCCGGGCCGGTGATCGCCGACCGGGTCATGGCCGGGCGGCCGGTGCTGGGCATCTGCGTCGGGGCGCAGATCATGTTCGACTCCGGAGACGAGCACGGCGTGGTCACCAAGGGCCTGGGCCTGCTGCCCGGCGCGGTGACCCGGCTGGCCGCGCGCCGGGTGCCGCACATGGGGTGGAACCTGCTCGACGCGCCCGCGGGCTCGACACTGTTCACCGGGGTCGAGGCCGACGCGCGCTGCTACTTCGTGCACTCGTACGCCGCGCCGCCCAACGCCGAGCTGGACGCGGTCGCACTGGTCACCACGTCGACCCATGAGCGCGCGACGTTCGTCGCCGCCGCGGAGCGGGGGCCGCTGGCGGTCGCCCAGTTCCACCCGGAGAAGTCCGGCGCGGTCGGCGCACGCGTGCTGCGGAACTGGATCGCCACGCTGTGACCCCACTCGTTAGGCTCGCCGCGACGTTGCGGCGGGACCGGGGTGGAGACGACACATGAGCAAGGAACGCAAGCTGCGCCGGGAGGCGCGCGAGGCGGCCGCACGCAAGGCCGTCGCGGCCGAGGAGCGGCGGGCGGGCCGCCGCCTGGCGCGTCGCGCCCTCTGGCGCCGGATCAGCCTGTATGAACTGCGCATACGTCGTACCGGCCGGTTGTCGGCACGGCGCAGCGCGGCCGAGCGGGCCGGGGTCGCCATCGTGGTCGCCCTGGCGCTGTTCGTGATCTGGACGCTGGTGCCGTCGACGGCGCTGGCCCTGGCGCTGACCCTGCTGCTGACGCTGACCCTGCCCGTGTTCGTGATCGTCGCTTTCGATCGAAGGAGTTCCTGATGGCCCTGGATCTGCTGCCCGCCGTGGACGTCGTCGGAGGCCAGGCGGTGCGCCTGGTGCAGGGTGAGGCCGGCAGCGAGACGTCGTACGGCGCGCCGCTGACCGCCGCGCTGGACTTCCAGGCGGCCGGGGCGCAGTGGATCCATGTCGTCGACCTCGACGCCGCGTTCGGCCGGGGCTCCAACGCGGCGCTGCTCGCCGAGCTGGTCGGGCGGGTCGACGTGAAGGTCGAGCTGTCCGGCGGGATCCGGGACGACGCGTCGCTGGCCGCGGCGCTGGCCACGGGCGCGGCCCGGGTCAACATCGGCACGGCGGCGCTGGAGGACCCGGCGTGGTGCGACCGGGTCGTCGGCGAGTACGGCGACCGGGTCGCCGTCGGCCTCGACGTGCGCGGGCGGGTGCTGTCCTCGCGCGGCTGGACCCGGGAGGCCGGCGACCTGTACGAGGTGCTGGAGCGGCTCGACAAGGCGGGCTGCGCCCGGTACGTGGTCACCGACATCCTCAAGGACGGCATGCTCCAGGGGCCGAACCTGCAGCTGTATCGCGACATCTGCGCCGCGACCCCGGCTCCGGTGATCGCCTCCGGTGGCGTGTCGACGCTCGACGACCTGCGCGCCCTGGCGACGCTGGAACCGATCGGCGTCGAGGGCGTCATCACCGGCAAGGCCGTGTACTCAGGTGCGTTCACCGTCGCCGAGGCGCTGGCGGTGCTGGCCGCCTGACCCGCTTTGGCATAGACGTTGGCCTATCACATCGAGTTCGATCATCGAATATGCGATGTGATAGGCCAACGTCTATCGGAAGCCGGGTGGGGTCAGGAGCCGGCGCGGGCGGTGGTGCGGGTGGACCAGGCTTCGGTCACGGCTTCGATCACGGCTTTGACGGCGGGGCGCTGGTAGTGGGCGGTGCGCCAGGTGACGCTGACGCGGCGGGTGGGGACCGGGTCGACGGGGACGACCACGGTGCCGGGGGCGATGGATATGCGGGCCAGGCGGGGCAGCAGGGCGACGCCCAGGCCCGCGGCGACCAGCGCCTGCTGCGTCTCGAACTCGCCCACCAGGTAGGCCGGGCGCAGGCCGGGCAGGGCGCGGACCAGCCAGTCGTGGCAGATGGTGCCCTCCGGCGAGGCGATCCAGCGCTCGTTCGCGGCCCGGTCCAGCGGCCCCGGCCCAGCCGTGGCGAGCGGGTGGTCGGCGGGCACGACCAGGTCGGCGGTGTCCTCGCCGAGCACGGTCGAGGAGACGCCCGGGGGCAGGTGCAGGCGCACCTCGCGCCAGTCGTCGATCACGGCGACGTCGACGCGGCCGCGGTCGAGCGCCTGGAGCGCCTCGTACGGGTTGGTCTCCAGGACGCGGGGGCGCAGGCGGGGATACGCCGTGGTCAGGGCGGTCAGGGCGGGTGGCAGCAGGCCGCGGCAGGCGGTGGCGAAGCAGGCGACGGTGACCTCGCCGGCGACCTCGCCGCGGTAGGCGTCCAGCGCGGCGGAGGCGGTGTCGGCGGCCGCGAGCACCAGCGCGGCGTGCTCGGCCAGCAGCCGCCCGGCGTCGGACAGGCGCAGCCCGCGGCCGTCCTTGTGGCACAGCACCGTGCCGGTCTCCCGCTCCAGCTTCGCCAGCTGCTGGGACACGGCCGAAGGCGTGCAGTGCAGGGCGGCCGCGGCGGCGTGCACGGTGCCGTGGCGGGAGAGGGCGTCGATGGCGCGCAGGCGTCCCATGTCGAGCATGTAGCGATTCTAAACGAATACTGAAGAACTATTCGCTGGTGCTGCACGGTTGTCCGGCTGAGACTCGGCTCATGAAACCCAGGGACATCATGCTGGCCGTGGCCGTCGCCGCCGCGTGGGGCTGCAACTTCGTGGCGATCGAGGTCGGCCTCGGGCAGATGCCGCCGCTGCTGTTCGGCGCGTTGCGCTTCGCGCTGGCCGCGTTCCCGGCGGTGCTGCTGATCGGCGGGCCGCGTACGCCCTGGCGGTGGGTCCTCGGGATCGGGCTGGTGCTCGGCGTGGTCAAGTTCTCGCTGCTGTTCGCGGGCATGGCCGCCGGGCTGCCGGCCGGGCTGTCCTCGCTGCTGCTGCAGAGCCAGGCGATCTTCACCACGGTCTTCGCGGTCGCGCTGCTGCGTGAGCGGCCGGGACCGCGCCAGTGGGCCGGGCTCGCGGTCGCCGTGGCGGGCGTCGGGCTGGTCGCCTCCCGGCTCGGGTCGGACCGGCCGGTGGAGGGGTTCGTGCTGGTGTTGGCCGCCGCCGTGGCGTGGAGCGTCGCCAACATCATGATGCGGCGGGCCGCTCCGCCCGACATGCTGCGCTTCATGGTCTGGGTGTCGGCGGTGGCCACGCTGCCGCTGTTCGCGCTGTCGCTGCTGTTCGAGGGGCCGGACCGGATCGGCGCGGCACTGTCCGGGCTGGACCTGTCGGGCCTGGGCGCGCTGGCCTACATCGCGGGGATCTCCACGCTGGCCGGGTTCGCCGGATGGGGCGTGCTGATCAAGCGGTACGGCGCGGCGACGGTGGCCCCGTTCTCGATGCTCGTCCCGTTCTTCGGGATGAGTTCGGCGGCGCTGTTCCTGGGTGAGCCGCTGCAGGCGGGCGACGTGATCGCCGGGGCGCTGGTCATCGGGGGAGTGCTGCTCGGGGCGAGCGGCGGCGGCCGGGCCGCGGTCCCGGTGGACGGCGAGCCACCGCGCCGCGCCGCGTCCCACGAGCCGGACCAGCGGGTCGTCGCGGCGGGTCGGCAGGTAGCGTCGAGCGCATGAGTGTCGCGGTGCGGGTCATCCCCTGTCTGGACGTGGACGCCGGGCGGGTGGTGAAGGGGGTCAACTTCGTCGACCTGCGCGACGCCGGTGACCCGGTGGAGCTGGCGGCGGCGTACGACGCGGCAGGCGCCGACGAGATCACCTTCCTTGACGTGTCCGCCTCCGTGGAGGGGCGCGGCACGATGCTCGAGGTGGTGCGGCGCACCGCGGAGACGGTCTTCATCCCGCTCACTGTGGGCGGTGGCGTGCGCTCGGTCGACGACGTGGACGTGCTGCTGCGCGCGGGCGCGGACAAGGTCGGCGTCAACACCGCGGCGATCCACCGCCCGGAGCTGATCACCGAGATCGCCCGCCGCTTCGGCAACCAGGTGCTGGTGCTGTCGCTGGACGTGCGGCGACTCTCCGACGGCGGCGGGTTCGAGGTGACCACCCACGGCGGCCGCAAGTCGGCCGGGCTGGACGCGATCGAGTGGGCGCGCCGCGTCGCCGACCTCGGCGCGGGGGAGATCCTGCTGAACTCCATGGACGCCGACGGCACCAAGGAGGGCTTCGACCTCGAACTGATCAAGGAGGTCCGGGCCGTGGTCGACATCCCCGTGATCGCCTCCGGCGGCGCGGGCAAGGCCGCCGACTTCCCGCCGGCCGTGGACGCCGGGGCCGACGCCGTGCTGGCGGCGAGCGTCTTCCACTTCGGCGAGGTCACCATCAGCGAGGTCAAGACCGCCCTGCGCGCCGCCGGCCGCCCCGTCCGCTGACCTGACCATGTCGAGCGCGAGTAGTCGCAGCTCACCGCCTCGGAACGCTAACAAGGGCACCTTCCACTACGGAAACCGTTAAGAAGGTGCCCTTCCTTTGGGCTCAGCGGCGGAGGTAGCTGAGGAGGCGGAGGATCTGCCAGTAGAGGAAGATCAGGCCGACCAGCATGCCGAAGGCCAGGTACCAGCCGTAGCGGGGTGGCAGGCCGGCGGCGACCGCGCGCTCGACCTGGTCGAAGTCGATGACGAAGGTCAGCGCGCCGACGATGATGCAGATGACCGCGAAGATCACGCCCAGCGTGCCGGCCTGGTAGATCGGCAGGGCGCGGCCGAAGAGGCGCAGGGCCAGGTCGACCAGGCTGAGCAGCAGGATGCCGAGCAGCGCGCCGGTGATCACCTGGGTGAACCGCTTGCTGGCGCGCAGGATGCGGGCCCGGTAGAGCGCGGCCATGGCGAAGAAGACGCCGAACGTGCCGATGACGGCCTGCACGACGATGCCGGGGAACTGCTGCTCGAGTTCCCGGCTGACCACTCCCAGGAAGATCCCTTGCAGTACGGCGTACCCGCTGATCACCAGCGGGTTGGTGATCTGCTTGAAGGTGATCACCAGGGCGAGCACGAGCGTCGCCAGCGTCGAGCCGATCACGGCGATCCCGGTCCAGGCCGGGGCCTGCAGCAGGTTCCAGGCCGCGGCGGCGCAGGCCACGGTGACGGCGATGAGCACCAGCGTGCGCCCGCACACGCCGTCCAGGGTCAGGCCGCGCCGCTGGTCGAGCACCACCGGCGCCTCGATCGGACGGGTGAGCACGGGATTGGAGCTCTGCATCACCACGGACGTCCTCCGCTGACGACGTGAACGGCACTCTCAACCGGACATTAGCTGTCTAAATGCTCTCAGTCTGTGCGTTTACTGGGATAACTCTGAAATCCGAATGTGCTTCTCAAATCGGGCAGAAGCGGTTTACGGTCAGCTTATGCGTGTTGGGCGAACTGTCGTTCGCACCCCATCGGACGGATGTACCTTCCGCTCCGCCGGTCGCCGGAGGAGAGGTCCACGACCATGATCCGCTGGATCGTCGGCACCAGTCTCAAGTTTCGCCTGCTGATCCTGCCGCTGGCGGCGGCGCTGCTGGTCCTCGGCGCGGTGAGGCTCAAGAGCGCGCCCGTGGACGTGCTGCCCGAGTTCAGCGCCCCCCGCGTGGAGGTGCAGACCGAGGCGCTCGGCCTGTCCGCGGAGGAGGTCGAGCAGCTCATCACCGTGCCGCTGGAGTCCGACCTGCTCAACGGCGTCGCCTGGCTCGACCACATCAACTCCGAGTCGGTGCCCGGACTCTCCTCAGTGGAACTGATCTTCGAGCCCGGCACCGACGTGTACCGGGCCCGCCAGATGGTGCAGGAGCGGCTGACGCAGGCCGGTGCGCTGCCCAACGTGTCCAGCCCGCCGGTGATGCTGCAGCCGCTGTCGTCGACCAACCGCGTCATGATGGTCGGCCTGACCTCTGAGGACGTCCCGCTCACCGAGATGTCGGTGCTGGCCCGCTGGGTCATCAAGCCGCGCCTGATCGGCGTGCCGGGCGTGGCCAACGTGGCGGTGTGGGGCAACCGCGAGCGGCAGCTGCAGGTGCAGGTCGACCCGGCGAAGCTGCAGCAGAACGACGTGACGCTCAACCAGGTCATCGCGACCACCGGCAACGCGCTGTGGGTCTCCCCGCTCACCTTCCTGGAGGCGTCGACCCCCGGCACCGGCGGCTTCATCGACACGCCCAACCAGCGCCTGAGCATCCAGCACATCCTGCCCATCCGCACCCCGCAGGACCTGTCCCAGGTGACCATCGAGAGCCAGGAGGGCGACAAGCGCCTGCGCCTGGGTGACGTGGCCACGGTGGTCGAGGACCACCAGCCGCTCATCGGCGACGCGCTCGTGGAGAGCGGCCCCGGCCTGATGCTCGTGATCGAGAAGCTGCCCGGCGCGAACACCATGCAGGTGACCAAGGACGTGCAGGCCGCGCTCAGCGCGATGAAGCCCGGCCTGACCGGCATCGACATGAACACGAACGTGTACCAGCCGGCCGCCTTCATCGACCAGGCGCTGGACAGCTCCGCCCTGGTCGCGCTGCTCGGCCTGCTGCTGCTCGCACTGGTGCTGGCGCTGTGCTTCTGGGAGTGGCGCACCACGCTCACCGCGTTCCTGGCGGTCGTGGTGTCGGTGGCGCTGGCCTGGGTGGTGCTGAGCTTCGCCGGGTACGGCGTGAACCTGATGCTGCTGGCCGGCCTCGTGCTGGGGGTGGTGTTCGCGATCGCCGACGCGGTCGGCGACGTCCGGCACATCGCGGGCCGGCTGCGCGAACGCCGGCTGTCGGGCAGCGAGGAGCCGGTCGGCCGGGCCGTCTTCAACGCGGCGCTCGAGGTGCGCAAGCCGATGGCGTACGCCACCGTCATCGCCCTGGTCGCGGCCGCACCGGTGCTGCTGCTGCCGGAGCTCACCGGCCTGTTCTTCCGGCCGCTGGCCCTCGGCTTCATCGCCGTCGTGCTGGCCTCGACGGTGGTGGCGCTGACCTTCATCCCGGCCATGTCACTGGTGCTGCTGCGCAACGCGGCCCTGGAAAGGCACTCCTCGCCGCTGCTGCGGACGGCGCGCGGCTGGTACCCGAAGTCGCTGTCGCCCGTGCTGCGCACGCCCGCCATCGCGTACGGGCTGGCCGGGCTCGTCGCGCTGGGCGGTGTGCTGGCCCTGGCCCAGCCGCTGGCCCAGACGTTGATGCCGGCGCTGCGCGAGCGCAGCCTGCTGGTGCACTGGGACACCACCCCCGGCACCTCCGGCATCGAGATGACCCGGATCACCGAGAAGGTGAGCAAGGACCTGCAGGCGGTGCCCGGCGTACGGGCCGTCGGCGCGCACCTGGGCCGGGCGATCACGTCCGACCAGGTGGTGAACGTCAACTCCGGCGAGCTGTGGGTCAACATCGATCCGGCCGCCGACTACGGCGCGACCCGTGCCGCCATCGCCTCGCTGGTGAAGAGCTACCCGGGGCTGGACACCGACGTGGTGACCTACCCCGAGGAGCGGATCACCCAGCTGCTCGGCGGCGACGAGGAAGCCGTGGTGGTGCGGGTGTACGGGCAGGACCTCGACGTGCTGCGGAGCAAGGCGGCCGAGGTGCAGCAGATGCTGGGCTCGGTCGACGGCGTGGTCAACCCGACCGCCGACCTGCCGGTGGAGGAGCCGACGGTGCGGGTCAAGGTGGACCTGGCCAAGGCGCAGCAGGCGAATATCAAGCCCGGTGACGTGCGCCGGGCGGCCGCGGCGATGCTGTCCGGCATCCAGGTCGGCAACCTCTTCGAGGACCAGAAGGTCTTCGAGGTGGTCGTCTGGGGTGCGCCGGCGGTGCGCAACAGCCTGTCCAGCATTCAGGACCTCAGGATCAACACGCCGTCGGGGCAGCAGATCCGCCTCGGCGACGTCGCCGACGTGTCGATCGCGCCGAGCCCGACCGTCATCGAGCGCGACTCGGTGTTCCGGTACGTCGACGTGAGCGCGGGCATCAAGGGACGCGACTACCGGGCCGTGGTCGGCGACGTCGAGTCCAAGCTGGGCGCGATCCCGTTCCCGCTGGAGCACCACGCGGAGCTGCTGGGCGCGTACGAGCACCAGCAGGAGAACCAGAACCGGCTGCTGCTGGTCGGCGTCGCGGCGCTCATCGCGATCTTCCTGCTGATGCAGGCGGCGATCGGCAGCTGGAAGCTCACCGCGCTGGTGTTCCTGGCGCTGCCGGTGGCGATGGCCGGCGGGCTGGTCGCCGGGCTGATCTCGGGGCTGTCGGCGATCACCACGCTGGTCGCGCTGGTCGCCGTGGCCGCGATCACGGCCCGGTTCGTGCTCCAGATGGTCGGCCACCTGCAGGCCCTCGAGCGGCAGGGCGGGGAGCCGTTCGGTCCGGGCCTGGTGACCCGGGCGGCCCGGGAGCAGGCGGGCTCGATCCTGGTCACCGCGGTGTGCACGTTCGCCCTGCTGCTGCCGCTCCTGCTGCTCGGCGGCCGGGCCGGCATGGAACTGCTGCGGCCGATCGTGCTGGTCGTGCTGGGCGGCCTGGTGCTGGCCGTGCTGCTCAGCCTCTTCGCCGTGCCCCCGCTCTACCTGCGCTTCGGGGCCGGCTCGCAGCGCGAGGACCTCGCGCTCCACGCAGATCCACGGTTGGGGTGACCTGGCGATGAGACACCACTTCGGCGAGAAGCTCGACCGGTGGACGGTCGGCGGCCTGCTGGTCGGCCTGCTGGTGGTCGGCGCGCTGGGCGTCGCCGCGGCCAGGGGGGTGCCGACGAGCACCTCGACACCCGCCAAACCGGCCAAGGTGGAGGCGATCGAAGGCAGCAAGGTCAAGAAGGTCACGCTCACCGAGGAGGGAGTGGGCCGGCTCGGCCTGACCACGGTGCCGATGGCTGAGGCGGCGGGGGTGAAGACCATCCCGTACTCCGCGCTCATCTACCAGCCGGACGGCAGCACATGGACCTACGTCGAGACGGCGCCGCTGAGCTACCAGCGGGAACCGATCACCGTCACCAAGATCGAGGGTGACCAGGTCAGGCTGTCCCAGGGGCCGGCGGCCGGGGCCAAGGTGGTGTCCGTAGGCGCGGCGGAGCTGTACGGCGCCGAGACCGGCATCGGCAAGTGACGGGGGCGGCGCGGCCATGATGCGGTGGATCGTCGGATCGAGCCTGAAGTTCCGGGCGCTGGTGGTGGCGATCGCCTGCGGCATGATGTTCTTCGGCGCCGGCCAGCTGCGCGACATGCCGGTGGACGTGTTCCCGGAGTTCGCCCCGCCGCGCGTCGAGGTGCAGACACCCAGCCTGGGACTGTCCGCCGCGGAGGTCGAGGCGCTGGTCACGGTGCCGCTGGAGCAGGCGCTCAACGGGGTGGAGGGGCTGGCCGACATCCGGTCCAAGTCGGTGTCGCAGCTGTCGTCGATCGTGCTCATCTTCAAGCCGGGCACCGACCTGCTCAAGGCGCGCCAGCTGGTGTCGGAGCGGCTCAACGAGGCGTCGGCGATGCTGCCCACCTGGGCGAGCCCGCCGGTCATGCTCCAGCCGCTGTCCTCGACCAGCCGGGTCATGAAGATCGGGCTGTCCTCGGACAGCCGGTCCGTGATGGAGATGTCGATGGTCTCCTACTGGACCATCCGCAACCGGCTGCTGCGCGTGCCCGGGGTGGCCAACGTGGCCATCTGGGGCGAGCGCCTGCAGATGATGCAGGTGCAGGCCGATCCGGCCCGGATGAAGGCGCACGACGTGTCGCTGGACGAGGTCATGGAGGTCACCGCCGACGCGCTCGACGCGGGCCTGCTGCGCTACTCCGACGGTGCGGTGATCGGCACCGGCGGCTTCCTGGAGACCCCGAACCAGCGCATGGCGATCCAGCACGTGCTGCCGATCGTGACGCCGCAGGATCTGGCGCAGGTCCCGGTGGCCGAGCGGGACGGCAAGAAGGTGCTGCTGGCGGACGTGGCCACGGTCAAGGAGGACCACCAGCCGCTGATCGGCGATGCGGTGATCAACGGTGGGCCCGGCATCATGCTCATCGTCGAGAAGCTGCCCTGGGGCAACACGCTGGAGGTGACCGAGGGCGTCGAGGCGGCGATGAAGGAGCTCTCGCCGGGCCTGGCCGGCATCTCCGTCGACACGACCATCTTCCGGCCGGCCACCTTCGTGGAGACCGCCATCCACAACCTGGGCCGGGCGCTGCTGCTGGGCTGCCTGCTGGTGGTGCTGGTGCTGGCGCTGTTCCTGTTCGAGTGGCGCACCGCGCTGATCAGCGTGGTGGCCATCCCGCTGTCGCTGGTGGGCGCGGGTCTCGTGCTGCACGCGTTCGGGTACGGCATCAACACGATGATCCTGGCGGGGCTGGTGATCGCCGTCGGCGTGGTGGTGGACGACGCCATCATCGACATCGAGAACATAGTCAGACGGCTGCGCCAGGCGCGGCGGGCCGGCGCCGACGACTCCGTGCCCACGACCGCCAAGCTGGTGCTCGACGCATCGCTGGAGGTCCGGGGCCCGATCGTCTACGCCACGCTGATCATCATCGCGTCGGCCGTGCCGATCTTCTTCCTGGAGGGCCTGACCGGCGCGTTCTTCCGGCCACTGGCCCTGGCCTACATGCTGGCCGTGCTGGTGTCCATGGTGGTCGCGCTGACGGTCACCCCGGCCCTGGCGCTGATCCTGCTGCGCCGGGCGCCGCTGGAGCGGCGGGAGTCGCCGCTGGTGCGCTGGCTGCAGCGGGGTTACCAGTCGGCGCTGAGCCGCATCACCACGCGGCCGGTGCGAGCGTACGCCCTGGTGGCGGTCATGACACTGGCCGGCCTCGCGGTGCTGCCCGGCCTGGGCCAGGCGCTGCTGCCCTCGTTCAAGGAGCGCGACTTCCTGATGCACTGGGTCACCGAGCCCGGCGCGTCGCATCCGGAAGAGGTGCGCATCACCGAGCAGGCCAGCAAGGACCTCATGGCCATCCCGGGGGTGCGCAACTTCGGCGCGCACATCGGACAGGCGCTCATCGCCGACGAGGTGGTCGGGGTCAACTTCGGCGAGAACTGGATCAGCATCGACCCGGACGCCGACTACGACGCGACGCACCAGAAGATCGAAGCGGTCGTGAACAGCTACCCGGGCCTGGTCCGCGACGTGCAGACCTACCTCAAGGAGCGCATCCGCGAGGTGCTCACCGGGTCCGGCGACGCGATCGTGGTGCGAATCTACGGCGAGGACCTCCAGGTCATGCGCGAGCAGGCCGAGAAGGTGCTCAACGTGTTGTCCGGCATCGACGGCGTGGTCGACGAACACATCTCGTTGCAGAAGCAGGTGCCGCAGGTCGAGATCGAGGTCGATCTCGCCAAGGCGCAGCAGCTGGGCATCAAGCCCGGTGACGTGCGCCGCGCGGCTGCCACGCTGATGGCGGGCGAGGAGGTCGGCGACGTCTTCCGCGACGGCAAGTCATACGACGTGCAGGTCTGGAGCACGCCTGAGACGCGGGCCAGCGTCACCGCGATCCGGCAGCTGCCGATCGACGTGCCCGCCGGCGGCACGGTGCCGCTGGGCGAGGTGGCCGACGTGCGCATCGCGGCGACGCCGAACCAGATCGAGCACGATGCCACCCTGCGCAAGATCGATGTCGACGCGAACGTGAAGGGCCGCGACCTGGGTTCGGTCGTCGGCGAGCTTGAGGAGAAGATGCAGACCGTCGATTTCCCGCGCGGCCACTACGCCCAGATCCTGGGGGAGTACGCCGAGCGCCAGGCCGCCGACCGGCGGCTGTTGGTGTACGCCGTGATCGCCGCCGTCGCCATCTTCTTCCTGCTGCAGGCGTGCTACGGCAGCTGGCGGCTGGCGGCGCTGTCCTTCCTCACCCTGCCCGCGGCCCTGGTCGGCGGCGTGCTGGCGGCGTTCCTGAGCGGCCGGGTGATCTCACTCGGCTCGCTGGTGGGCTTCTTCACGGTGCTCGGCATCGCCGCCCGCAACGGCATCCTGATGATCAACCACTTCCAGCACCTGGAACGCGAGGAGGGCGAGACGTTCGGGCTGGAGCTGGTGCTGCGCGGCGCGCGCGAGCGGCTGTCGCCGATCCTGATGACGACGCTGGCCACCGCGCTGGCCCTGGTGCCGCTGGTGGTGCTGGGCAACCTGCCGGGTCACGAGATCGAGTACCCGATGGCCGTGGTGATCCTCGGCGGCCTGGTCACCTCGACCCTGCTGAACCTGTTCGTGCTGCCCGCGCTGTACCTGAGGTTCGGCCGGGGCCGCCGCGACGACACGCTCGACGCGGGCCCGACCCCGCCGACCTCGCCGTCCGGTCCCCGGCACGGTGCGACCGACCCGCAGCCGGGCACCGGCCCGCAGACCGGGCTGTCGCCGAACCTGGCGATGGACCGCGGGGCCGCGCACCCCGGCGGACCGTCACCAGGCGCGGCGACGGCTCGTGCGGCCTCCCGCGGCGGGGTGCGGGCAGGCCCCGCGGCGGCCGCTCGCGTCCGCATGATCAGGGTGAGGTTGCGCGTTGCCTGATCGCGCGTTGCGGGGGTGGCTGGCCTTCGGCGCGGGAGCGACGCTCGTCGGGGTGTGGGTGCTCGCTGGCATCACCGACGACGTGGTCGCGCAGGAGGAGCTGAGCAGGAGTGATCCGCCGGTCGCGAGTTGGCTGGCGGATCACCGCACGCCCTGGCTGACCCCGTTCATGCAGGCCGTGACCTGGCTGGGCAGCGGCTGGGTGACGGTGCCGCTGCTGGTGCTGGCGGCGCTGCTGCTGCCGGTGTGGCGCGACCGGCGGCGCACCGTGGCGCTGGTGCTGGCCGTCTCCATGGGCAGCGCGCTGCTGGTCACCGTCGGCAAGCTGCTCACGGTGCGGCCGCGGCCCGTCGTCGGCGAGGTGCTGACCACCGCGACCGGGTACGCGTTTCCGTCCGGCCACAGCGCGCAGGCCGCGGCGGCGTACGGGGTGCTGGCCCTGCTGGTCAGCGTCCGCGTCGGGCGTGCGGCGAAGCCGCTGGTCTGGCTGGCGGCCACGACGGTGGTGCTGCTGGTCGGCTTCTCGCGGATGTATCTCGGCGTGCACTGGCTCACCGACGTGCTGGCCGGCTACGCCCTGGGCGCGTGCTGGCTCGCCGTCGTCGTGGCGGCCGCGGTGGTGCACGACCGCCTGCGTGCCGCCTCCCGCCCTCGGGTGAACGTCTGACCTGGACTGATTCGGTCTCACGGAGCTCGGCGGTGTGCCAGGGTGCTTACGGGGACGGTGCCGCCTGGCTTCGCGGCGGACACCGTCGGGCAGCCCTGCGGCGCCGCTGCGCGCCATCGGGACGGTGTGCCGGCGTGCTGCGCGCCGGCCGGCGACGGTGTCGCGCGACGAAGGAGATGGTCATGGACCAGGTCACATCACGTACGGACACCCGGCCGGCCGCCGCGCCACCGGGACCCGAGCGGCCCGTCCGGAGCACCCGGCGCTGGCTCGTCGAACGCGACCGGCTGGAGGCGGCGATCGCCGAGACGGGAGTGGACTTCGACCAGCCCCGCTCCATCTACTGGAACGCCGCCTGCGGCGTGGAGGCCGGGGCCGACTTCGCCACCGTGCGCGCCCGGGTGCGCCGGTACGCCGACTTCGCCCCCACCTTCGAGGCGGTGGCCCGGCGCCGGGAGGCCCGTGCCGAGGCGGCCGCCGCGGACGGCCACCAGGTCACCGCGCGGGACAACTACTTCATGGCGGCGGTGCACTGGGGTGCGGCGCAGTGGCCCATCCACACCGACGACGAGGTCAACCGCTTCTACCACCGGCGCAAGCGGGCCTGCTACGCGCACTACGCCGAGCTGGCCGACCACCGCATCGAGGCGGTCACCATCCCGTTCGCGGGCGGGTCGCTGCCGGCCTGGTTCCACCTGCCGCCCGGCTACCACGGGGGGCGCGTGCCGACCGTGATCGCGGTGCCCGGCATGGACAGCTTCAAAGAGGCCACCGTCGCGCTGCACGGCGACCGCTTCCTGGCCCGGGGCTTCGCGGTGCTGGCGATCGAGGGGCCGGGGCAGTACGAGGCCGCCATGATGGGCATCCACACCACCGTGCCCGCCTGGGCGCGGACCGGCACCGCGTGCGTGGACTGGCTGTCCCGACGCGAGGAGGTCGACGCGCAGCGGATCGTGCTCAGCGGCATCAGCTTCGGCTCGTTCGCCGGGACCATCGCCGCCGCGCACGAGCCCCGGCTGAAGGCCTGCGCGGTGATGAACACCTGCCACCAGCCGGGCTGGACGGCGGCGTTCGAGCAGGCCTGGCCGACCTACAAGATGCGGTTCATGTACATGTCGGGGCACACCGACGAGGACGCGTTCGACGACTTCGCCCGGACGCTGACCTGGGAGGGCCACGCCGAGCAGCTGTCCATGCCGTACCTGGTGCTGGCCGGCGACCGCGACGAGCTGAGCCCGCTGGAGTGCACCGAGGCGCTGCTGGCGCACGTCGGCGGGCCGAAGCAGCTGGTGGTGTACCAGGACTCGCGGCACTCGATCGGCGGCGTGCCCGCGGCGAACCTGGGCCCGTTCGCGCCGACGCTGGCCGCGGACTGGCTCGCCGACCGGCTGCGCGGGGTGCCGCTGACCAGCGAGCGCTGGTACGTCGACCACGTCGGCAAGGTGACGAAGACGCCACTCTGACGCCGCAGCTCAGCGCCCCTGGCGCGAAAGGAAGGGCACCTTCTACATCGCGGAGCGATGTGAAGGTGCCCTTCCTTTCCACCTACGCGACGAGGATGGGGCGCATCATCTCGTTGTCCTCGTGTTCGAGCATGTGGCAGTGCCAGACGAAGCGGCCGGGCCGGTCGAAGACGGCCTTGACCCGGGTCACCTCGCCGGAGTGGGTGAGCACGGTGTCCTTGCGGCCGGACTCCCAGGCCTCCGCGGGGCGGGGCTTGGGCGGGATGCCGAAGGGCTGCCGGCTGACCACCTCGAACTGCACCTGGTGCAGGTGCACCGTGTGCGAGTGGTCGGTGAAGTTGAGGATCTCCCAGGTCTCGCTGCGGCCCAGCACCGGTTTCTCGGTCGGGGCGTCGTGCCAGCGCAGCGGGGTCTGGGTGCGGTCCGGCGCGACCGTGCCGAGCGTCGCGACGCGGTGGTTCACCCCGGTCAGCATCGCCGACGGCAGGTCGTCGAGCAGCACCCGCCAGGCCGCCGCCGAGTCGGCCAGCTTCGGTGCGGCGGGCAGGGTCAGGTGCTCGGGCGGCACGCTGGTGTCCTGGCCGCGCAACGGGATGACCAGCAGCTTCATCACCTGGCCCGTGGTGGCGAGGTTCGCCGGCTGGTAGTCGGTGCCGAGCACGCCCGCGGCGTACGGCACGTCCGGGGCCTCGTTGATGAGGAACAGTTCGGTGCCCTCGGCCAGCCCGGTGAGGTCGACGATCACGTCCGCCCGCTCGCCGGGCCCGAGCAGCAGCTGCTCCAGCCGCACCGGCTCGCGCAGCCAGCCGCCGTCCGAGCCGATCTGCCAGAACGACGTCACCGCGGCGGCCGGGCGCGGCGTGGTCGCGCTGGCCGCGATCTTCAGGATCAGCGAGCGGGAGTTGCTGCCGTTGAGCAGCCGGAACCGGTAGCGGCGCGGCTCGACGGCCAGCTGCGGCCAGGTGCGGCCGTTCACCACCATGGTGTCGGCCAGGTACGCCGGGTTCCAGATCGGGGCGATGTCGCTGGCCGGCACGTACGGACCGGCGAACGCGTCGTGGAACTGGCTGCGGCTGTCCGGGTAGTACAGCGAGCCGTCGGTGTGGAACGAGCGGTCCTGGATGACCAGCGGGATCTCGTAGTACCGGGTGTTCTCCGGGTCGTCGGGGCCCGGCGCGGGGCCGGGCAGCGTGCCCGCCGGCAGGTCCTGCTCGCCGCCGCGGATCAGGTAGAAGCCGACCGGGCCCGCGTACACGTTGAGCCGGGTGATGCCGAGCGCGTGGTCGTGATACCACAGCGTGCCCGGGGCCTGGTCGTTGTCGTAGCGGAACACGGCCTGGCCGGGCTGCCAGCGCGGACCGTAGCTCTCCGCCTTCTCCCGCATCGCGGCGAAGTCCGAGCCGGTGGCGGCGAAGCCGCGCGGCAGCGGGGCGTCGGGCAGGTACCAGGCCGTCGGGTAGCCGTCGGCCTCCTCGGCGGCGTGCGCGCCGTGCACGTGCGTCACGATCGGCACCGGGCCGGTGTAGCGCGCGGGCGTGCCGCCGAAGTGGGCGGGCATGTCCTGGTGCCCGGCGCCGCCCGCCGGGTTGGCCCAGTGCAGGGTCGGGTCCACCGGCAGCAGGTGCGGCCGGGCCCGGCCCCTGGCGTCGACCAGGCCGTTGATCCAGGTGACCTCGACCGGGCGGTCGACGGTGGCCTCGATGGTGCGGGCCGGGTAGCCGAACGTCTTCGGGTGGGCCGCGGAGCCGTATCCCCAGACCTGCGTCTGCGGCATGCCGGGCGGCAGGATCTGCTGGCGGAACTGGCGCACCTCGACGGCGTACCGGTCGGCGTTGCCGCTGGTGGAGACCGCGGGCATCGCGGCCGGGACCGGCAGCCGGGTCTTGTACTTGTGAATCTTCGAGGCGTCGAGCCGGCCCGCGGCGGCCGCGGCGGCCGCGGGCCGGGCCGCGCCCGCCGGGGAAGGTAGGAAGACCGCCGCGCCGGACAGCAGTCCGGTGCTCAGAAGTTGTCGTCGGGAAGGCATCGCTGCACCCTTCGGTCGCCGATGTCGGAGAACCTGGCGAGCGGCGCATAGGCACGTTTTGTCCAAAATGCCAGGAACCTCGCCAACGTAACCGCCCACCACCACCTCGGCAAACAGGCGCACCGGCCGTCCCGTACCCACGAAGATCGCCGTCTGGTGCCGGAACCTCTGGTCTGACCTCGGGTTCTGGCGCCAAACGGCGATCTTCTTCCGGCTAGGGCGCGGTGACCACCACGGCGGCGTTGAAGCCGCCGATGCCGCGGGCCAGGACCAGCGCGCGGCGCAGCGGCGCGGGGCGGGCGGCGTCGAGGACCAGGTCCAGGTCCCGGCAGCCGTCGGCGAGCGTGCCGACGTTGACGGTCGGCGGGATGACCTGGTCGCGCAGGGACAGCAGCGCGGTGGCGACGTCGAGCCCGCCGGCCCCGGCCGCGAGCCGCCCGGTCATCGTCTTGGGCGCGGTCACGGGCACCCGGCCCGGACCGAACACCCCGTTCAGTGCCGTGGCCTCGGCGAGGTCCAGTTCGGGCACGCCGGCCGCGTCGGCGAAGACGACGTCGATCTCCGCCGCCGGGCAGCCCGCGTCGGCCAGCGCCAGCTCGATCGCGCGGCGCAGGCCCGGTGGGCGGTCGCGGTCGGGGGCCGGGTCGAAGGTGGCGGCGTAGCCGCTGATCTCGCCGTACACCCGGGGCGCGGCCCGGCGCCGGGCGGCCTCGCGCTGCTCGACGACGAGGATCGCCCCGCCCTCGCCCGGCACGAACCCGTTCGCGTCCCGGTCGAACGGCAGGTAGGCGCGCGCCGGGTCGTCGGACTCGCTGATGTGGCCGGTCGCGAGCTGGCCGATCCAGCCCCACGGGCACAGCGAGCCGTCGACGCCGCCGGTGATCGCCAGCGCCGTGCCCGCGCGCAGGTGGCGGCGCGCCTGGCCGATCGCGTCGAGCCCGCCGGCCTGGTCGGTGACCAGCACCCCGCTGGGGCCGCGCATGCCGTGCCGGATGGAGATCTGCCCGGTGTTGACCGCGTAGAACCAGGCGAACGACTGGTACGCGCTGACGTGGTCACCACCCTTGGACCACAGCTTCTCCAGCTCCTTCTGCCCGAACTCGAAGCCGCCCGCCGAGCTCGCGGTCACCACGCTCATGTCGTACTCACCCAGCACCGCCGGGTCGACGGCCGCGTCCGTCAGGGCCTGCGCGGCGGCGGTCAGCGAGAAGCGGGTGACGTGGTCGGTCTGCGCCAGCAGCCGGTCGGGCAGGTGGGCGGCGGGATCGAAGTCGCGGATCTCCCCGGCCAGCCGGGACGGGTACTGCGCCGGGTCGAACCGGGCGATGCGGCCGATGCCGCCGCGCCCGTCCAGGGTGGCCTTCCAGTACGTCTCGGCGTCCAGTCCGGTCGCGGCGACCACGCCCAGGCCGGTGACCACCGGTGCGTCGGCGTTCTGCGCGCTGCGCTCGCTCATCGGGCGTCTCCTTCCGGGCGGGCCAGCAGCATCGCGCTCTGGAAGCCGCCGAACCCGCTGCCGACCGACAGCACCGCGTCGAGCCGCCGGTCGCGGGCCTCCAGCGGGACGTAGTCGAGGTCGCACTCGGGATCGGGCTCGTGCAGGTTGGCCGTGGGCGGCACCACGCCGTTGGTGATGGCCAGCGCGCAGGCAGCCACCTCGATCGCGCCGATCGCGCCGAGCGAGTGCCCGACCATCGACTTGATCGAGCTCATCGGGGTGGCGTACGCGTGCTCGCGCAGCGCCAGCTTCACCGCGGCTGTCTCATGCCGGTCGTTCTGCTTGGTGCCCGAGCCGTGCGCGTTGACGTAGCCGATCGCGGTCGGGTCCATCCTGGCCGTGTCCAGGGCGTTGCGGATCGCCTCGGCCATCTCGCGGCCGTCGGGGCGCAGCCCGGTCATGTGGAAGGCGTTGCAGCGCGAGGCGAAGCCGACGATCTCGGCGTACACCGGTGCGCCGCGGCGCCGGGCCCGTTCGAGGTCCTCCAGCACGAACATGGCCGAGCCCTCGCCGAGCACGAAACCGTTGCGGCTGTTGTCGAACGGCCGGGAGGCGTGCGCGGGATCGTCGTTGCGCGGCGTGGTCGCCTTGATGGCGTCGAAGCAGGCCACCGTGATCGGGGAGATGGGCGCGTCACTGGCTCCGCCGACCACCACGTCGGCGCTGCCCTCGCGGATCAGCTCGGCCGCGTACGCCACCGCGTCCAACCCGGACGTGCAGCCGGTGGAGACCACCGCGGCCGGGCCCTCCGCGCCGATGGACCAGGCCACCTCGGCCGCGAACGAGCCGGGCACGTAGTAGTCGTACAGGTGCGGCGAGGTGTGTGCGTTGTCGACCAGCCAGCGCCGGCCGTGCTCGGAGGCGATGACGTACTCGCGCTCCAGGCTCATGGTCGCGCCGACCGCGCTGCCCACCACCGTGCCGACCCGGTACGGGTCCAGTTCGGCGAGTTCCAGGCCGGCGTCGGAGACGGCCTCCGCGGCGGCGACGACGGCGAACTGCGCCGCGCGGTCCATCCGGATCGTCTGCGCGGGAGTGAGGCCGTGTGCGGCCGGGTCGAAGTCGCACTCGGCGGCGACCTGGGAGCGGAACGGCGTGGGGTCGAAGAAGCTGATGGTGCGGGTCGCGGTGCGTCCTGAGGTCAGCAGCTCCCAGAACGCCTTGGCGCCGATGCCGCCCGGCGCCACCACGCCCAATCCGGTGATCACGACACGTCGATGCATGGACGCCTCCTGCGGGGTCGGTGGACCTTCGTCGAGCGTCCTCCCTGCCCGCTTGAGGCCCGCTTGAGAAACTTCGCCGCGGCTCGGCCGACCGCGGAGGACAGGGGTACACGACCGGTGCGTGCCCGTTTCGGGACGCCTTCGCGTCCGAAGACGAGCACGCACCGCAGTGAACATGTCCGCCGGCGAGCCGAGACGCCGGCGGCCGCGGTCAGGACAGGCCGCGCCCCGCGGCGACCAGCTCATTGCCGGCGGACGCCCCGGCCTCCCAGGTCCAAGCGGTGTCCAGGGCGGACGCGGTGTCCAGCACCGGGTCGGCGGTGAGGATGGCGTGCTGCACGCGCTGGATCCGCCGGGAGGGCTCCAGGCCCAGTTCGCCGATGAGCACCTCGCGCAGGCGGCGGAAGGCGTCCAGGGCGTCGGTGCGCCGGCCCGCGCGGTACAGCGCGATCATGAATTGGGCCTGCAGGTCCTCGTGCAGCGGGTGACGGGCGGCCAGGCAGCCCAGCTCGCCCAGGATCTCGCGGTGGCGGCCGAGCTCCAGATCGGCGTCGATGCGCTGCTTCCAGGTGGCCAGCCGCGCCTCCTCCAGGCGCTGCGCCTCGACCCGCAGCACCGGGCCGAGCCGCACGTCGACCAGCGCCGAGCCACGCCACACGTCCAGCGCCGCGCCGAGCAGCCGCGAGGCGTGCACCCGGTCGCCGCAGAGCTGGGCGAGGCGGCCCTGGTCGGCCAGCCGCTGGTACTCGTGCAGATCCAGCGAGGCACCGTCCAGGTGCAGCTGGTAGCCGTCGGCGTGGGTGACCAGCAGCTCGCGGGCCACCGTGGCCGGGTCCATGCCGCAGGTGCGGGCCAGCATGCGCCGGATCTGCAGGATGTAGGTCTGCAGCGTGGTCAGCGCGCTCGCGGGCGGCTCGTCGTCCCACAGCTCGGTGGTGAGCAGGTCGATCGGCACCACCCGGTCGGCGTGGATCAGCAGCAGCGCCAGCACCTTGCGCGGTTTGGGCGCGGTCAGATCACCCGACACCCCGCTGCTGCGTACGTCCAGCGGGCCGAGTACTCGACATTGCATGTCCACCCCCGAATGGCTCGTCGCGCTCGCGATGTGCGAAAGCCGCCTCCACCACTATTAGTGCTCGCGAGGGGCGATCTGTCCCATTCGGCGGAACTGGTGACGATCTTTCTGAAGCGGCCGGTGCGCCGGTTCATCCGGCCGCCGTGATCGCGGCGTGGTGGCTTGACCTGCGCATTCAAGTCGGTTTCCACCGGTCCTCAAGTGGCCGGCTGCGACGGTTCATGGCAGACCGGTTCGCCGCGGATGACCGCGTGCGGCCGAAATCCCCATCCCGGCCCGTAGAGGAGCGCCGATGTCCAAGAACAAGGTGTACACCGAGACCCAGCGCGCGGAGATCGCCGCGCCGGCCGCGGTCGCCTTCGAGATCATCAACGACCTGCGGCACTGGCCGCAGTTCTTCCCGGACGGCGTGCACGCCGAGCCGGACGCCGACGGCGCGAACGTGCGCTGGTGGGCGCTGGACGGCGACGCCGTACGCCAGTGGAGCACCACTCGCACGGTCGACAGGGCCGGGCTGCGGGTCGTCACCGAGCAGCGGGACTGCGCCGCGCCGCTGGTGTCGGTGCGCACCGAGTGGGCGTTCGCGCCGCAGGGCGAGCAGGCCTGCGAGGCCGAACTGACGGTGACCGTGACCGCCGTGCCGGGCGACGCGGGCGCGGACGCCGCCGCGGCGCAGCTCGAAGGCGCCGAGGAGATCGTGTCCCGGGTCAAGGGTCTGGCCGAGCGCTGGGACGAGCTGGAGCAGCTGGTCATCTCCTTCGAGGACCCGCTGTTCATCGCCGGGCAGCCGCAGCAGGTCTACGAGTTCCTGTACGCGGCCGACAAGTGGCCCGAGCGGGTCCCGCACGTCACCGCACTGTCGATGACGGAGGACCAGCCCGGCGTGCAGTTCTTCGACATGGACACGGTCACCCCGGAGGGCCGCGCGCACACCACCCGCTCGGTGCGCGTCTGCCTGCCCCACAAAATCATCTACAAGCAGATCGGCCTGCCGAAGCTGCTCGACGCGCACACCGGGCACTGGCACTTCGTGGAGACGCCCGAGGGCGTCACCGTGCATGCCCGGCACACGGCCACCATCAAGCCGTCGGCGCTGAACCTGCTCGGCGACGACACCACGGTCGCCGACGCCCGCCGCTACCTGCGCCGGGTGCTCAGCACCAACTCGCTGCAGACGCTGCGCCACGCGCAGGCGTACGCCGAGGAGCCGGCCCGTGCCCAGTAGCACCGACGCCGACGCCGTCGCCGCCGAGCGGGCACTGGCCGACACGCTGGCCCGCTCCGGCGGCACCCTTGACGGCCTGCTGCGCCGGGCGGCGGTGAGCGCGCCGCACCGGACCGCGGTGCAGACCGGGTCCCGCGCGATGACGTTCGCGGAGCTCGACGCAGCCGCCGACGGCTTCGCCGCCAAGCTCACCGGGCTGCTCCCGCGGGACACGGCGCCATCGCGGCCGGGCCTGCCGGGCGCCGTTGTCGGCGTCGCCGCCGCGCTGCACCCGGCCTTCGCCGTCGCCTACTACGGCACGGTGCGGGCGGGCCACGTGTGCGCCGTGATCAACCCGCTGCAGGGGGAGGAGGAGCTGGCGTACGCGCTGGAATCGGCCGGGGTGCAGGTGCTCGTCGGCGTCGCCGACATGGCCGAGAAGCTGCAGCGCATCCGGCTCGACCTGCCGCGCCTGGCGCACGTGTTCTACCTGGACCGTCCGGGTGAGCACTGCGTGCCGGCCGCGGGGGCGCCGGCGGGGAGCGCGGCCCGGTTCGACTCGCCCGTCGACGACCCGGACGCGGTGGCGGTCATCCAGTTCACCAGCGGCACCACCGGGCGGCCCAAGGCGGTCCTGCTCACCCATCGCAACCTGGTCTACAACGCGGCCCAGGTGGCGGGGGTGCACGGGCTCGGGCCGGACACGGTCACGCTCAACCACCTGCCGACCTACCACCCGATGCACCTGAACTCGGCGGTCAGCGCCGGGACGACCCAGGTGCTGTGCCCGGACGCCGACCCGACGCAGGCCGTCGCGACGGCGGCCCGCACCGGCGCGACGCACTTCTACAGCCTGCCGGTGCGGCTGGCCCGGATGGCCGCCGACCCGCGGCTGCCCACCTGGCGCATGCCGGGGGTGCGGGCGATCCTCTCCGGAGGGTCCGCGCTGGCCCCGGCCGCCGCGGCCCGGCTCTGCGCCGGGCTGGGCGTCCCGGTGATCCAGGGGTACGGCCTGGCCGAGACCGCGCCGCTGACCCACTGCGACCGGATCGACCGGCCGTCGGCGGGTTCGGTCGGCCGGCCGGTCGCCGGCACCGAGTGCCGGGTCGTCGACCTGGACACCCGGCAGCCGCTGCCCGCCGGCACACCCGGCGAGGTGCAGCTGCGCGGGCCGCAGCTGATGGCGGGTTACCTGACCCCGGACGGGGTGCGGCGCCCGTTCGACGCCGAGGGCTGGTTCGACACCGGCGACGTGGGCCGGCTCGACGACGACGGGACGCTGTTCCTGGTCGACCGGCTCAAGGACGTCTTCAAGTGCGACAACTGGCTGGTCTCACCCGTGGAGCTGGAACGGGTGATCATGCGCCATCCGGCGGTGACCGACTGCATGGTCGTCGACATGCCGCACGAGTACCGCGGCGCTGTCGCGTACGCCCTGGTCGTCACCGATGACGAGCAGGTCGGCCCGGACGAGGTCGTCGCGTTCGTCAACGCGGGCCTGCCCGAATACCAGCACCTGCACGGCATCGAGCTGGTGCGGGAGATCCCGCGCTCGCCCAACGGCAAAGCCCGCCGCCGGGACGTGCGCACCCACGTACACGAGCGGCATGGCGCCGCCCACACCCGAAGGAGCGACCACATGGTCACGTTCATCAACAAGATCACTGTCAGCGGCGACGTCGCCCGGTTCGAGCAGGTGCTCGACGAGATCTCGGCGTACATGGGCGGGCAGCCCGGCTTCATCGGCCGCCAGCTCTACCGCTCGCGCCGCCAGCCCGAGGTCTTCATCGAGACCGTGCAGTGGGCCGACGCGGCGGCGCACGCCAAGGCCGTGCAGACCCCCGGTTTCCGGGAGCAGGTCGTGAAGCTGGCCGGGCTGGCCGTCCCGGAGCACGACCTGTACGACGCGGTCGACGAGCACGCCCCGCTCGCCTCCCGGTGAGCGAGCGCAGCGAGCGAATCATGATCATTTGCGGCAATGACGCCGGCGAGCGAAGCGAGTGGGCGTCATGAGTATGCCGATGCCGAAACGGAAGGGAGCGCGTCATGAACGAATTCACCATCGAGGACGTGCGGCGCATCCTGCGCGATGTCGCAGGGGCGGACGAGAGAGTGGACCTGGACGGGGACATCGCCGACACCAACTTCGCCGACCTGGGGTATGACTCCCTGGCGCTGTTGGAGACCACCGCTCGGCTGCAGCGTGACCTCAGCATCCGGCTGCCTGACGACGCGGTACTGGCGGTGAGCACACCTGGACAGCTGATCGACCTGGTCAGCTCCGCCAGGACAGGGGCCTTGTCGTGACCGGGCATGAGGCCGGATCGGGCGACATGCCCGGTCCGGCCGGCCCGGCCGCGGAGTGGGTCTCCTGCAGCCGCTGCCAGGCTGTCGTCTACGGCAAGCGGCTGGCCCGCAGCAGCGGCATCTGCCCGCAGTGCGGGCACTGCCGCCCGCTGGCCGCCTGGGATCGGATCGCGCTGCTCGCCGACCCCGGCTCGGTCGAGCCGCTCGATCTCGTCGCCGACGCCGCGGATCCGCTGCGCTTCGTCGACGACAAGCCGTATCCGCAGCGCATCGCCGAAGCCCGGCGGACGACCGGGCTGACCGAGGCGGTGGTGTGCTGCCGGCTGCGGATGGCCGGCACGCCCGCGATCGCCGCGGTGATGGACTTCCGCTTCATGGGCGGCAGCCTGTCCGGCGCCGTCGGCGAGCTGATCACCGGCGCGGCGGAGACGGCGCTGGCGCAGCGGCTGCCGCTGCTGCTGGTCACCGCGTCCGGCGGGGTGCGCATGCAGGAGGGCGTCATCGGCCTGATGCAGATGGCGAAGACCGCGCAGGCGCTGCACCAGCTCGACGAGGCGGGGCTGCCCACGGTCTGCCTGGTCACCGACCCGACCTACGGCGGTGTGGCCGCCTCGTTCGCGATGCTCGGCGACGTCGTGGTCGCCGAACCCGGCGCGCGGCTCGGCTTCGCCGGGCCCCGGGTCATCGCCCAGACCATCAAACAGGAGCTGCCGGCCGGCTTCCAGACCGCGGAATTCCTGCTGGCGCGCGGCTTTCTGGATCTGATCTGCCCGCGTCCGGCGCTGCGCCACCGCATCGGCCGGCTGCTGGCCGTCGGCACCCGCCGCGACGCCCTGCCACCCGCCCCGGTCGAGGGCGGCGCGTCCACGGTGGTCCGCGATCCCGCGCTGCTGCCCGAGCGGCCGGCCTGGGAGGCCGTCCGCCGGGCGCGCAACATCGCCCGGCCCACCACCTCCGACTACTTCAGCATGGTCCTCGACGACTTCGAGGAACTGCACGGCGACCGGGTGGGCGGGGACTGCCCGGCGATCGTCGGCGGGGTCGGCCGGCTCGGCGGCACGCCGCTGGTCGTGATCGGCCACGAGAAGGGCCACACCACCCGCGAGCTGGCCCGCCGCAACTACGGCATGCCGGGACCGGCGGGCTACCGCAAGGCCGCCCGGCTGCTGCGGCTGGCCGCCAAGTGGGGCCTGCCCGTGGTCACGCTGGTGGACACGCCCGGGGCGCACCCCGGGGTGGACGCCGAGGAGCAGGGCCAGGCCACCGCCATCGCCGAGAACCTGCGCCTGATGGGCTCGCTGCCCGTGCCGGTGGTCACGGTGATCACCGGCGAGGGGTGCAGCGGCGGCGCGCTCGGCATCGCCGTGGCCGACCGTGTGCTGATCATGGAGAACGCGGTGTACACCGTGATCAGCCCCGAGGGCTGCGCGGCGATCCTGTGGCGCGACTCCGCCGCGGCGCCCGCCGCCGCCCAGGCACTGCGTGTGGACGCCCGTTCCCTGCTCGAACTCGGCGTGGTGGAAGGGGTCATCCCGGAACCGCCGGGCGGCGCCGAGGCCGACCACGCCGCCGCGGCCGCCGCGCTGCGCGCCGCCGTCCATGCCGAGCTGGCCGATCTCGCGGGGCTCGACCAGTCCCGCCTCGTCGCGCAGCGGCGTGCCCGCTTCCGGCGCTTCGGCAGCTCGCGCCGGCCCGATGAGGCCGTACTGATCCCGACCGAAGGAGGTTCGTGGTGACCGGTCTGCTGGATCCTTCCCTGCGCGTGCCACCCGTTCCGGTGGACACCGCCGACGTCTGCTCGATGCACGGCTCGCTGCCCGACACGGGCCGCACCGTGGCCGACGACCTCGACGACGTACGTCGCAGCGCCCAGCAACTGCTGTCCGGCGTGGACCGGCAGCCCAGCGCGCTGCGCATCCGGGCCGGCGACGTGCTCGTCGAGCTGGAGTGGGCAGACGAGAACGCCGTCCTGCCGACCGAGCCCGCGCCGGTCGCGGCCGTCGCACGGGCCGCGACGTCCGGCGCGGTCGCGGTCGCCAGCGCGGCTCCCGCGCCGGCTCCGGCGCCGGCGGCGGACGGCTTCGCCGACATCTGCGCGACCACGGTGGGCACCTTCTACCGCGCGGCGGAGCCGGGCACGGCCCCGTTCGTCAGCGAGGGCGACCACGTCCGGCGCGGCCAGCAGGTCGCGATCATCGAGGTGATGAAGCTGATGATCCCCGTCGAGGCCGAACGCGACGGGCAGATCGTGGCCGTGCACGTCGCGGACGGCACGTCCGTGGAGTACGGCGACCGGCTGCTCACCCTCGCCCCGGCGACCGGGCACTAGGGGGCCGCCGTGTTCACCACCGTGCTCATCGCCAACCGGGGCGAGATCGCCCTGCGCGTCGCCCGCACCTGCCGCGAGCTGGGGCTGCGCGTGGTCGCCGTCTACTCCACCGAGGACCGCGACGCCGCGGTGGTGGACCTCGCGGACGAGGCCGTCTGCATCGGCCCCGGCCCGGCGCGCGCCAGCTACCTGAACATGTCCGCGATCCTGGAGGCGGCCCGGCGCACCGGCGCGGACGCGGTCCACCCCGGATACGGGTTCCTGTCCGAGGTGCCCGACTTCGCGGAGGCCTGCGAGGCCTGCGGCATCACCTTCGTCGGCCCGCCCGCGGCGGTGATCGAGCGGCTGGGCGACAAGGCCGCCGCCCGCGCCGCGATGGCCGCCGCCGGGTTGCCCATGCTGCCCGGCAGCGACGGCCCGGTGCAGTGCCCGGACCTCGCGGCACAGGTCGCGTCCCGGATCGGCTACCCGGTCATCGTCAAGGCGGTGGCCGGGGGCGGCGGGCGCGGCATGCAGGTCGTACGCGAGCCGGCCGACCTGGTCCGGCAGTTCCGGGAGGTGAAGTCGGCGGCGCAGTCGCTGTTCGGCGACGACCGGCTCTACCTGGAGCGCTACCTGCCCGCCGCCCGGCACGTCGAGGTGCAGATCCTCTGCGACCAGTACGGCAACGGCGTCTACCTGGGCCTGCGCGACTGCTCGGCGCAGCGGCGGCGGCAGAAGATCATCGAGGAGACGCCCGCGCCGGGCCTGTCGCCCGAACTCGCCCGGCAGATGGGCGAGGCGGCCCTGCGCGGGGCGCTGGCCACCGGTTACGTCGGCGCGGGCACCTTCGAGTTCCTCGTCGACCACGACGGCGGCTTCCACTTCATGGAGGTCAACTGCCGCATCCAGGTCGAGCACCCGGTCACCGAACTGACCCACGGCATCGACCTGGTACGCGAACAGCTGCTGATCGCCGCGGGGGAGCGGCTGACCCTGCGCCAGGAGGACCTGGCCCCCCGCGGCGCGGCCATGGAGTGCCGCGTCAACGCCGAGGACCCGTCCCGTGACTTCGTGCCCGCACCCGGGCGGCTGGCCGAGCTGCGGCTGCCCGCGGGCCCGTTCGTCCGCGTCGACACCGACGCCTACCCGGGCGGCCGGGTGTCCCCGGCGTACGACCCGCTGCTGGCCAAGGTCGTGGTGTGGGCGCCGGACCGGCCGCAGGCGCTGCTGCGCATGCGGCGGGCGCTGGGCGAGTTCCACGCCGCCGGGCCGGGCCTGGCCACCAACCGCGACTTCCTGCTCGCGGTGCTCGACCATCCGCAGTTCATCGAGGGAACCCACGACACCTCGCTGGTCGCCGGCATCACGTGCGGCGCGGCGCGGGGTCTGACCGAGGAGGCATCCATTGGCTGACAGGGACAGTGACGTCCTCACCGATGTCTGCGTGATCGGCGGCGGGCCGGCCGGGCTGGTGCTCGCGCTGCTGCTGGCCCGATCCGGGGTCGAGGTCACGGTGGTGGAGAAGTCGTCCAGCTTCGAACGGGCCTACCGCGGGGAGATCCTGCAGCCCGGGGGGCTGGCCGTGCTGGCGGAGCTGGGGGTGCTGGCCGCGGCCCGCAACCGCGGCAGCCATGTGCACGACCGCTTCCAGCTGGTCAACAAGGGCAAGGCGGTGCTCGGGGTGGACTACCGGGACCTGCCGGGGCCGTACAACTACATGCTCAGCGTGCCGCAGCAGTACATCCTGGAGGAGCTGCTGGCGGCGTGCCGCCGGGAGCCGACCTTCCGCTACCTGGCCGGGACGCGGATCACCGACCTGGTGCGCGAGGGCGGCGCGGTGCGCGGCGCGATCGTGGCCGGTCCGCGGGGCCAGCGCACCATCCGGTCGCGCTGCGTCGTCGGCGCGGACGGGCGCTACTCCAAGACGCGGCAGCTGTCCGGCATCCCGTACGACCGCCGCGACGTGTTCACCTTCGACCTGCTGTGGTTCAAGCTGCCCGCGGCGGGCGAGTCGGTGCGCGACGTGACCATCCGCGGGGGCGGCGGCCGGATGCTGCTGAGCTACAGCAGCTACCCGGAGGGCATCCAGCTGGGCTGGGCGCTGCCGCACGGCGGCTACCGGCAGTTCGCGGCGCGGCCGTTCACGGAGTTCCGCGACGAGCTGTGCCGGGCGGTGCCGGAGTACGCCGGGCGGGTGTACGAGAAGGTGCGCGGCCTGGCCGATCTCAGCCTGCTCGACGTGTTCGCCGGGACCGCCCGCGAGTGGGCGCGCGACGGCCTGCTGCTGATCGGCGACGCGGCACACACGCACAGCCCGCTCGGCGCGCAGGGCCTCAACCTGGCCCTGCAGGACGCGGTGCTGGCCCATCCGGTGCTCGTCGCGGCGCTGCGCAGGACCGGCCCGGTCGACGCGGCGGCCCTGGCGCAGTACACCACCGCGCGCAACGCCGACATCGGCAAGGTGCTGAAGTTCCAGCACCTGCAGGCCAAGGGGATGCTGGGCAGCCGCAGCCGGGCCCTGGAGATGGGCCGGCAGGCGGTGGCCTCGATCGTGCACCGCACTCCGATCGGCCACAAGCTCACCCGGATGGTCGCCTTCGGCAACCCGCGCTGCCGGGTGCGCACCGACCTGTACGCCACCGCCACCGGCCCCGCGTCGCCGAACTGACGCCCGACCACGCCGATCCGCCCAGTTCCAGCCGAATCTTCGAACAAGGAGTACGCCAATGCCCATCATCGACCTGTCCACGGCCGTGGACGCCGCGGCCTGGGAACCCGAGCCGGTCATCCACGACGTCATGACGCCCGCGCAGGGCGCGGTGCACATGGCCGAGGAGATGGCGCTGCACTTCGGCGTCGACTTCGACCCGTCCGTGCTGCCCGACGGCGAGCTGCTGTCGGTCGACACGCTCAAGCTCACCACGCACACCGGCACGCACATCGACGCACCGTCGCACTACGGCAGCAAGGCCAGCTACGGCGTGCCGCGCCACATCGACGAGATGCCGCTGGACTGGTTCCACCGGCCCGCGTTCTGCCTGGACCTGCGCTCGGCACCGGGGCCGACCGTCGACGCGGACTTCCTCGACAAGGAGCTGGCCCGCATCGGCTACCAGCCGCAGCCGCTGGACATCGTGCTGCTGCACACCGGCGCGTCGGCCTGGGCGGGCACGCCCCGCTACTTCACCGAGTTCACCGGCCTGGACGCCGGCGCCACGAACTTCCTGCTGGACAAGGGCATCCGGGTCATCGGCACGGACGCGTTCAGCCTGGACGCCCCGTTCGGCGCGATGCTCAAGAGGTACGAGGAGACCGGCGACCGCGGCGTGCTGTGGCCGGCCCACTTCACCGGCCGCGACCGCGAGTTCTGCCAGATCGAACGCCTGGCCAACCTGGACGCGCTGCCGCAGCCCTACGGCTTCACCGTGTCCTGCCTCCCCATCAAGATCAAGGGAGCCGGCGCCGGCTGGACCCGCGCCGTGGCCATCCTCTGATCCCACCGACCACTCAGCACACCGACCACCCGCAGTTTCCGCACCACCGAAGGAGCACACCATGGCGATGACCGCCCTGCCCGAGGTCACCGACACCTCGGCGACGTACCTGTCCGTCCAGCAGTTCTACGCCCGCCACATGCACCTGCTCGACTCCGGCCGCGCCCGCGAGTGGGCCGACACGTTCGCCCCCGACGGCACCTTCACCGCCCCCGGGCTCGACGCCCCGGTCCGCGGCCGTGCAGCCCTCGCCGCCGCCGTCGAGCAGACCCACGCCCGCCTGGCCGCCAACGGCGAGACCCACCGCCACTGGCACGGCATGGTCTGGGTCACCCCCGCCGCCGACGGCCGCGCCCACGTCCGCTGCTACGGCATGGTCATCGCCATCACCGCCGACGGCACCCCCCGTATGCACCGCCACTGCATCTGCGAAGACGTCCTCGTCCCGGCCCCCGCCGAACCCGAAGGCTGGCTGGTCCAATCCCGCCACGTCACCCCCGACGCCGCCCCGCCCCCCGCCCACTGAAAAGCGACGATCTTGCGCGGACTGCGGGTACGACACGCCCTTCACGGGCATATCGGCAACAGTCCGCGCAAGATCGTCGCGATCTCGGCGCGTGGGGCAGTGTCAGGCGGGGAGGCGGAGTTTCATGACGCTTCCCGTGGTGGCGCAGACGGAGCAGGTGGTGATGAAGGCACTGCGGTTGCGGATGGCGATGCCGCCGGGGTGGTCGACCTTGTCGAGGACCAGCTCGGGGGTTTTGCCCTCGCCGCGGATGCGCATCAGGGCGCCGACGCCGCGGCTGGGGCCGAACATCGAGGTGTGCGTGAACTCCAGCGCGTACAGGGAGCCGTCGGGTCCGAAGGCGATGTCGACGACCGTGGTCAGGCCCTCGGCGTACACCGTGGGTTCCTGGCCGGGCACGACCTTGAAGATCCGGGCCGAGCCGGTGGTGAACGGGCGTCCGGTCAGCTCGGCGACGTAGTACGCGCCGTCCTTGTAGACCACGCCCATCGGCACCGACTGCATCGGCAGCATGGTGCCCGCCGGCATGTTGAACGCGGGCGGCGCGGGCATCTGCCGCTCGGGGAACACCGCCAGGGTGCTCACCTGACCCGCGGGCGTGACGAACACCAGTGAGTTCGCGCCGGCGTCGACGACCGCGGCCCCGCCCGGCCCGAACGCCACCGACTGCGCGTTGGAGTCCAGCTCACCGCGGTCGGGATTGTTCGCGGCCTCGTGGGCGGCGATGTCGGCGATGCGCTGGGTGGTCAGGTGCTGCGAGAACCAGTCGCCCGACCAGTCCCGGCGCACCGACAGCAGCCGGCCCATCTGGGCGCCCGGCTCGGGCAGCCCGTCGCGGACCGCCGGGGCCTCGCTCAGACCGACGGTGAGCAGGGCGCGGTCGAAGCGGTTGAACGCGATGTCGTCGGGCCCGATCGCCTCGGTGCCGTCGGGTCCCGCCAGCGAGGGCAGGCCGGTCAGCACCCGGGTCACGGTGCCGTCGCGGTCGAGGCGGGCCAGCGCGCCGGTGGCGCCCAGGCAGCCGATGCCCTGGGGCCGCGGCAGGCAGACCGGGTTGGCGGCGCCGTCGGCGCCCCGGCCGGCCTCGGTGACATACAGGGTGCCGTCGCGGTCGAAGGCGAGGCCGCGCGGGTTGCTCAGCCCGGTGGCCAGGACGGTCACGTTCGGCGCCGCCGTGGCGGGCACGCCCTGGGCGACGGCGGACAGGATCACGGCCGACGCGATGGCCAGCCGTTTCATGGATACGAACACGAAGTTTGCCTCCGGCGGGCAGGGTCAGGTGTCCGTACCAATAAAACCCATATCGCTCCATTTACCCTGCGTGACGCGCCAGCCACGCTGTGCCATCTCGCACGGGACCCCCGCCCCCGCCGGCCCGGCGGCGAGCGGGACGGCCCGGGGCGGGGCAGGGCGGTGGGTCAGCAGGGGGCCGGTTCGGTGGCCGGGGTGGTGGACCGGGCCGGGGTGGACGGCGCCGGCTCGGGGACCGGGGTCGTGGCGGCCGCGCGGCTGCGGACGGTGAGCATCGGCAGGAAGAACTGGGCCAGCGGGCCGATGGCCAGGGCGTACAGGATGGTGCCGAGCCCGGCCTTGCCGCCCAGCAGGAAGCCCGCGGCGACCACGGTGATCTCCAGCACGGTGCGCCAGCCGCGCAGCGACCAGGTGCGGGCGGCCAGTCCGGTCATCAGCCCGTCACGCGGCCCCGGACCCAGATTGGCCCCGATGTAAAGGCCACTGGCGAAGCCACACACCACGATGCCGCCGATCATGAAGGCCCAGCGCACGAGCATGTGCGACGGTTCGGGCAGCACCTGGTTGGCGACGTCCACGACCAGGCCGATGACCACGATGTTGGCGATGGTGCCGATGCCGGGACGCTGGCGCAGCGGTATCCAGCACAGCAGCACTGCCGCGCCGACGATGATCAGCACGGTGCCGACGCTGAGCCCGGTGCGCAGGGCGACGCCCTGGTGAAGCACGTCCCAGGGCTGGTTGCCCAGGTGCGCGCGCAGCATCAGGCTGATGCTGACGCCATAGCCGACCAGGCCGATCAGCAGCTGGAACAGGCGGCGGGGGAGGCGCTCGCGCAGGGGCATGGGCGCGGGGCGGCGGGAGGTCGGGGCGGCGGTGGAGACCCGGCGCTGGGTCGCTCGAAGTGGCATGTGCAGTGGCTTGCGTGCGCCTGTCATGTCTGCCAGTCTGGAGGCCAATCGAAAAGCCAGAAAGGGCCAATCCGGGGGGACTGGCCTTACAACCGGGGGGAATGGCGATGAGCGTCTCCGTACGCGGTGTGCAGCTGGCCCGACTGCTCGGGCGCTGGCACGCGCTGCCCGCCCGGCGGCGCAGCCCCGACTACGCGGCCCTCGCCTCGTCCGTGCGCGGCCTGCTCGCCGACGGCCGGTTGGCCCTCGGCGTGCGCCTGCCCGCCGAGCGCGAACTCGCCGAGGCCCTGGAGATCTCCCGCACCACGGTCAGCGCGGCCTACCGCGAGCTGCGCGACTCGGGCCACCTGACCAGCCGCCGCGGGGCGGGCAGCTGGACCACCCTGCCCAGCGGGCACCGGGTGGCCAGCAGCGGGCTGTGGATGCCCGACGACGAGCTCGACCTCATCGACCTGAGCTGCGCCGCACTGCCCGCGCCCGAGCCGCTGATGGCCGCGGCCCGCGAGGCCGTCGAGGAGCTGCCGCACTACCTGGGCGGGGCCGGCTACCACCCGAGCGGCATCACCGAGCTGCGCGAGGCCGTGGCCGATCGCTACACCGAGCGCGGCCTGCCGACCAGCCCCGAACAGATCATGATCACGAACGGGGTGCTGCACGCGCTCGACCTGATCCTGCGGCTGCAGGTGCCAGTGGGCGCGTCCGTGCTGGTCGAGTCGCCGACCTACCCGAACGCGCTGGCCGCGTTCGCCGGGCGCCGGGCCCGGATCAGCACGCACGGCCTCGACGAGGGCGGCTGGGACGCCGAGCTGCTGCTCGGCGCGCTGCGCCAGACCCGGCCGAGCCTGGCCTACCTGATCCCGGAGTTCCACAACCCGACCGGCCACGTCATGCCCACCGCGCTGCGCGAGCAGCTCGTCGCCACCGCCCAGCGCACCGGCACCGACCTGGTGATCGACGAGTCCTTCGTGGACCTGCCGCTGGACGGCCAGCCGATGCCGCCCGCGGTCGCCTCCTTCGACCGGCACGGGCGGGTGCTCACCATCGGCGGCATGAGCAAGCCGTTCTGGGGCGGGCTGCGCGTCGGCTGGATCCGCGCCTCCGCGCCGATCGTGCAGCGCCTGGCCGCGGTCCGGGTCGGCGTGGACACCGCCGGGCCGGTGCTGGACCAGCTCGTCGCGGTGCGCCTGCTGACCCGCGCGGCCGAGGTCATCCCGCAGCGCCGGGCGCTGCTGGCCGCGCAGCGCGACGCGCTGGTCGCCGCGGTGCGCGAGCACCTGCCCAGCTGGCGGGTGACCGTGCCGTCGGGCGGGGTCACCCTGTGGGCCGAGCTGGACGGCCCGGTCTCCAGCGCGCTGGCGCGCGCGGTGGAACCCCTGGGCGTACGCCTCGCGCCCGGCCCCCGGTTCGGCGTGGACGGCACCCTGGAGCGCTTCATCCGGCTGCCCTTCACCCAGCCCGTCCCCGAACTGGTCGACGGCGTGCGCCGGATCGCCGCGGCCCGCTACGACCTCGACCGCACCGGCCGTCCACAGTGGAGCGAGCCCGCCCTGATCGCGTGACCCGTGGCAGAATGCGCCGATGGACCCCAAGCTCGGCGGGCTGACCCTGCGCTGGCAACCGGAACCCGCCTCCTGGCACCTGGCGGGCGGCGTGCTGTCCGTCGCGGCCGGGCCGCAGACCGACATGTTCGTCGACCCGGGCGACCCGGCCGCGGCCCCGGTGCTCAACGCGCCCCGCGCGCTCGCCCCCGTGCCCGAGGGCGACTTCCAGTTCGCGCTACGGGCCCGGGTGGACTTCGGCGAGAAGTACGACGCCGGGGTGATCCTGGTCTGGGCCGGTGAGCGGCACTGGGCCAAGCTGTGCTTCGAGCGCTCCCCGGCGGGCGAGAACACCATCGTCACCGTCATCACCCGCGGCGACTCCGACGACGCCAACGCCTGGCCGGTCGCCGGGGACACGGTCTGGCTGCGGGCCAGCCGCCTCGGCCCGGCCTGGGCCTTCCACAGCAGCCCCGACGGGCAGGCCTGGCAGCTGGTCCGCTACTTCAGCCTCGGCCCCGACGCGGGTCCGCCCCTGATCGGCGTCGAGGCGCAGTCGCCGGTCGGCGCCGGCTGCACGGTCGTCTTCGACCACGCCCGCCTGACCCCGACCCGCCTGTCCGACCTCCGCGACGGCAGCTGACCGGCACAAAAACGTAGGGGCGGCTTGTGGCCGCCCCTACGTACCTCACTGCGTGGGAAAGCTAGTCCCCGCCGGATCAGATTTCGACGAGGGAACCCTCGTACATCTTCTCGATATCCGACGCGAAATTGGTCTCCACCGTGCGTCGCTTCAGCTTCATCGAGGGGGTGATCTCCCCGTGCTCAATGGTCAGGTCGCGCGGCAGAATGGTGAACTTCTTGATGGTCTCCCAGCGGTTGAGCTTCGCGTTCAGCTCGTCGATGTGCCCGCTGACCATGGCCTTCGCCTCGTCGGAGGTCACGATCTCCGCGTAGGACTTCCCTTCGAGCGGCGTGCCCGCGGCCCAGCCGGTGATCGCCTCGGGGTCGAGGGTGACCAGCATCGAGCAGTAGTTGCGCGAGTTGCCGATCACGAGCACCTGCGAGGTGTACGTGCACAGCGCCTTGAACAGGCCCTCGATGTGGCTCGGCGCGATGTACTTGCCGCCTGACGTCTTGACCAGGTCCTTCTTGCGGTCCGTGATCTTCAGGAAGCCGTCGTCGTCCAGCTCGCCGATGTCGCCGGTGCGGAAGAAGCCGTCCTCGGTGAACACGGCCGCGGTCTCCGCGGGCAGGTTGTAGTAGCCCCGCATGATCGGCGCGCCGCGCAGCAGGATCTCGCCGTCGGCGTCGATCCGGCACTCCAGGTCGCCGAGCGGCTGGCCCACCGTGCCGATCTTCAGCGCGCCGGGCCGGTTGACGAACGCGCCCGCGCAGTTCTCGGTGAGGCCGTAGCCCTCGCTGATGGGCAGGCCCGCCGCCGCGAAGAACTCGGCGATCGGCACCGACAGCGCCGCCGAGCCGGACACCATGTAGCGGATGTTGCCGCCCAGGCGCGCGTGCAGCTTGCTGAAGACCAACTTGTGCGCGATGCCGTACTTGCGCATCAGGCCGCTGGGGACCGGCTTGCCGGCCTGCTCCAGCGCGACGCGCTCGCGGCCCACCTTGACCGCCCAGGCGAAGATCTTCGCCTTGAGGCCGCCGTTCGCGGTGGCCCCCGTGACGACCTTGTTGTACACCTTCTCGAAGATGCGCGGCGCGCCGCACATCAGCGTCGGCTGGACCAGACCCAGGTTGTCGACAATCTTGTCGACCCGGCCGTCCACGTACGTCGGCACGCCGACGTGGATGATGCCGCAGATCAGGGTCTTGCCGAACGAGTGCGACAGCGGCAGCCAGAGGAACTGCACGTCGGTGGGGAGCAGCACGCCGACGTCCGACTGGGCCACGCCCTCCCAGGTCCAGCCCCGGTGCAGCAGCTCGACGCCCTTCGGGCGGCCGGTGGTGCCGGAGGTGTAGATCAGGGTGGCCAGGTCGTCCGGGCCGATGCCGGCGACCAGGTCGTCGATCAGGCTCGGGTTGGCGGCCAGTGCCTCGGCCCCGCGGCGCTCCAGGTCGGCCAGCGTGAGCTGGGGGAACGCGGCGGCCGGGTCGGCCGCGCCGTCGATCAGCACGATGTGGGCGAGCGCGGGCACCGCGTCCCGGCTCATCTTCGCGGCCTGGGCCGGGTTCTCCGCGATCAGCACCTTGGATCCGGAGTCGGCGACGATGAAGCAGGCCTCCTCCGGCTCGGTGGTCGGGTAGACCGTGGTCGTCGCGGCGCTGGAGCACATGATGCCGAGGTCGGCGACGATCCAGTCGAGCCGGGTGTTGGCCAGGATCGCGACGCGATCCTCCTTGCCGATGCCGAGCGTGGTCAGACCGGCGGCGATCGCCTTGGCGCGTTCCGCGATCTGGGCCCAGGTGTACCAGACCGGCGCGTTGTCCGCGTCCGGGCCACCGAAGGCGCGGGCGTCGGGGGACGCCGCCACTCGCTGCAGGAACATGTCCGGAATAGACCGGTAAGGCACATCAATGGTCATGAGTCGGGGCCGCCTCTGGTAGGCAAGAGTGACGGGGGACACGTTAACTTGGTGTTACCGAAGGGTAATGCTGAGCAGGGATTCGGGGAACCCCTCGGGAAGATCTTTTCTCTGGTCGGCCGGGGGCGCCGGCCGCACTCAGATGCCCAGCCGCACCCCGCGCAGCCGGCTCGTCTGCTCGGGCGGGCCGTCCAGACTGGCCCGCGCGTGCCCCTGCCGGCCGGACAGGAACATCAGCAGCTCGCTGGGGGTGCCGGTGAGGTTGAGCGGCTGGGTGCCGGGCCGCCCGGTGGTCACCGTGCCGTGGCCCGGAGAGATCACCCGCACCTGCACCGGGTAGCGGCGCAGCGCCAGCGACGCGCGCCGCCGGGCCTGCGCCCACAGCGCCTCGGACAGCCCGGGCTCCAGCTTGCGCGGCGTCCAGTCGGCGACCGCCCGGCGGATGTCCTCGTGATGGATGAACATCTCGGCCAGGTTGACCAGCTCGTCCAGGGGCCCGAGCCCGGCGGGGCTCCACCGCGGCGGGTGCCGCAGCTCGGTCAGCAGGGTGTCGAAGTCGCGGGCGGCGAGACGCTGCTGCACCGTCGCGGTGCGCCCGGCGAAGCGCTTGATCAGGATGCCCGCGGCCGCGTCGGGACGCCGTTCCCGCAGCAGCAGGTGCGCCAGGAGATCGCGCACGGTCCAGTCCCCGCAGAGGGTGGGGGCGTCTGGTCCGACCTCGGCCATCAGGTCGGCCAGGGCTAGCCTTTCAGCGAAGGCGTACCGGGTCATGTCGGCGATCCTACGTACCCTGGAGGCGGTGTGACGCCCCGCACAGGCCATACCCGCTCGCCTGGAGCAGCGGCGTCGGTAAGGATAGGAAGCCAAGCTAATTACTTACCGACCTTGACGACGGGGATACCAGTGGCAGGGCAGACAGCCGGCGCCGAGCCGAGAAGACCGGACATCACCGGGCGTGATGTGCTCGCCCGCGGGGCGCGGGTGATGTGGCGGGGAATCCGGGACGAGCCGCGCCGGTTCACGACCGCCGTGCTGGGCAGCTGCCTGTTCGGCGCGCTGGTCATCGGGCAGGCGATGGTCGTCGGCTGGCTGGTCGACGAGCTCATCCAGCCCGCCACCACCGGAGGTGACGTCACCGCGGGCGCGATGGCGCTGGGCGCGACGGTGCTGATCGCGATGGGGCTGGGCCGGGTCGCCGGCATCTTCGGCCGCCGGCTCGGCGCGGGCTTCATGCAGTTCGCCCTGCAGGCGAAGTACCGCCACGAGGTGACGCGCCGCTACCTGCAACTGCCCGTCTCCTGGCACCAGCGCCACGCCACCGGCACGCTGCTGTCCAACGCCAACTCCGACGTCGAGGCCGCCTGGTTCCCGGTCGCGCCGCTGCCGTTCGCGGTCGGCACCATGTTCATGCTGGTCGTCGCGGTGGCCGTGCTGTTCGCGGTGGACTGGGCGCTGGCCCTGGTCGGCCTGGTGGTCTTCCCGGTGCTGTTCGTGATGAACGTGGTCTTCTCCCGGCGGATGGCCCCGCGCCAGGCCCGCGCCCAGCACCTGCGCGCCGAGGTCGCCGCGATCGCGCACGAGAGCTTCGACGGCGCGCTGGTCGTCAAGACCATGGGCCGCGAGGACCTGGAGACCCGCCGCTTCGCCGCGCGGGCCGGCGAGCTGCGCGACGCGCTGATCAGCGTCGGGCGGCTGCGCGGCCTGTTCGATCCGCTGATGGAGTCGCTGCCGTTCCTCGGCACGCTGCTGGCGCTGCTGGTCGGCGCGTGGCGGATGGACCAGGGCGCGATCGGGCTCAACGAGGTGGTGCAGGTGACCTTCCTGTTCACCGTGCTGGCGTTCCCGGTGCGGGCCATCGGCTGGGTGCTCGGCGACCTGCCGCGCTCGGTCGCGGGCTGGGACCGGGTGGAGCACGTGCTCCAGTCGACCGGGCAGATGCCGTACGGCGCGCAGGACCTGCCGGGCACCGGCGCGGCCGAGCTGAGCTTCCGCAACGTCGACTTCGCGTACGAGCCCGAGCAGCCGGTGCTGCGCGACGTCACCTTCACGGTGCCCGCCGGGCGCACCGTCGCCCTGGTCGGCCCGACCGGGTCCGGCAAGTCGACCATCGCCACCCTGGCCGCCCGCCTGCTCGACCCCGAGCAGGGGCAGGTCGCCCTCGACGGGACCGACGCGCGCGGGCTGAGCTCCGCCTCGCTGGCGCACACCGTGGCGCTGGTGCCGCAGATCGCGTTCGTGTTCGACGACACCGTGCGCGGCAACGTCGCGCTGGACCGGCCCGGCGTCGACGACGACCGGGTGCACGAGGCGCTGGCCACCGCGCAGGCCGACACGTTCATCGCGCGGCTGCCGGAGCACCTGGACACCCAGCTCGGCGAGCGGGGCACCTCGCTGTCGGGCGGCCAGCGCCAGCGGGTCACCCTGGCCCGCGCGCTGGCCGGGCAGCCGCGGCTGCTCATCCTCGACGACGCGACCAGCGCCGTCGACCCGCGGGTGGAGGCCCGCATCCTCGCCTCGCTGCGCGGGTCCGGGCAGAACACGACGATCCTGGTCGTCGCGTACCGCCGGGCCACCATCGCGCTGGCCGACGAGGTCGTCTACATCGAGTCCGGCCGCGTGGTCGCCACCGGCACCCACGAGCAGCTGCTGGCCACGGTCAGCGGGTACGCCGACCTGGTCACCGCGTACGAGAAGGCCGAGGAGGAGCGCGAACGCGAGCGGCTCTACGACGACGCCTCCGCTGTCGAGCAGGAAGAGGAGGTCGCCGCGTGAGCGAGCGAACCATGATGCAGACATCTCACGCCACCGACGAGCGCAGCGAGGAGAAAGCGTGAGCGCGTCCGCTGTCACCGATACTCCCCGTGCCGAGTCGGCCTGGGCCACCTTCCGCCGGGGCGTGTCGCTGTCGCCCGAGCTCAAGGCGGGTCTGGCGGGCACGCTGGGGCTGGCCCTGATCGCGATGATCGGCCGCGCGGCGGTGCCGGTCGCGGTGCAGCAGGGCATCGACCGCGGGCTCGGGGTGGAGACCGGCCACCTGGACCTGGGCGTGATCGCCACCGTCGTCGCCGTCACCGCGCTGATCCTGGTGGTCACCACGGCCTGCGGCTACTTCATGATGCGGCGGCTGTTCACGGTCAGTGAGACCGCGCTGGCCAACATCCGGGTGCGCACGTTCCGGCACATCCACGACCTGTCGATGCTGCACCAGCAGTCCGAGCGCCGGGGCACCATGGTGTCCCGGGTGACCAGCGACGTCGACTCGATCACCCAGTTCATCCAGTGGGGCGGCGTGATCCTGATGGTCAACGGCGGCCAGCTGGTGGTCACCACGATCGTCATGGCGTTCTACTCGTGGCAGCTCACCCTGGTGGTGCTCGCCGCGTTCCTGCCCGCGGTGGTGGTCATCAAGGCGTTCCAGAAGCGCCTGTCCGGGGCGTACGCCGAGAACCGCCGCCGGATCGGCGTCATGCTCGGCGCGATCTCGGAGTCCGTGGTCGGCGCGTCGGTGATCCGGGCGTACGGCGTCTCCGAGCGCAGCGGCGCGAAGCTGTCCGGGACCATCGACGACTACCAGCGGGCGCAGCGCCGGGCCATGCGCATCAGCGTGACCAGCTTCTCCGTCGGCGAGATCGCGGCCGCGCTGGCGCTGGCGTCGGTCGTGCTGGTCGGGGTGCGGATGGGGCTCGCGGGCGAGATCACGTTCGGCGAGATGACCGCGTTCCTGTTCCTGGTCACGCTGTTCATCCAGCCCGTCCAGATCGCCACCGAGGTGCTCAACGAGGCGCAGAACGCGGTCGCTGGCTGGCGGCGGCTGCTCGACATCGTCGACCTGGAGCCCGATGTGGCCGACCCCGGCGAGCAGGGCGTGCACCTGCCGGACGGCCCGCTGGACATCAGTTTCGAGCGGGTGAGCTTCAGCTACCCGGTCGACGGTGAGCCCGGCCCGCGGGTGCTGCACGAGGTGCACCTGGACATCGCCGCGAAGACCCGGGTCGCCGTCGTCGGCGAGACCGGCAGCGGCAAGACCACGTTCGCCAAGCTGCTCACCCGCCTGATGGACCCGAGCGAGGGCCGGGTGCTGCTGTCCGGCACGCCGCTGACCGACGTGCGCTTCGCGTCGCTGCGCAGCCGCGTCGTGATGGTCCCCCAGGACGGCTTCCTGTTCGACGCGACGGTCGCGGAGAACGTGCGCTTCGCCCGCCCGGACCTCACCGACGCGGAGCTGGAGCAGGCCTTCACCGACCTCGGTCTGCTCGACTGGGTCCAGGGCCTCGCCCACGGCCTCGACACCCCAGTGGGCGAACGCGGCGAGGCCCTCAGCGTCGGCGAGCGCCAACTGGTCGCCCTGGCCCGCGCCTACGTCGCCGACCCCGACCTGCTGGTCCTCGACGAAGCCACCAGCGCCGTCGACCCCGCCACCGAGGTCCGCCTGCAACGCACCCTCGACGCGGTGACCCGCGGCCGCACCACGGTGGCCATCGCCCACCGCCTCTCCACGGCCCAGTCCGCCGACGAGGTGATCGTCGTCGACAGGGGCGTGGTGATCCAGCGAGGCCCCCACGACGAACTCCTCACCGTCACCGACTCCGTCTACGCCAAGCTCTACGCCTCCTGGCTCGAACAGACCCGCTAACCCGAAGATCACGACGATCTTGCGTGGACTGTGGGTGCGACACGCCCATATAGGGCGTATCCCCAACAGTTCGCGCAAGATCGTCGTGATCTTGGATCGGGTACGGGTCAGCGTGAGTAGAACTCGACGACGAGCTGCTCGTCGCAGATCACGGGGATCTCGGTGCGGAGCGGTTCGCGGGTCAGGGTGGCGCGCAGGTCGGTGAGGCTGACCTCGAGGTAGGGGGTGGTGGGGCCGTCGAGGTGGGCGCCGGCGGCGGCGATCTGGAACGGGGGCTTGGTGCGGCTGCGCTCCCGGACGGTGATGGTCTGCCAGGGCTTGACCCGGTAGGACGGGCGGTCGACCTTCTGGCCGTCGACGGCGATGTGGCCGTGGCCGACGGCCTGGCGGGCCTGGTAGATGGTGCGGGCGAAGCCGGCGCGCAGGACCAGGGCGTCCAGGCGGCACTCCAGGGCGACCAGCAGGGTCTCGCCGGTCTTGCCCGCGCTGCGGGCGGCCTTGTCGAACTGGTTGCGCAGCTGCGTCTCGCTGATGAAGTACTGGTGGCGCAGGCGCTGCTTCTCCAGCAGCCGGACCTGGTAGTCGGAGGGCTTCTTGCGGGCCCGCCCGTGCACGCCCGGCGGGAACGGCCGCCGCTCGAAGTACTTGACGCACTTGCGGGTCAGCGGAATGCCGAGAGCCCGGGACAGCTTCGCCTTGGGCCGCGCTTGGTTCACGAGGGTGCCTCCAACTTCCGGGTGTCATAGGTTAGGCTCGCCTAACGTAGGTAAGCCTAACCGATGTTGGAGGACCGCCGTGCCGCACCCCGCCGAGATCGCCCGCTCCCTGACCGCCGGCCGCCTGCCCGGCGTGGCGCAGGTCCCGTTCCACGCCAGCCCGTACCGGGTGCGCCACGCCACCGACCACGAAGGACGCCCGCTGCTGCTGTGCCGCGAGGGCGGGCAGCTCGACAGCGCGCTGCGCCCGCGGGACGGGGAAGGTGACGACACGGCCGTCGTGCTCGCGGTGGGCGAGTCCCGCGGGCCGCGGGTGTGGGTGTCGGGCTGGGCCGGCGCGCTGGAGGGCATCGAGGCCCGCGCCGCCGCGCTCGAGTTCGCCGCCGTGAACCCGGTCAGTGACCTGCTCGACGTGGACCGCGGCTTCCGGCTGTACCGGCTGGACGTCGCCGAGGTGCGGCTGGAGTGCCCGACCGGGCACCTGACCGAGATCGACGTCGAGGACTACGCGGCCGCCGAGCCCGCGGCGTCCGTGGCCTGAGCGGCCCGATCGCCGGAACCGGTGACCTCCGTCGGGCCGAGGTCGCCGGTGATGTAGTGCTGCAGGTTCGGCGCGACCGCGGCGACCACCTGGTCGGCGGGCAGCGAGGCCAGCGGTTCGAGCTTCATGATGTACCGCATCAGCACCAGGCCGCCGATCTGGCTGGCCACCAGCGACGCGCGCAGCGGAGCCTCGGCCGGGTCCAGCTTCAGCTCGGCCTGGACCCGGCGCAGGATCTGCGTGGTCACGAACTCGCGGAACAGCCGCATGGTCCACTCGTTGGTCATCGCGGAGCGGATCACCGACACGCCGACGATGCCGACCGGGGAGTCCCAGACCGTCACGAACAGCCGGGCGAGGCGCACGCCCGCCTCATCCGCGCCGCCCGCCACGACCTTGTCGATCAGCTCCCGGGGATCCATCGGGAACTGCATCGTCGCGACGAACAGCTGCTCCTTGGTGCCGAAGTAGTGGTGCACCAGGGCGGGGTCGACCTCGGCCGCGGCGGCGATGGCGCGCATGGTCGCGGCGTCGAAGCCCTTTTCCGCGAAGAGCTCGCGGGCCGCGGCCAGGATGGCCTCGCGGGTGTCGGGGTTGCCCGGCCGGCGCCCGGTGCGGCTGCGCTTCATCTGGCCCTTCCTCGGTACGCGGTGCGTCCCCGGCCCGCCGCGAAGGCGGCCGGCCGGGGACGTCCGTGCTCGTCGGTGACGATTCTCCCGGACGGACCGGGCGCGAGCGGTCAGGGGGTGCGGCGGCGCAGCGTGCCCGCCGCGGCGACCAGTGCCACCACCACCGCGCCCGCGACGATGCCGAAGTCGCGCCACATGGTTCCGGTCGGCTCGGCGTGCGCGCCGACCTCCTGCAAAGCCTCGACGGCGTACGTCAGCGGCAGCGCGTCGCTGATCGCCTGCAGCCAGCCCGCCATCAGCGCGCGCGGCACGAACAGCCCGCACAGCAGCAGCTGCGGCACCGCCAGCACCGGCATGAACTGCACCGCCTGGAACTCCGTCTTGGCGAACGCGCTGGCCAGCAGGCCAAGTGCCATGCCCAGCACGGCGTTCGCCACGGCGATCATGACGACGTAGCCGGCCGCGCCCTGGGTGTCCAGGTCGAGCAGCAGGTAGGCCAGGGCGGTGGCGAAACCCGCCTGCACCGCCGCGGCCACCCCGAACGCGAGGCCGTACCCGAACAGCAGGTCGGTCTTGCGCAGCGGGGTGGTGAGCAGGCGCTCCAGCGTGCCGGTGGTGCGCTCGCGGAGCATGGCGATGCTGGTGATCAGGAACATGATGATGAACGGGAAGATGCCCAGCATGATCAGTGCGATGTGGTCGAAGACGCCGGGCTGGCTGTCGTACATGAAGTAGAGCAGCGTCAGCAGCAGCGTCGGCACGGCCACCAGCATCGCCACGGTGCGGCGGTCGTGGCGCAGCTGGCGCAGGATGCGGCCGGTGGTGTGCAGCAGGATCATGACGCGACCTCGCTCGTCTCGCCGGCGGCGCGCGGGGCGGGCACGCCCTGGCGCCGGATCAGGGTGAGGAAGGCCTGGTCCAGGTCCTCCGTGCCGGCGGACGCCTTGACCGCGGCGGGGGTGTCGTCGGCGATCAGCAGACCCTCGCGGATCAGCAGCAGCCGGTCGCAGCGGTTGGCCTCGTCCATCACGTGGCTGGACACGACCAGCGTCGAGCCGCGCTCGGCGAGCTCGCGGAACTGCGCCCACAGCTCGTCGCGCAGCACCGGGTCCTGCCCGACGGTGGGCTCGTCGAGGATCAGCACCTTCGGCTTGCTGACGATCGCGCAGGCCAGCGAGGCCCGGCTGCGCTGCCCGCCGGACAGGTTGCCGACCAGCTGCGACGCGGCCTCGGCCAGACCCACGTCGCGCACCGCCGCGTCGGCCTCGGCCTGGCCGAGCCCGTAGAGCGCGGCGAAGTAGCGCGCGTTCTCGCGCACCGTCAGGTCGGCGTACACGCTGGGGGCCTGCGTGAGATAACCGATCTGGCTGCGCAGCTTCGCGTCGCCCGCCGGGCGGCCCAGCACGGTGACCGTGCCCGAGCGCACCACCTGGACGCCCACGATCGCGCGCATCAGCGTGGTCTTGCCACTGCCGGACGGGCCGAGCAGGCCGGTCACGCTGCCCTCCGGGATGGTGCAGCTCAGGCCGTGCAGCACAGGCCTGGCTCCCCGGTGTACGACGAGGTCGGCGACCTCGATCGCGGATGTCATGGGAGTCCTCCGTAGTAATTCAACGCTTGTTGAACTCAACGGTAGGTGAATTATGCGCGCCTGGCAATCCGCCTATGTGGATCCCGGTCCCGGAGGATCGCGCCTCCGGGACCGGGATGCGGATCAGAGAGCCAGCACGCGGTCGAGGAAGTTCTTGTAGCCACGCATGGCGATGCGCATCGCCTCGGTGTCCGGCGCGGCGCCCTGGCGCGGGTCCAGGTCGCCCTGCTCGGCCAGCAGCTGCGCGGCCAGCGCCGACACCGCCTCGTTGACCAGCGCCTGCGCGTCGTTCAGCGCCGACTCCGGCTCGTCGACGAACCGGGTCTGCACCTCGCGCCACGCGTCGCGGAAGCGCTGCGCCTGCTCCGCCTCCCACACCGCGATCGGCGTCTCGGTCACGTCACCCGGCCGCAGCGCGGTCGCGGTCGGCGCCACCAGTGCCACGTCCAGCTCCTCGTCCTCGTCGTCGGCTTCGTCGGTCGCGGCGTCGATCCCACCGACCGGCGCCACCTCCTGCGCCTCGTCGGCGTCCTCGGCCGCGTCGATGATCTCCGCCACGGGGGCTTCCACGGTGTCGTCGGCGGGCACCCCCTCGACGTCCACCTCCGCCAGCTCCGGGGCCTGCTCGTCGACGGCCTCCATCTCGGCCTCGACGACGTCGGCCTCAGCCTCGATCTGGTCGTCGGCCTCGGCCTCAGGGGCGTAGACGGCCTCAGCCTCGGCCTGCTCGTCGGCCTCGGCCTCAGGGGTGTCGGCGACCTCGGCCTCGATCTGCTCGTCGGCCTCGGCCTCAAGGGCGTCGGCCGCCTCGTCGGTCTCGTCGGCCGCAGCCTCGGCGTACACCTCCGTGTCGGCTTCCGCATCCGTCGTCTCGTCGACCGCGGCTTCCCCCGCCTCGGCTTCGACGTCGACCGCGGCCTCGGGAGCCTCGTCGGCTTCGGCGTCGGCCTCCAGACCGCCTTCGGCCTGCGCGTCGCCGTCAAGCTGCGCGTCCACTTCCGTGTCCGCCCCGGCCTCCGCGCCCACCAGCTCATCGGCCTCCAGCTCACCGGCCTCGCCGTCGTCGGCCTGCGCGTCGATCGCCTCTTCGCCGCCGGCTACCGGCGACTCGTCGGCGTCGGCCTGGGCTTCCGGCGAGTCGCCGGCCGCCTCCACCGAGTCGTCGACCGTCTCCGCGACGACGTCGTCATCGTCGGCTTCGGCATCGACCGTGCCATCGGTCGCTGCCTCGGCATCGGCCTCGTCGGCCTGGGCCTCGGGCTCGCTGTCGGTGTCCGCTGCCGAGTCGATGTCGTCGGCCTCGGGCGACTCGTCCGCCTCGGCTTCCGCTTCGGGCGACTCGCTGTCGGTCGAGGCCTCGGGCGTGTCCTCCTCGTCGGCTTCGGCTGCCTCGTCCGCGTCGGCCAGGGCGTCCGGGGTCTCGTCGGCCTGCGGGGCCACGATCGTCAGTTCACTGGTGTGTTCCAGCAGTGCGGCCTGCTCGTGCGGGCTCAGCTGCAGGGTGGGCTCGAGCTCGTCGGCGGCCTCGGCCGCGGGGGCCGGCGGCTGGGCCGGGGGGATGAAGGTGGGGATGTGCGCCGGGAGCGGCGCGAAGTGGGGGTTGGTCATGCGATCCTCGGCTCTCGCGGTGGGGGAGAGCGCCCGCGGGCGCTGCGCGCAGATGCCCGTCAAGGTACCGCCGGGCTGCCCGATTTCGCGTCATACCAGCGTCCATACCTGTGACCCGGGCCACCTCGGTCATCCGACTTGCCTGGCAGGCGTGGGTGCACGCCGCCAAGATGCGTACCGGCGCCAGGCAAGCCGGACGGCCTTGGCGGGTGGCGGCGGTGAGACGTGGGCCGCACCTGCGCGGCGGGTTGATCGGCGGTGAGGGAGAATTTCGGTGTGTCAGGGACCGAGCAGCTGGATCCGGCGATCGCCGCCCGTTTGAAGCGTGACCGCGACGGGCTCGTCGCGGCCGTGGTGCGCCAGCACGACACCGGTGAGGTGCTGATGCTGGCCTGGATGGACGACGAGGCGCTGCGCCGCACGCTGTCCACGGGCCGGGCCACCTACTGGTCGCGCAGCCGCGGGCAGTACTGGGTGAAGGGCGAGACCTCCGGCCACCACCAGTACGTCACCTCCGTGGCACTGGACTGCGACGGCGACGCGTTGCTGGTCAGCGTGGAGCAGGTCGGCCCGGCGTGCCACACCGGCACCCGCACCTGCTTCGCCGACGAGCTGCCGGTGGCCGTCGTGGGCGAGGTGACGGCATGAGCAGCACGACGAGCAGCGGCGCGGTCAGCCCCGACCTGGCCGGGTTCCGGGCCCGGGCGGCGCGCCGCCGGGTGGTGCCGGTGACCCGCCGGCTGCTGGCCGACGCGGAGACGCCGGTCGGGGTGTACCGCAAGGTGGCCGGCGGCCCGGGGACCTTCCTGCTGGAGTCGGCCGAGCAGGGTGCGGGCGCGGCGGGCACGGCCTGGTCGCGCTACTCCTTCATCGGGGTGCGCAGCCTGGCGACGCTGACCGAGCGCGGCGGGCAGGCGCACTGGCTGGGCAGCCCGCCCGACGGGGTGCCGGTCAAGGGTGATCCGGTCGCCGTGCTGCGGGCCACGGTCGCCGCGCTGACCGGCCCGGACGACGCGGATGAGGGCCTGCCGCCGCTGACCGGCGGCCTGGTCGGCTTCCTGGCGTACGACCTGGTGCGCCGCTTCGAGCGGCTGCCGCAGCTGGCCGACGACGACCTGCACGTGCCGGAGCTGGGCCTGTTCCTCGCCACCGACCTGGTGGTGCTGGACCACTACCTGGGCCAGGCCGTCGTGGTCGCCAACGCGGTGCTGCCCGAGAAGGCCGACGACGACCAGGTCGCGGCGGCCTACCACCACGCGATCGGCCGCCTGGACGCGATGACCACGGCGCTGTCCCGGCCCACCCCGCCGATGATCTCGACGGTGACCGCGGTGCGCCCGGCGGAGCTGGTGTCGCGCACGCCGTCCGGGGAGTTCGGCAAGGCGGTGGAGGTCGCCAAGGAGGCGATCCGGGCGGGCGACTGCTTCCAGATCGTGGTGTCGCAGCGCTTCGAGACGCGCACCGAGGCCGACCCGCTCGACATCTACCGGGTGCTGCGGGCCACCAACCCCAGCCCGTACATGTACCTGCTGCGCTTCGACGACTTCGACATCGTCGGCTCGTCCCCCGAGGCCCACGTGAAGATCACCAAGGGCGACGACGGCGTACGCCGCGCGCTGCTCCACCCGATCGCGGGCACCCGGCCGCGGGGCGAGACCCCGGAGGCCGACGCCGCGCTGGCCGCGGAGCTGATCGCGGACCCGAAGGAGCGCTCCGAGCACGTCATGCTCGTCGACCTGGGCCGCAACGACCTGGGCCGGTTCTCGCGGGCGGGCACCGTGGAGGTGCCGGAGTTCGCCACGGTCGAGCGCTACAGCCACGTCATGCACATCGTCTCGACCGTCGTCGGCGAGCTGCGCGAGGACACCTCGCCGCTGGACGCGCTGGCCGCCACGTTCCCGGCGGGCACGCTGTCCGGGGCGCCGAAGGTGCGCGCCATGGAGATCATCGAGGAGCTGGAGCCGACCCGGCGCGGCCTGTACGGCGGCACGGTCGGCTACTTCGGCTTCGGCGGCGACCTGGACATGGCGATCGCGATCCGCACCGCGCTGCTGCGCGACGGCGTCGCGTACGTGCAGGCCGGGGCCGGGGTGGTGGCCGACTCCGACCCGGCCCTGGAGGAGCTGGAGACGCAGAACAAGGCGATGGCCGTGCTCGCCGCCATCGCCACCGCGCAGACCCTGCAGGCCGCCCGATGAGCCGCCCGGGGCGTACCAGGATGATCGTGATCGGGGTGCTCGCGGCGCTGGCGGTGCTGTGGTTCGTGCCCGGCGGCGCGGTGTCGTGGGTGCGTCCCGCGCTGCTCGCGCTCGCCGCGGGCGTGGTCGCGGTCTGGTACTGGCGGCGCTCCGGCAGCCACGCGCGCCGCACCGCGCCGGCCGCGCCGCGCGCCGAGGACACCCGCGACGTCTGGGACGCGCTCGACCGGGGCGAGGACCTCACCGATGAAACGCGTGTCTGACCGGGCGCTGATCGTCCGCGTCGACACCGGCACCGCCGAGCTGATCCCGGACCCGGACCTGCCCGACGCCTGGCTGCTGCGGCTCAACGGCACCGCCCAGTCGCACGTCAACCTCAACGACCCGACGCTGATCGCGTTCGACTACATCCGCCGCTTCGCCGACGTCATCGACGCGGTCTGCCCACCCGGCGCGCTGGACGTGCTGCACCTGGGCGGGGGAGCGATGACCCTGCCCCGCTGCCTGTCGGCGATGCGCCCCGGCAGCGGCCAGCGTGTCGTCGAACTCGACCGGGCCCTGGCCGACCTGGTCACCACCCGGCTGCCCCTCGACGACCCGGACACCGAGGTGATCATCGCCGACGCCCGCGCCGCCCTGGAAGCCACCGATCCCGCCTCCACGGACGTGATCGTCGCCGACATCTTCACCGGCAACAAGGTCCCCCCGCACGTCAGCACGGTCGAGTTCGCCCAGGCCGCGCACCGCGCGCTGCGCCCCGGCGGCTGGTATCTGGCCAACATCATGGACGTCGCCCCGCTGACCGTCGCCCGCCGCCAGGCCGCCACCCTGCGTGAGGCCTTCAGCCAGGTCGCCGTGGTCGCCGACGCCGCCCTCCTGCGCGGCCGCGGCACCGGCAACCTGCTCATGGTGGCCGGCGACGACCCCGAAGGCATCCGCAAACTCACCCGCCGCATCGCCGCCGACCCCACCCGCGCCCGCGTCGAACACGGCCCACGGCTGGCCGACTTCATCCGCACCGCCCAACCCAGGCGAGACGAGTAGGGGGTCTGCAGTTTCGGGGAAACTGCGCGAATTCCGTACAAAACTCCCGCAGTTCCCCCGAAACTGCAGACCGCAAGTCGCGCATGTCGCGGAGGCACGACGCGGCCTGGCGGAAAGTGACCCCAGCCACCGACCCGCGACCGCTCCGCGGGCGCCGGCGGTGGAGCATTATGCACTAGCCCACTTGGTGAGGCACGCCATACCCCGTTTACCTTGCGCGGTGGGGCAGTGCCTAGAGTCTGGCCATGGCATCCGACGAGCTGAGCAGCATGGAGCCTGGCGAACCGGCCCCGAGCGCATCGATGCGAGACAGCGGCGGCAGCGTGCTCGACGAGATCATCGCGGGGGTCCGTGAGGACGTCGAGGCGCGCCAGAACCAGGTCTCCATGGACGAGATCAAGAAGCGCGCGGCGGCCGCTGCGCCACCCCTGGACGCGTACGCGGCACTGCGCCGCTCCGGCGTCGGTGTGATCGCCGAGGTCAAGCGCTCGTCGCCCTCCAAGGGCGCGCTGGCGGAGATCCCGGACCCGGCCGAGCTGGCCGCGGAGTACGAGGCCGGCGGCGCCCGCGCGGTCAGCGTGCTGACCGAGGGCCGCTGGTTCGGCGGTTCGCTGGACGACCTGGCCGCGGTCCGTGCCCGCCTGACGATCCCGGTGCTGCGCAAGGACTTCGTGTGCTCGGCCTACCAGGTGCACGAGGCGCGGGCGTACGGCGCCGACCTGGTGCTGCTGATCGTCGCGGCGCTGGAGCAGAAGGTGCTGACCGGCCTGCTCGACCGCATCGAGTCGCTGGGCATGACCCCGCTGGTCGAGGTGCACACCGAGGAGGAGGCCGACCGTGCCCTGGAGGCCGGCGCCCGCGTCATCGGCGTGAACGCCCGCAACCTGCGCACACTTGAGGTGGACCGGTCGGTGTTCGAGCGGATCGCGCCCGGCCTGCCCAACAGCGTCCTCAAGATCGCCGAGTCGGGCGTGCGGGGGCCGCTCGACCTGATCAAGTACGCCTCGGCGGGCGCCGACGCGGTGCTGGTCGGCGAGGGCCTGGTGACCCAGAAGAGCCCGCGCGACGCCGTCGCCGAGCTCGTCAACGCCGGCAACCACCCCGCGACGCCGCGGCCGACCCGCTGACGCTTCCCCCGCGCTGGACCGCCCTCGCCTGAGGGCGGCTTACGCCGAAGGAGGGGCACATGTTGCCCGACGACAGGGGCCACTTCGGCCCGTACGGCGGCCGCTTCGTCCCGGAGGCGCTGATCGCGGCCCTGGACGAGCTGGACGCGCACTACCGCAAGGCGATGGCGGATCCCGAGTTCACCGGCGAATTCGAGCGGATGCTGCGCGACTACGCGGGCACCCCGTCCCTGCTGTACGACGCCACCCACCTGTCGGCCCACGTCGGCGGCGCGCGCATCCTGCTCAAGCGCGAGGACCTCAACCACACCGGCGCGCACAAGGTGCGCAACGTGCTCGGCCAGGCCCTGCTGACCAAGCGCATGGGCAAGGGCCGGGTCATCGCCGAGACCGGCGCGGGCCAGCACGGCGTGGCCAGCGCGACCGCCGCGGCATACCTCGACCTCGAGTGCGTGGTCTACATGGGCGAGGTCGACACCAAGCGGCAGGCCCTCAACGTGGCCCGGATGAAGATGCTCGGGGCCACCGTCATCCCGGTGACGACCGGCTCGCGCACCCTCAAGGACGCCATCAACGAGGCGCTGCGCGACTGGGTCACCAACGTCGACGACACGCACTACCTGCTCGGCACCGCGGCCGGGCCGCACCCGTTCCCGGCGATGGTGCGCGACTTCGTGCGCGGCATCGGCGTGGAGGCGCGGGCCCAGTGCCTGGCGCTGACCGGCGCGCTGCCAGACGCGGTCGCGGCCTGCGTGGGCGGCGGATCCAACGCGATCGGCATGTTCCACGCCTTCGTGCCCGACGAGTCCGTGCGGCTGTACGGCTTCGAGGCCGGGGGCGACGGGATCGAGACCGGCCGGCACGCGGCCAGCATCACCGGCGGCAGCCACGGCGTGCTGCACGGCTCACGGTCGTACCTGCTGCAGGACGAGGACGGCCAGACCATCGAGTCGCACTCGATCTCGGCCGGCCTGGACTACCCGTCGGTCGGCCCCGAGCACGCCTGGCTGCACGACCAGGGCCGGGCCCGCTACCAGCCGGTCACCGACGCCGAGGCGATGGACGCGTTCGCGCTGCTGTGCCGCACCGAGGGCATCATCCCGGCGATCGAGAGCGCGCACGCGCTGGCCGGGGCGCTGCGGGTGATCCCGGCGCTGCGTGAGGAGCTGGGCCACGAGCCGACGGTCATCGTGAACCTGTCCGGCCGCGGCGACAAGGACATGCACACCGCGGGCGAGTACTTCGGCCTGTTCGACAGCGGGGAAGTGATCGGGTGAGCGCGAACGGCGTTTCCGGCTCGGCCTCCGGCCGAGGTGACCGCAGCGAGCCCCGCAGTCGCGAACGGAAGGTGGCACAGTGAGCGTCAGCGTCGCTTTCGAGAAGGCGCGGGCCGAGGGGCGGGCCGCCCTGGTCGGCTACCTGCCTGCCGGGTTCCCGTCGGTGGCCGAGGGCATCGCCGCGGTCAAGGCCATGATCGAGTCCGGGGTCGACCTGGTGGAGATCGGCCTGCCGTACTCCGACCCGGTCATGGACGGCCCGGTCATCCAGCGGGCCACCGAGCAGGCGCTCGCCGGGGGTGTGCGCACCCGTGACGTGCTGCACACCGTCGAGGCCGTCTCCGGCGCGGGCGTCCCGGTGCTGATCATGAGTTACTGGAACCCGGTCGAGAAGTACGGCGTCGACGCGTTCGCCCGGGACCTGGCCGCGGCCGGCGGCGCCGGTCTGATCACCCCGGACCTGATCCCGGACGAGGCGGAGGAGTGGCTGGCCGCCTCCGACGCGCACAAGCTGGACCGGATCTTCCTGGTCTCCCCGTCGTCGACGGACGAGCGCATCGCGATGACCGTGGCGCACTGCCGCGGCTTCGTGTACGCCACCGCGGTCATGGGCGTCACCGGTGCCCGCGACAGCACCTCCAGCGCGGCCCCGACCCTGGTCGCCCGGGTCAAGGCCGCCGCGGGCCACCTGCCCGTCGGCGTCGGCCTCGGCGTCCGCAGCGGCGCCCAGGCCGCCGAGGTCGGCGCCTACGCCGACGGCGTCATCGTCGGCAGTGCCCTCGTCTCCGCCCTCGCCGACGGCGGCCTCCCCGCCCTGCGCACCCTCACCCAAGACCTCCGCTCCGGCCTCACCCCCTGACCCCCTCTCCGCGTTGATCATGAACTTATGGACGTGTTCACCGGCGTGTCCGTACCCTCGCGCCGTGATCACCTTCCCTGCTGTGCGTCGGGCCGGGGGATCACGGTGGCAGGGTGGCCACGGGTAGTTCCGACCCGGTTTCCGTGGGTGATCATGTCGTCAGGGTGGGACACCCCGCCCACCGGGTCGACAAGTTCGTGATCAACAGGAAATCCGAGGCGGGCAGGGGTGTGGTGTTGGGGGGTGGGGGCGGTAGTGTTCTGGCCCGTGAACCTCGCCTCCATCCCGTCCCCGTCCACGGCGGTCTGGCAACTCGGACCCGTGCCGCTGCGGGCGTACGCGCTGTGCATCATCGCGGGCATCGTGCTCGCCTGCATCGTCACCGACCGGCGGATGCGCAGCCGGGGAGCCCCGCCGTGGGCCGTGCTCGACATCGCCGTGTGGGCGGTGCCGTTCGGCATCGTCGGCGCCCGGATCTACCACGTGCTCACCTCGCCCGACGCGTACTTCGGGCAGGGTGGTGACCTGGTCAAGGCGCTCTACATCTGGGAGGGCGGCCTCGGCATCTGGGGCGGCGTCGCGGGTGGCGCGGTCGGCGCCTGGCTGGCCTGCCGCCAGCTCGGCATGTCGTTCAGCTTCGTGGCCGACTGCATCGCCGTCGGCCTGCCGCTGGCGCAGGCCGTGGGCCGGCTCGGCAACTGGTTCAACAACGAGCTGTTCGGCGGCAAGACCGACCTGCCGTGGGGCCTGCAGGTGCACGTCATGTCCGACACCCAGCCCGGCCAGGCCATGCTCGGCCCGGACGGCGAGCCGGAGCTGCGCGAGGGCCTCTACCACCCGACGTTCCTCTACGAGCTGCTGTGGAACCTCGGCGTCGCGGGTGTGGTGTACGCGCTGGACAAGCGCTTCAAGTTCGGCCGCGGCCGCGCCTTCGCGCTCTACGTGATGCTGTACACGCTGGGCCGCGGCTGGATCGAGGCGATGCGCACCGACACCGCCACCATGATCGGCGGTATGCGCCTCAACGTCTGGACCTCGATCATCGTGTTCCTGGGCGCGGCGGCGTTCTTCTTCCTCCGCAAGGGCCCGCAGGAGTTCCTGATCCCGAACATCGACGCCGACGGCGAGCCCGCGAAGGGCTTCATCACCGTCACCGAGGCGCAGTACCAGGCCTTCCTGGCCGACGGCACCCGCCCGGACGCCGCCGCTGCCGGCGACGGCGGCGAGGCAGGCGACGGCACGCCGAAGGCCGTGACGGACGAGTTCGACGACCCCTCCGACGAGGGTTCGGACCTGTCCGCGCAGAAGACCACCTCGACGAAGGACTGAGGCGATGCGCAGCGCGGTGGTGGTCGGTGCGGGCGTCGGCGGCCTCGCCACGGCGGGCGCGCTCGCGCGCACCGGCTGGCGGGTCACCCTGCTGGAGCGGGCGGACCGGCTGCGTGCCGACCCCGCCGCGCTGCTGCTGTGGCCCAACGCCGTCGCCGCGCTGCGCTCCCTCGGCCTCGGCGCGGGGCTGACCGCCATCGGGACCAGGGTGCCGATGGGCGGCCTGCGCCGTGCCGACGGCCAGTGGCTGGCCCAGCCCTCGCCGACCGCGGCCCTGGCCGCGCCCGTCGTGGTGCACGCCGAGGACCTGCACGACACGTTCATCGCCGGGCTCGGCGACCAGATCGAGATCCGCACCGGCATCACCGTGCGCAGCATGCACGCGCGGCCCGGTGACCGGCCCGCGGTCGGCGACGGCCGGCACACCTGGGAAGCCGACGTCATCATCGCCGCCGACGGCGCCGACAGCACGCTGCGGGCCCGGCTCGCGCCGCAGTCGATCGCGGTCAGCTCCGGCTATGCCGCCTGGCGCGCGGTCATCCCCTGGTATCGCGCCCCGAAGCTGCCCGACGACCTGGTGCTGGCCGGGGAGACGCTCGGCGGCGGCTACCGCTTCCTGGCCGCCTCGCTCGGCGACCGGGGCAGCTCCGGCGCGTCCAGCCGCGGCGGCATCTACTGGACCGCCACCGTCGCGGGCGCGGCCCGGCCGGAGTCGAAGGCGACCCAGCTGACGCTGCTCAAGCGCTGGTTCGCGGGCTGGCACGCGCCGATCGGCGACCTGCTGGCCGCGACCGAGCCCGACGACCTGGTGCAGCAGGACGGCCGCCAGCTGCGCCCGCTGCCGAACGAGCTGGCCTTCCCGGTCGGCACGGGCGGGTTCGCGCTGGTCGGCGACGCCGCCCACGCGATGCCGCACCACCTCGCCCAGGGCGCCGGGCTGGCGCTGGAGGACGCGGCGACGCTGCGCTCCCTGCTGCTGCCCGCGATCCCGGGACCGGCGTGCAACGCCGCGCTCGCCGCATACTCGGCTGCTCGGCGTGCCCGCGCGGCCCAGGTGGTCCGCCAGACCCAGCGTGTCGGCGCGGTGCTGGCCCCCCGCGGCAACCTGGTCACCCGGGCCCGGGACCGCGCCTTCGGCGCCCTGGCCCCCCGCGTCCTGGACCGCGCCGCCACCGTCGCCGCCGACTGGCAGCCCCCCGCCGCCTGACCGACCCGGTGCCGGCCGCCACCGCACCGCAGGTCAGAGCTCGGGGCGGGACTTCATGTCGTCGCGGAGGGCGGTGGCCTTCTCGGCGAGTTTGTCGGCGGTCTCCTTGGCGGACGGCTTGACGTCCGAGGGGGTCTCGCCGGGGTACTTGGGCTGGACCATGGTGTCGCCGCGGTCCTTGGTCAGGCCGGCGGCCTCGGCGGCGCGCTGCTCGGCGGCGCGGGTCTTGAGGTGCTCGGTCACCCGCGTGCTCTCCTCCTCGACCTTGTTCAGCGCGCGTTCCCACCGCTGCCGCATCGGGGCGATGAGACCGCCGCCGACGCCGACGATGAGGATGCCCGCGATCGTGGCGAGGATGGCGACCAGCACCGGCATGGTGATGGTGGTGGCCACGCCGATCTGGTTGAGCGCGGCGATCGCGCCGAACGCGATGATCACGACTTGGGCGATGCGCCCGACGGCGCGGCCGTACGAGAAGTGCGACAGCGCGTTGGTGATGACGTCGAACACGGCGTTGGCGATGGCGACCGCGACCACCAGGATCACGCAGGCCACGATGAGCCGCGGCAGCCAGCTGATCACGGTGTCGATCAGGTTGCTGATGGGGTTGGGCCCGAACACGCTGAACGCGAGCTGGAACGTGAACAGCAGCAGCGCGTAGTAGACCAGCTTGCCCACCAGCCCGCTGGGTGTGTAGCGGCCGGTCCACCGGTCCATGCCGGTGCGCTGGGCCAGGTGGTTGAACCTGGCCTTGGCCAGGCCCTTGTCGACCAGGCTGCCGATCGCCTTGGCGATGATCCAGCCGATGATCAGGATGGCGGCACAGGCGAGCACCTTGAGACCGATGTACGCCAGCGCGCTGAACAGGACCTGCAGGGTCGGATTCACCGTCGTCCACCTTCCGCCTGTTGCGGAGCCGGTCGTGCTCGCCCCGTTCCGCTCGTCGGACGAGTGCCATGCCCCGCGTGAGCGGCCCGCTGAAGCGGACCCAGCCGCAGACTAAGCCCGATAAGTGCAATGATAGGCCGAAATGTCGAATCGCTCTGCCTGTGCGAGCCGACGGAGCGGGAGGCATCGATGTGCTGCGTGGTCGGCGTCGATGTCTCGGCGCGGCGGGCCGTGGCGCCGGGCCGATCCGGCGGCGTCGCGTTAACGTCGGCGACGCGCCCGACATGCGCGGGAAACATGCTCGCCACGGGCATGAAGACAGGCCGGGCAGGACTCCTGCCGTATTCTCGCGTACTTACTAACTGGGAAGTAGCTTCCCAGTATATGGACGTGTGATCAATCTGTGTCTGGTGGACACCCAGGGCGTTTAACGTAGACTCAACACTCACAGACTCGTCCCCATACTCGTGCGACCGCGCGAGGGAGTCCGTGTACCGATGAACCTGCGGGTTCACTCAGGGCCGACGTCGTCCCGCTCGGATAGGCACCGCTAACGAACTCGGCTCAGCCCCCGCGCCATCGCTGTCGCGGCATCCAGGCATCCCGTCCGAGTTCGTGGCCGATACCGATGTTCATTCCCCGTGACGACAGGAGGCCCGGTGGCATCGCCGTACCCGCACCCCCTGCAGCCTGGTGATTCGGCCGCTCCGGCCGCGATGCAGCCTGGTAAGGCGGCCGCTCCGGCCGCGACCCGCACTGGCACCTCGGCCGCCCCGGCCGCGGTCGGTCTCTACGACCCGGCCTTCGAGCACGACTCCTGCGGCGTCGCCTTCGTGGCCGACGTGCACGGCCGCCGCAGCCATGACGTGGTGGCCCGCGGCCTGTCCGCGCTGTGCCGCCTGGATCATCGCGGCGCGCGTGGCGCCGAGACCACCACCGGTGACGGCGCGGGCATCCTGCTGCAGGTGCCCGACGCGTTCCTGCGTGAGGTGGTCGACTTCCCGCTGCCGCCCGCCGGCCAGTACGCCACCGGCCTGGTCTTCCTGCCGGTCAACGGCGCCGACGAGGCCCGCGCGCTGACCGTGCTGGAGAAGTACGCCCTGGTGGAGGGCGCGCAGATCCTCGGCTGGCGGGACGTGCCGGTGGACGCCGAAGGCCTCGGCGCGACCGCCGACGCCGCGCGCCCGCGCATCCGGCAGGTGTTCCTCAGCGCGCACAGCATCAGCGCGCACCGCTACGGCGAGGCCCTGACCGGCCTGGAGCTGGAGCGCGTGGCCTACTGCGTGCGCAAGCAGACCGAGCGGGAGACCCGCGAGCGCGGCGTCCCGCTGTACTTCCCGTCGCTGTCCGGGCGGACCATCACCTACAAGGGCATGCTCACGCCCGACCAGCTGGCGAGCTTCTTCCCGGACCTGTCCGACGAGCGCGTGGTCAGCGCGATCGCGCTGGTGCACTCGCGGTTCTCCACGAACACCTTCCCGAGCTGGCCGCTGGCCCACCCGTACCGCTTCATCGCGCACAACGGCGAGATCAACACGATCCGCGGCAACAAGAACTGGATGCAGGCCCGCGAGGCGCTGCTGTCCAGCCCGCTGCTGCCGGGCAACCTGCGGCGGCTGTTCCCGATCTGCACGCCGGAGGCGTCCGACTCGGCGAACTTCGACGAGGTGCTGGAGCTGCTGCACCTGACCGGGCGCAGCCTGCCGCACGCGGTGCTGATGATGATCCCCGAGGCGTGGGAGAACGACCCGGTGATGGACCCCGCGAAGCGGGCGTTCTACCAGTTCCACGCGAGCCTGATGGAGCCCTGGGACGGCCCGGCGGCGGTGGCCTTCACCGACGGCACGGTCGTCGGCGCGGTGCTCGACCGCAACGGCCTACGCCCGGGACGCTGGTGGCGCACCGAGGACGGCCTGGTCGTGCTGGGCAGCGAGGCGGGCATGATCGACCTCGACCCGGCGACCGTGGTGGCCAAGGGCCGCCTGGAGCCGGGCCGGATGTTCCTGGTCGACACCGAGCAGGGCCGGGTCATCTCCGACGAGGAGCTCAAGAACGACCTCGCCGCGGCGGAGCCGTACACGGAGTGGCTGCACGGTGGGCTGATGCACCTGGAGGGCCTGCCCGAGCGCGAGCACATCGTCTACACCCACGACTCGGTGCAGCGCCGCCAGCAGACCTTCGGCTACTCCGAGGAGGAGCTGAAGATCCTGCTCGCGCCGATGGCGCGGGTCGGCGGGGAACCGCTGGGCTCGATGGGCACCGACACCCCGATCTCGCCGCTGTCGAGCCGGCCGCGGCTGCTCTACGACTACTTCCACCAGATCTTCGCGCAGGTCACCAACCCGCCGCTGGACGCGATCCGGGAGGAGATGGTCACCAGCCTCGCGTCGACCATCGGCCCGGAGGGCAACCTGCTGGACCCGGGTCCGACCAGCTGCCGGCAGATCGTGCTACCGCATCCGATCATCGACAACGACGAGCTGGCCAAGATCCTCTCCATCGACGAGGACGGCAACCTGCCCGGCTTCAAGGCGGTGCGGGTCTCCGGCCTGTACCCGCTGCGCGACGGCGCGACCGGCCTGCGGGCCCGGCTGACCGAGATCTGCCGGCACGTGTCCGAGGCGATCGAGGACGGCGTGCGCATCCTGGTGCTGTCGGACCGCGACTCCACGGCCGACCTGGCCCCGATCCCGTCGCTGCTGCTCACCGCGGCGGTGCACCAGCACCTGGTGCGGGAGCAGACGCGCACCCAGGTCGCGCTGATCGTCGAGTCCGGCGACTGCCGCGAGGTGCACCACGCCGCCGTGCTGGTCGGCTACGGCGCGGCCGCGATCAACCCGTACCTGGCCTTCGAGAGCGTCGAGGACCTGATCACCACCGGCATCCTGCCGAACATCGCGCCCGAGAAGGCCGTGCGCAACGTCGTCAAGGCGCTGGGCAAGGGCATCCAGAAGATCATGTCCAAGATGGGCATCTCGACGGTGTCGTCGTACTGCGGCGCGCAGGTGTTCGAGGCGGTCGGCCTGTCGTCGGTCCTGGTGGAGCGCTACTTCACCGGCACGCCGAGCCGCATCCAGGGCATCGGCCTGGCCGAGATCCACGCCGAGGTCGCGGCGCGGCACGCGGTGGCGTACCCGACGAACCCGGCGGAGCAGTCGCACCGGCGGCTGGAGGTCGGCGGCGAGTACCAGTGGCGCCGCGAGGGCGAGGTGCACCTGTTCAACCCGGAGACGGTGTTCCTGCTGCAGCACGCCACCCGCTCCGGCCAGTACGACGTGTTCCGCCGCTACACCGAGAAGGTCGACGGCCTGGCGGCCGCGGCCGGCTCGCTGCGCGGGCTGTTCCGGTTCGCCGAGACGACGCCGATCCCGATCGAGGAGGTCGAGCCCGCGGCGGAGATCGTCAAGCGGTTCGCCACCGGCGCGATGTCGTACGGCTCCATCTCGGCCGAGGCGCACGAGACCCTGGCCATCGCGATGAACCGGATCGGCGGCAAGTCGAACACCGGCGAGGGCGGCGAGGACGTCGACCGGCTCTACGACCCGGCCCGCCGCTCGGCGGTCAAGCAGGTGGCCTCCGGCCGCTTCGGCGTGACCACCGAGTACCTGGTGCACGCCGACGACATCCAGATCAAGATGGCGCAGGGCGCGAAGCCGGGCGAGGGCGGGCAGCTGCCCGGCAACAAGGTGTGGCCGTGGATCGCCAAGACCCGGCACGCCACGCCGGGTGTCGGCCTGATCTCGCCGCCGCCGCACCACGACATCTACTCGATCGAGGACCTGGCGCAGCTGGTGTTCGACGTCAAGTGCGTCAACCCGGGCGCGCGGGTGCACGTCAAGCTGGTCAGCGAGGTCGGCGTCGGCACGGTCGCCGCGGGCGTCGCGAAGCTCAAGGCCGACGTCATCCTGATCTCCGGCCACGACGGCGGCACCGGCGCGTCCCCGCTCAACTCGCTCAAGCACGCGGGCACCCCGTGGGAGCTGGGCCTGGCCGAGACGCAGCAGACGCTGCTGCTCAACGGGCTGCGCGACCGGGTCACGGTGCAGGTCGACGGCCAGCTCAAGACCGGCCGCGACGTGATCGTGGCGGCGCTGCTGGGCGCGGAGGAGTTCGGCTTCGCGACCGCGCCGCTGATCGTCGAGGGCTGCATCATGATGCGGGTCTGCCACCTGGACACCTGTCCGGTCGGCATCGCCACCCAGAACCCGGTGCTGCGCGAGCGCTTCACCGGCAAGCCGGAGTTCGTGGAGAACTTCTTCTGGTTCCTCGCCGAGCAGGTGCGCGAGCAGCTGGCGGCGCTGGGCCTGCGCAGCATCGACGAGGCCGTGGGCCGCGCCGACCTGCTCGACCTGGCCCCGGCCACCGAGCACTGGAAGGCGCACGGGCTGGACCTGTCGCCCGTGCTGACCGTGCCCGCGTCGCCGTACGGCGACGCGCCCCGCAAGGTGCGTGACCAGGACCACGGGCTGGAGAAGTCGCTGGACAACACGCTGCTGCGGCACGCCGAGCCGGCGCTGCTGAACGGCGCGCCGGTGCGCTTCGACGTGTCGGTGCGCAACGAGCACCGCAGCGTGGGCGCGATGCTGGGTGGTGAGGTCGTGCGGCGCGCGGGAGGGGCGGGCCTGCCCGACGGCACCATCGACGTGACCCTGCACGGCACGGCCGGTCAGTCGTTCGGCGCGTTCGTGCCGCGCGGCGTGACGCTGCGGCTGCTGGGCGACGCCAACGACTACGCGGGCAAGGGCCTGTCCGGCGGGCGGCTGATCGTGCGCCCGGACGCGCGCAGCCAGTTCGCCGCCGAGGACCAGATCATCGCCGGCAACACGCTGCTGTACGGCGCGACCTCCGGTGAGGTGTACCTGCGCGGGCGGGTCGGCCAGCGGTTCGCGGTGCGCAACTCCGGCGCGACCGCGGTGGTCGAGGGTGTGGGCGACCACGGCTGCGAGTACATGACCGGCGGCACCGTGGTGGTGCTCGGCCCGACCGGGCGCAACTTCGCCGCGGGCATGTCCGGCGGCGCGGCGTTCGTGCTCGACCTGGACCCGCTGCTGGTCAACCGGGAGCTGGTGGATCTCGGCCCGGTCGGCGAGGTCGAGGCGGAGGGGCTGCTGGAGATCGTCGAGCGGCACTTCCAGGAGACGGGTTCGGCGGTGGCGGAGAAGCTGCTGGCCGACTGGGCGGGCAGCGTGGAACGCTTCACCGCCGTGATCCCGCGCGACTACAAGCGCGTGATCGAAGCCATGCGGGCCGCCGAGGCTGCCGGCCGCGACATCGACGCCGCGGTCATGGAGGTGGCACGTGCCTGACCCCAATGGTTTCCTGCGTTTCGGCCGGCGGATGCCGGCCCGCCGGCCGGTGCCGGTGCGCATCATGGACTGGCGCGAGGTGTACCCCTCCGCCGACGACGAGCTGATCCGCGAGCAGGCGGGCCGCTGCATGGACTGCGGCATCCCGTTCTGCCACGAGGGCTGCCCGCTCGGCAACCGGATCCCGGACTGGAACGACCTGGTCCGCACCGGGAACTGGAACGCGGCGATCCAGTCGCTGCACAGCACGAACAACTTCCCGGAGTTCACCGGGCGGCTGTGCCCGGCGCCGTGCGAGGCGTCCTGCGTGCTGGCCATCGGCGACACTGCGACATCGGCCGCCTCCGGCGGCGCGGTCACCATCAAGCAGGTCGAGGTCGAGATCATCAACCGGGCGTACGAGAACGGCCGGGTCCGCCCGCAGCCGGCCGTCGCCCCGTCGGGCAAGACGGTGGCCGTGGTCGGCTCCGGCCCGGCCGGGCTGGCCGCCGCGCAGCAGCTGGCTCGCGCCGGTCACGCGGTCACCGTGTACGAGCGCGACGACGCGATCGGCGGCCTGCTGCGCTACGGGATCCCCGACTTCAAGCTGGAGAAGCAGCACATCGACGCCCGCGTCGAGCAGCTGCTGGCCGAGGGCGTGGCCTTCCGCACCGGCGTGAACGTCGGCGTGGACGTGTCCGCGGCCCAGCTGCGGGCCGAGCACGACGCGGTGCTGCTGGCCACCGGCGCGCTCGCCGGACGCCAGACCGACACGCCCGGCCGCGAGCTGGCCGGCATCCACCAGGCGATGGCCCACCTGACCCAGGCCAACGTGGCCGTCGCCGGGGGACCGCAGCCGCAGATCACCGCCGCGGGCAAGCACGTGATCATCATCGGCGGCGGCGACACCGGCGCGGACTGCCTGGGCGTCGCCCACCGGCAGGGCGCGGCCTCGGTGACCCAGCTGGACCGCTACCCGCAGCCGCCGGACGCCCGCGACGAGGGCCGGGACCCGTGGCCGACCTGGCCGTGGATCCTGCGCAACTACGCCGCGCACGAGGAGGGCGGCGACCGGGTCTTCTCGGTGGCCGTGCAGCGCTTCGTCGGCGACGAGCAGGGCCGCGTCCGCGCGATCGTGCTGGTCGACGTGATCGTCGAGCGGGTCGACGGCCGCGGCGTGGTCACCGAGGTGGCCGGCACCGAGCGGGAGATCCCGGCTGACCTGGTGCTGCTGGCCATCGGCTTCGAGGGCACCGACGCCGCCGAGGCACTGGCGCAGTTGGGCCTGTCCCGCAGCCCGCGGGGCACCGTCGAGTGCGGACCCGACTGGCAGACCCCGACCGACGGCGTCTTCGTCGCGGGCGACGCCCACAAGGGCGCGTCCCTGATCGTCTGGGCGATCGCCGAGGGCCGCAGCGCCGCCGCCGCGATCCACCGCTACCTCGGCGGCGCGGGCAGCCTCCCCGCTCCCGTCGAACCCTCCTCCCGGCCCCTCATCCCCGCCTGACGAAAAGAAGGGCACCTCCTGCCACGCCATGCGTGGCAGGAGGTGCCCTTCTCGTCGCTTCAGGCCGGTCGGCCTCAGCGGCTGGCGGGCCCGCGGCTCTTCGGGTCGCCGCGCCGCACCGGCAGGACGGTGACGTTGTCGGCCTGCATGCGGGTGACCACTTCGAACAGCTCCTCCTGGTCCTCGCGCAGCAGCTCCACCATCGCGCTGAGCTTGCCGAGGTCCTCGCGCACGTGCAGCTGCGGGGTCTCCACCCCGACGGTCCGTCCGGCCGCCTCCTCCAGCGTCTTGCTGTACTGGGCGAGCTGCTGGACGATGTCGCTCAACGCGGTGATCACGATGCGCATGTGCTCGCCGCGCTGGTGGTCGCGGGCCAGCTGGCGGGTCTCCGCCTCGTGCAGCCGGTTGACGAGGTGCTCGTTGGACAGCGCCACGGCGCCGGCGAGCATGAGCACCACCCCGATCGCGGTCGCGGCGATGACTCTGGCCAGCACACTCGTATCCCTGTTCACGCCCTGGCCGGACGGCCAGATGACGAGATATGCCGCCAGTACCAGGACCAGGGCGAGGCCTACGATGGAGAGCCAGAACGCCCCGCTTTTGACTTTGACGATCACCTGTCTTCCCTTCCGGGACCGCTGGGCGTCCGGGCGCACACGCCGAATGAACGAACACTCAGCGTGCCTCCAGTGACGCCGATGCGCTAGTAACACAGAGCGAATTCACTTACGACACCGAATTGTGGACTGCAGGTCAGCACGCCATCATCCGGTCGTACTGACTCCGGGCGCTGAGGACATCACCGATTCAAAGAAGACGCATGTTGCAATTCGCACGTGCACGGTACGTCTAAAAATGCCGATATCGCAACGTATGAACGGATGATAAGAACGTCACCGTGAGTGACTGCATGAGTGGACATCGATGTACATTAACGGGCTGTTACATCGAATCGGGCAGTTGCCTTCAAAGGCAGGCTACGCAGAGTAGTACTCGATCACTCTGTGGTGATCAATGAACCAGGGTGAGCATGGTGGTGAACACTCCGAAGGAGACGAACACCCCCAGCCCGAAGATCACACCCTCGGTGAACAGCAGCAGCATCCCGCGCAGCCGGGGGCTGCCGTGCCTGCGGCGATAGAGCTCCGAAGCCATCGACCCACTCCTTCAGCGTGGCACCCAGCCGTGCTTGACCAGCAGGGCGGCGACGTCCTCGCGCAGATACCGGCGGTGCCCGCCGGCGGTGCGGGTGACGCGCAGCAGGCCGCGGTCGGCCCAGCGTTTGACGGTCTTGCGGTCCACCGGCAGCAGTGCCAGCACCTCGGCCGGGGTCATCATGTCGCGGCGGCCGGCACGCACGCCGGCCCCGTCGCGCAGCCCCGCGGCGTAGACGGCGGCCAGCGCCGTCACCAGCCGCGGGGTCAGCTCGTCGCCGTCGCAGGCGCGCACGGCCACTTCACGTACGTGCGCGGGCAGCCGAGGGACAGGGGCGGGGGTGTCAGACACCGGCGTGCTCCCTCGTGTCCGGAGTGGGCAGTCCGCGCTGGTCGCTCGTCCAGAACGGCCACCCGGACGCGTCGCCTTCGAGGAGGTCGCGCACCGCGGCGAGCTCGGCGTGCAGCGCCACCGCCTCACCCCGGTAGCGGTCGCGCTCCCGGCAGGCCCGGCGGGCCAGCTCCTCGGCCCGCCGGGCGAGCACGGTCTCGGCGACCAGCGCCGTACGCAGCGCGCTGACCTCCACCCCGGCCCGCATGGCCTCCCGGTCGCACAGCCGGGCCAGCCACCGTTGCCACGCACGTCGCATCACGGGTATGCCTGCCGGGTCGACGGGACCTGCGGGTAGGCCCCGGTCGCGGTGTGCCGGCCGTGGTAGTCCACCGCCGGGTACGGCGGCACCACGTCGATGTACGCGGTGACCTCCGGATCGGCCTCCGGTCGGCGCACCGCCGGGGCCGGTCCGACCGCGGTCGGCCGGGTCGCGGCGGCGGGGCCGCCGGTCGGTCCGGCGGGTCGCCGCCGGGATCCATCCGACCGGCGCCGGTCCAGGGCGCGCCGCCAGAACGCCACCACCGCGCGCCGGCGTGCGGGCTGCGGGCCGTCCTCGACGCCCCACCACTGCTCGTCGGCGTCGTCGACCCGGTCCAGGATCAGCTTCGCCTCCTCGACCAGCGACAGCCGGTCGCGCATCAGGAACAGCGTCGCCGAGAAGCTCACCGCGGCCACCGCTGCCGTGTAGAGCGAGATGAAGGTGGTGGACAGGGTCATGACCTGCCCTCCTCGAATCCGTCCGGCAGCAGCCGGCCGAGCATGCGGACCGCGCGGCACTGCAGCGCCTTGACCGCGCCCTCGCTCTTGCCCATCGACTGCGCCGTCTCCGCGGTGGACAGTCCCACCAGGAAGCGCAGCGCGATGCAGCGCTGCTGCGACGGGTTGAGCTTCTTGACCGCCGCGAGCAGCGCGAGGTTGTTCACGTGGTCCATGGCGACCCGGTCCGGAGCGCCGTCGAGGCTGAACTCCTCCTGGTCGAAGTCGAGGACCTCGCCGCTGATCTCGAAGCGGTAGCGGCCCGACTTGTAGTAGTCGGCCACGATGTGGCGCGCGATGGTGATCAGCCAGGCCGCGAAGTCGCGGCCCTGCCAGCGCACGCTGCCGATGCGCTTGAGGGCGCGCAGGAAGGTGTCGGACGTCAGGTCCTCGGCGGTGGGGCTGTGCCGGACCCGGAAGTAGATGAAGCGGAAGACCGCGGGGGCGTACTGCGCGTAGATCTTCCCGAACGCCTCGGTGTCGCCCTGCTGCGCTCGTTCGACCAGGTTCCATACGTACGACTGCTCCTCGGGCACCGAACCGGCGAGGCTGGTGCGGGCTTCCGGCGTGACTGCGGTCGGGCTCATCCGCGCGACACCCGGCCCTTGCGTGTCATGTGCACGTAGGTAGCTCCTCTTCTGGCGGGGGGATCCTCGTTAAGAGGGCCCGCCGGACCGGGGTTCACGATCCGGCGGGCCCGAGGTGTGGCCGCCCAGTGCCTTGGGCGGCCACACCGCGAGGGGGGAGCAGCGGCGTACCGCTGCGGCGCCGGCCGGCCGATCCCGAGACGATGACGCGGTCCGGGCGCGGACCACGTTGTTTGCGGGCGACGCACCGTCATCTGGATCTGTCGGTCTGGCGCTGGACGTCACCATAACCGTCGTCCATACACGACGCAAGCAACGACGTATGGAAACGACTATTACCCTCTAACGGGTGACCGCCGACCGGCTCATCACCCTTCCGACGTCGAGGCCATTACCGAAAGGGGCGTCGCTTGTTAACGACGTGTGGGTGATGGAAACGCATCGGATGTGCCCGGTAGCCTGTTAGGTATGGGCGACGTATCAGCGGCAGCGGGTGACAGGGCGCAGCCGGACACCGAGTGGGGCCGGTATCTGCGTCGCATGACGCGCCGCCCCGGCTGGTCCGTCGCGAAGCTCGCCCGCGACTCGGGCATCGCCCGGCAGACGATCTTCGACTGGATCCGCGACGGCGGCGAATCGGTGACCGTCGGCTCGGTGCGCCGGGTCGCCGAGGCGCTCGGCGACGACGTGGTCAATGCCCTCACGGCGGCGGCCAACGTGGCACACCGCGAGGCCGACGAGGAGATGACGCCGATCCTGCAGTCCGACCTCGACCCGCAGGCCAAGGCGGAGCTCGTCGAATACGTCACCGGCCTGCGCGAGGCCCAGCGCCACGCCCGCCGCACCGAGATCACCGCCATGCTCAACCGCCCGCGCCGAGCGGCTGCGTAACCGGCCTCACTGCTAGCCTCGGAGCAATGCGAGTCTCCGCGTTGATCCTGCCTGTGTACCCCTGGCGCGAAGGCCGCCACATCTGGCGGGAGGCCGAGGACCTCGGGTTCCACGCCGCCTACACCTACGACCACCTGTCCTGGCGTACGTTCCGCGACGGCCCCTGGTTCGGTGCGGTGCCGACGCTCACCGCCGCGGCCGGGGTCACCGAGCGGCTGCGGCTGGGCACCATGGTCACCTCGCCGAACTTCCGGCACCCGGTCACCCTCGCCAAGGACGTGATGACCCTCGACGACGTGTCCGACGGGCGCGTCACGATCGGCATCGGCGCGGGCGGGATCGGGTTCGACGCGTCGGTGCTGGGCCAGGCGCCGTGGTCCACCGCCGAGCGCACCGAGCGCTTCGAGGAGTTCGTGCCGCTGCTCGACCGGCTGCTCACCGACGGCGACACCACCCACCACGGCAAGCACTACTCGGCGTACGAGGCCCGCATGCTGCCCGGCTGCGTCCAGCGGCCGCGGGTGCCGCTCGCGGTCGCGGCCACCGGCCCGCGCGGGCTCGCGCTGGCGGCCCGGCACGGGCAGGCCTGGATCACCACCGGTCCGGCCCGCAAGGGCGACGAGACCGACCCTGAGCTGCTGCCCGGCATCATCGCCGGCCAGCTCGACGGGCTGGCGCGGGCGTGCGCGGCGGAGGGCCGGGACCCGGCGGAACTGTCGCATATCCTGCTCACCGGCTTCACCCGGGAGCAGCCGCTGGCTTCGGTGCAGGCGTTCGTCGACTTCGCGGCCCGCTACGCCGCGCTCGGCATCGACGAGATCGTCGTGCACCGCCCCGTCCCGGGCACCTGTTTCGACCCCGGCCAGGGCGTTTACGAGCAGCTGCCGGCCGCGGTGGCGGCGGCGTTCGGCGGCTGAACGGACGTAGCGAACGTCCCGTTTCCGCCGACTGAACGATCGGTCAGTCTCTCCCGTGTATCCGGGATTTGTCGAGACGGTGACGCCCCGTTGCAACCTAGGTCACATCAGAGGACTAGGCTTGCCCGTCGTGACACGCCGCGCAAAGATCGTCTGTACTCTCGGACCTGCCACCTGGTCCCCCGAGCGCCTCCGCGGGCTCGTCGAGGCCGGGATGGACGTCGCCCGCATGAACTTCAGCCACGGCTCCCACGCCGACCACGAGCAGGCCTACCTGCGGGTCCGTGAGGTGTCGGCCGCCACCGGCAAGGCTGTGGCGACGCTGGCCGACCTGCAGGGTCCGAAGATCAGACTTGGTAAGTTCGCGGACGGCCCCCACGAGTGGCGTACCGGTGACAGTGTTGTCATCACCAGCGACGACATCCTTGGCACGGCCGACCGGGTCTCCTGCACCTATCGGAAGCTGCCGGCCGAGGTCAAGGCCGGCGACCGCCTGCTCATCGACGACGGCAAGGTCGCCGTCGAGGTGACGGCCGTGACCGGACCGGACATCCGCTGCCTCGTCATCGAGGGCGGGCCGGTCTCCAACAACAAGGGCGTCTCACTGCCGAACGTGGCCGTGTCGGTGCCCGCCATGTCCGAGAAGGACGCCGAGGACCTGCGCTTCGCGCTGGCGCTGGGGGTCGACCTCATCGCGCTGTCGTTCGTGCGCTCGCCCGAGGACATCAAGCTGGTCCACGCGATCATGCACGAGATGGGCATCGTCCGCCCGGTCATCGCGAAGATCGAGAAGCCCGAGGCGGTCGACAACCTCGAGGCCATCGTGGACGCCTTCGACGGCCTCATGGTCGCCCGCGGCGACCTCGGCGTCGAGCTCCCGCTCGACCAGGTCCCCCTGGTGCAGAAGCGGGCCGTCCAGCTCGGACGCGAGTACGCCAAGCCGGTCATCGTGGCCACGCAGATGCTCGACTCCATGATCGAGAACTCGCGGCCCACCCGCGCCGAGGCCTCCGACGTCGCCAACGCCGTGCTCGACGGCGCGGACGCGGTGATGCTGTCGGGTGAGACCAGCGTCGGCAAGTACCCGGTGCTGACCGTCAGCACCATGGCGAAGATCATCACGACCACCGAGGCCGGGCAGATCGCCGTGCCGCGGCTGCAGCACGACCCGCGGACCCGCGGCGGCGCGCTCACCGTGGCGGCCTCGCAGATCGCCCGCGCCGTCGGCGCGAAGGCGCTGGTCGCGTTCACCGTCACCGGCGACACCGTGCACCGGCTCGCCCGCCTGCACTGCGAACTGCCGCTGCTGGCCTTCACCCCCGAACCCGCGGTGCGCGACCAGCTCGCGCTCGCCTGGGGCGTGGAGACCTTCCTGATGCCGTTCGTGCACCACACCGACGACATGTTCCGCCAGGTCGACGAGCGCCTGCTCAGCCTCGGCCGGGCCAACGTCGGCGACTACGTGGTGGTCGTCGCGGGCAGCCCGCCCGGCACCCCCGGCTCCACCAACACCCTGCGCGTGCACCAGCTCGGCTCGCTGGCCATGCCGCAGACCCTGGCCCAGGCGGCCCAGGCGGCCCAGCCGGCCCAGAGCTAGGGTGAGCGCGACGCCGAGCGACGCTCGGCCCGCGCGAACGGAAGTGACATGAGCGAGCCCATCACCGGCCAGGCCGCCGTGGACAGCCTGGTCGAGCTGCTGGACCTGGCCCCGGTCGACGATCTCGTCTTCCGGGGCCAGAACCCGCCGATCGGGCCGCCCCGCGTCTACGGCGGCCAGGTCGCCGCGCAGGCCCTGGTCGCCGCCGGGCGCACCGTCGAAACGTCGCGCCACGTGCACTCGCTGCACGGCTACTTCGTCCGCGCCGGCAACATGGCCGAGCCGATCGACTACCACGTGGAGAAGATCCGCGACGGGCGCTCGTTCTCGGTGCGCCGCTCGGTGGCGATGCAGCGGGGCAAGCCGATCTTCCTGATGTCCGCCTCGTTCCAGGTGCGCGAGGAGGGGCTGGACCACCACGATCCGGCCCCGGTGGACGTGCCCGGCCCCGACGAGCTGCCGACCATGACCGCCCGGCTGACGCCGTACCCGGAGCGCCTGGGCATCTGGAAGATCCTGCCCCGCCCCATGGACGTGCGCTACGTCAACGAGCCCGGCTGGGTGCGCCCCGGCAAGCGGGTCGCCAACGACCTGCAGCGGGTGTGGATGCGCCTGGACGGCAAGCTGCCCGACGACCCGCTCCTGCACGCCTGCGCCCTGACCTACCTCTCCGACCTGACCCTGCTCGACGCGGTCCTGTCGGTGCACGGCGAGGTCTGGGGCCCCGGTGGCGTCATCGGCGCCAGCCTCGACCACGCCCTCTGGTTCCACCGCCCCTTCCGCGCCGACGAGTGGTTCCTCTACGACTGCTCCAGCCCCTCCGCCTCGGGCTCCCGCGGCCTCGCCACCGGCCGCATGTTCACCCGCGACGGCCGCCACATAGCCACCGCCTCCCAAGAAGGCCTCCTCCGCCCCGTCGGCGCCTGACCCCCGCCCTCCCCTCCCCACCTTCCGGCGGCGATCTTGCGTGAACTGCGGGTACGACACGCCCAAAACGGGCAAAAGGTCAATGGCTCGCGCAAGATCGTCGTGATCACGGGTGGGGTGGGTCACGGGGTGGGGTCGGTTCGGGTGGGGGAGTGATCAGTTCGGGCGATAATCGGGGCATGCGACTGTCCGCCCGTGTCGATTACGCCCTGCGCGCCGTGATCGAGCTCGCCTCCGGGGGCGACGGCCCGGTCACCTCGGAGCGGATTGCCCGCGCGCAGGAGATCCCGCCGAAGTTCTGCGAGAGCATCCTGCTGCAGCTGCGCCGCGGCGGCATCGTGTTCGCCCAGCGCGGGCCGGAGGGCGGCTACTGGCTGGCCCGGCCCGCGGAACAGATCTCCCTGGTCGAGGTCGTCGAGGTCATCGACGGGCCGCTCGGCTCGCCCCGGGCCGCGCAGGCCGACGTCCCGCTGGGTGCGGCGCAGGCGCTGCAGCAGGTGTGGACGGCGGTGGAGGAGTCGGAGCGGGCGATCCTGACCCAGGTCACCATCGCGCACGTCATCGCCGGTGTGCTGCCGGAGCCCGTCGCCGTCCGGCTGCCGCTGGCCGCCTCCTGACGATTCCGGACAGCCCCGCCCCACCAGTTTTTTCGACGACGCGTCTTGCCTTCCCTACCTTTCCTATTAAACTGATCGGAAATACCAAGAAGCTCGGGATCAGGTAGGGGGCGACCGCCGTGCGGAAACTGCTGGTCATGGCGTTGGTGGGGCTCGCCGCCCAGCTCGTCGACGGCTCCCTGGGCATGGCATACGGCGTCACCTCCAGCACCCTGCTCCTCATCGCCGGCATCTCCCCGGCCGCCGCCTCCGCCTCCGTACACCTCGCCGAAGTCGGCACCACCCTCGCCTCGGGCATCTCCCACTGGCGCTTCGGCAACGTCGACTGGCGCGTCGTACGCAACATCGCCCTGCCCGGCGCCGTCGGAGCCTTCGCCGGAGCCACCGTCCTGAGCAGCATCTCCACCGAATCCGCCATCCCGTGGACGGCCGGCATCCTGCTCGCGCTCGGCGCATACCTGCTGTTCCGCTTCGCCCGCCCGCTGCGGCCCACCCGGCCCCGCAACCTGCCCCGCCGCTTCCTTGCCCCCCTCGGGCTGTTCGCCGGCTTCATCGACGCCACCGGCGGGGGAGGGTGGGGCCCCGTCGCCACGCCGACGCTGCTCGCCTCCGGCAGCATGGAGCCCCGCAAAGTCATCGGCTCCGTCGGCACCTCCGAGTTCGTCGTCGCCGGCGCCGCCAGCGTCGGCTTCCTGCTCGGCCTCGGCTCCGAAGGCTTCGTGCTGCCGACCGTCGCCGCGCTGCTCGCCGGCGGCGTCATCGCCGCGCCGATCGCCGCCTGGCTGGTCCGCCACGTGCCCGCCCAGCTGCTCGGCGCGTTCGTGGGCGGGCTCATCGTGCTCGTCAACACGCGCAGCCTGCTGCGGGTGTTCAAGGTCGAACCCGAGCTCGGGCCGTACGCCTACCCGCTCGCGGCGGTGCTCTGGGCCGTCGCCATCGGCTTCTCGGTGAGCGCCTGGCGGCGCGCCCGCGCAGCGCAGCCCGCCGTCACCGCCGAGCCGGAGCTCGTGCCGGCGGCCTGAGCAGCGCCAGCCGGCCCGCGCCGACCATTCCGGCGGTCGGTCGCGGGCTGGATTCCTAGGATGATGTACGCGGCGTGCCGGTGACCACGGGAGACAGGGCGGGCCTGCAGGGCGGACCGGCAGCGGTCAGGACTTCGGGCCGACGTGCTCGTCGAGCAGGGCGACGGCGTCGCGGCGGGCCACCGACAGCGAGTTGCGGCGGTTCAGCCGCCAGGCCACGCCGAGCAGGTCCAGCGCCCAGCCGCACAGGGCGAGGATGTCCGCGGACTCGTTGGCGAACAGGTAGCGGGGATACTCGTAGGTCCGGCCGGCCTTGGTGATCCGGTTGAGCACGCGGCATCCGTCCGAGTGGAACAGTCCGCGAAGGAACATCCCGGGGGCGCCGCCGACGACGGCGCGCTGCCAGGGTTCGAGTTCGATCTTCCGCTTGTGCTTCTTGCCCGCGCCAGCCTGCGGGAAGAGGCACGGCCAGTGTTTCGAGTAGCTCTGCAGGCTCACGCATCCCTTCTGCCGGATGCGTTGGACGCGATTCGCCAGTGTGGCGAGCATCGCCATTCTGCCTGGTCCAGGAGGGCGGTGTAGGTCGCCGTGCAGTAGATCCGCAGCACCGGAACCTTCGCGGAGGTGACGAGGTGGCCGTTGCCGAGATAGAGGCCAAGCAGGTAGGAGTACTGCTCATGGTCTGCCGGCGCGGAGTCGCGGCATCGAAAGCACCGGTCCTCGGTGAACTGGCTGTCTGGAGCTCCATCGTCGCGGCACCACGTGCGCACCGTCTGATAGGGGAGGCCGAGGCGGGCGGCGATCGAGCTGATCGACGACCCGTCACGGTGCTCGAGCCGAGCCTGACGGCGAATGGCGAGGGGGTGCACAATGGTCGATTATCGAACAACTGTACGACATTGGTGCCGGGAACGGGATTCGAACCCGCATGCCCTTTCGGGCAATCGTGTTTGAGACGATCGCGTCAGCCTGTTGCGCCATCCCGGCGAGCTTGGGTCATGGTACCCGACTAGGCTGCCGGGTAGGCAAACGGCATTCGTGGTGTGGGGGTTGTGGTTCCGGTGACCGAGAAGCAGGCTGGTGTCGTGCGCAAGCGCGTGCTGATCGCGGAGGACGAGGCGCTGATCAGGCTGGACCTGGCCGAGATGCTCGGCGAGGAGGGCTACGACGTGGTCGGCGAGGCCGGTGACGGCGAGACCGCGGTGAAGCTGGCCGAGGAGTTGCACCCCGACCTGTGCATCCTGGACATCAAGATGCCGATCATGGATGGCCTGGCCGCCGCGGAGCGGATCGCCGGCGCGCGCATCGCCCCGGTGATCATCCTGACCGCGTTCAGCCAGCGCGACCTGGTCGAGCGGGCCCGTGCCGCGGGCGCGATGGCATACCTGGTCAAGCCGTTCCAGCAGAGTGACCTGGTGCCGGCCATCGAGATCGCGCTGTCCCGGTTCGCCGAGGTGGCGGCTCTGGAGGCCGAGGTCGCCGGGTTGAACGACCGGCTGGAGACCCGCAAGGCCGTGGAGCGGGCCAAGGGCGCGCTGATGACGCAGTACGGCATGAACGAGCCGCAGGCGTTCAAGTGGATCCAGCGCACCGCGATGGATCACCGCCTGACGATGCGCGAGGTCGCCGAGCGGATCATCGTCGAGGCGGCGGCCGCGGAGTCGGCCGAGTAAGCAGCTCAGGGGCGTGCGCCGCGGCTGGGGTCAGCGCGGTCGCGGCGGCGCGCCTACGATCGGGCCATGCTGTCCGGTCGTCGCACGGTCGCGCTGCTGCTCCTGGTCGCTCTGGCGGGCGGGTGCACCGCCGCCGCGCCGTCCCCGATGCCCGCACCCGAGCTGCGCCCGTCGTGGCGCGAGCTGACGCTGCCGGCGCCGGCCGGTCCGGCGGGCCGGCTGGTGCTGCGGGACGCGACGGTCTGCGACGGCCGGTGGTACGTGTCGGGGGCGCTCGCCGATCCGGCCGGAGTCACCCGGCCCGCGGTCTGGACCAGCGCGGACGGGCAGACCTGGCGGTCGCTGGAGTTCCTGGGCACGAGTTACTACGGCGAGCGGGCCGTGATCTACGCGCTGGGCTGCCGCGGCGACCGGATCGCGATGCTGGGGGCGCGTAGCGGCGGCGCGCACGGCAACCCGCGGGTGACCCAGTGGTACGGCGGGCCGGACGGCCCGCTGCACGAGGTGATCGCCGGGTTCCAGCTGTACGGGGGTCCGGACGCGGTGAACACGGCCCGGCTGGCCGGCGGCCCGCTGGGCTGGGCGATCGCGGGTAACCGGCTGGCGGGGGCGGCGGTGTGGCTGTCGCCGGATGCGACCGGGTTCGGCATCCGCGAGGGTCTGCCGGAGCTGGCGGGCGACGCCCGTGGCGAGACGATGGCGTACGACGTGCTGCCGGTGTCCGGCGGCTGGCTGATGGTCGGGGCGCTGAGCCCCGCGGATCGCATCGACCGCGACGCGATGGCGTGGACCTCGCCGGACGGCGAGCGCTGGACCCGCCTGCCCGCCCCGGCGTCGCCGGCGTACGAGCAGTTCGACCGGGTGGCCGTGGTGGCCGGGACGCCTCATGCGGTGGGGTTGCGCGGGGACCGGTTCGGGGCGTGGCGGCTGGCGGACGGCGGGTGGGCGGACGCGGGTGCGTTCGGGTCGACCCGGCCGGGGCCGGTGGCGTGGGTGGCCGGTGTGGCGGTCGCGGACGCGGGCCTGCTGGCTGCCGTCTCGGATGGCGAGATGTACCGGTTGTGGCTCATGTCACCCGATCAGGGCTGGGTGTCGGTGGCAACGCCTGCTCCGCTGCGCGCGGCCGGGGTGTCCGCCGCGGGGGTCGCCGGGGCGGGCGGGCGGGTTCTGGTGATCGCCGACGATGGGTCCGGGGCGCACCTGTGGATCACGGACCTGTCGGCGAAGCATGGATGATACTCGCAGGTCACCGGGGGGTACGCCCGAATGGCGCTGCTCACGTAACGGTTGGGTCAACCCTTAGGCGAGGTCTTACCGATCCGGGTGTGAGTGGGATAACGTCCCAGGCCAGATCGTGGTTCACGATCTGTTCCGGTCTTGCTGCGCGCACAGTGGCGGCGGCGGGTCCGGATCTCGGATGGAGGAGGGTTCTAGCCTTGAGGCAACGACTCGCGCGGGTGCTCGGAGGCGTCGCCATTCTGGCGCTCGTCGCCGGTGGCGCCGCTGCATGCAAGAAGGAAGAGCCGGCGACCAATGGTGGCAGCACCGTTTCGGGTCTGAAGATCGGTTTCTTCGGCGCCCTCACCGGTGACGCCGCCGGTCTCGTGACGCCGGGCAAGAACGGCGCCGAGCTGGCGATCGCCGAGTACAACGCGGCCAACCCCGGCGCCAACGTCACCCTGGTGCCCTTCGACTCGCAGGGCTCCGGCGACAAGGCCGCCCCGCTGGCGACCGCCGCCGTCGCCGACGAGAAGATCATCGGTGTGGTCGGCCCGGCGTTCTCGGGTGAGTCCGAGGTCGCCAACCCGATCTTCGAGAAGGCCGGCCTGCCGATCATCACGCAGTCCGCCACCCGCCCGAGCCTGAACAGCAAGGGCTGGAAGATCTTCCACCGTGGCGTCGGCAACGACCTGTCGCAGGGCCCGGCCATCGGCCGCTACCTGAAGGACGTCGCCAAGGCGGAGAAGGTCTACCTCGTCGACGACCAGTCCGCGTACGGCACCGGCCTGCGTGACGAGGTCGAGAAGATCCTCGGCGCCGCTGTCGTCGGCAAGAACAAGGTCACCGAGAAGCAGGTCGAGTTCGGCCCGGTCGTGACGGCTGTCAAGAACAGCGGCGCGACGGCGGTGTTCTACGGCGGTTACACCCCGGAGGCGGCCCCGTTCCTGAAGCAGCTGCGTGCCGGCGGCTTCAAGGGCACCTTCATCGGTGGCGACGGCCTCTACGACGCCAACATGCTGAGCGTGACCGGCAAGGCTGACGTCGAGGGCGCGGTCGTGACCTGCCCGTGTGGCCCGGCCACCGCGGCCAAGGGCAACTTCGTGGCCGACTTCAAGGCCAAGTTCGGCACCGACCCGGGCGTGTACGCCGACGTGGCGTACGACCTGACCAAGGTGTTCCTGGAGGGCTTCAAGGCCGGCAAGACCACCCGCGCCGACATGCAGGCGTTCCTGGGCACCTACAACGGGGTCGGCTCCGCCACCGGTGTGACCTACAAGTGGGAGTCCAACGGCGAGCTCGACCCGGCGCAGGTCTCGATCTGGGCGTTCGTCGCCAAGGACGGCGCCTGGGCGAACCCGACCCAGCTCCCGAAGAGCTGATCTTTCCCGATCGGCACGTGATTCGCAGTTGATACCCGGTGCGGCCGGAGGTTCCCCCTTCCGGCCGCACCCGGCTTTTCAGAAACCCTTTCGGGAGCCCCCGTGAATTTCGATGACCTGATCCAGGGTTTCCCTGATCTGACCACCACCGGATTGGCCCAAGGGTCGATCTACGCGCTGGTGGCGCTCGGGTACACCCTGGTCTACGGCGTCTTGCGTTTGATCAACTTCGCCCACTCCGAGGTCTTCATGTTCGGCACCTTCGCCGCGCTGTGGACCTGGGGACTGATGGGCTACGACAGCAACTCGACCCGCCCGGACCTGGGCACGGCACTGTTGCTGGTCCTCGTCTCGCTGGTGGTCGCCTCACTGTTCTCCGGTGGTGTGGCGATGGTGGTCGAGGCGGTGGCCTATCGGCCGCTGCGCAAACGCAACGCTCCACCCCTCGTCTTCCTGATCAGCGCCATCGGCGCGTCGTTCGTGCTGGCCGAGCTGATGGGCGCCTTCACCGAGCGCCGCCAGCAGGGCATTCCCGGTCTGCTGCCGGGTGAGCCGCTGTTCTCGGCCGGCGGCTGGACCGTCTACCCGCTGCAGCTGATGACCTTCGTGGTCGCGCTGGCCGTCATGTTCGGCCTCGACTGGTTCGTGTCCAAGACCCGGTTCGGCCGGGGTATCCGCGCCGTCGCGCAGGACGCCGACACCGCCGCCCTGATGGGTGTGAACAAGGGCCGGGTGATCGCGCTCGTGTTCCTGCTCGGTGGCCTGCTGGCCGGCGTCGCCGCGGTCTTCTACAGCATGAAGCAGGGCAACACGCGGTTCAACGTGGGCTTCCTGATCGGCCTCAAGGCGTTCTCGGCCGCGGTGCTCGGCGGTATCGGCAACCTGCGCGGCGCGCTGCTCGGCGGCCTGCTGCTGGGTCTCGTCGAGTCCTACGGCGCGGCGCTGTTCGGCTCGAACTGGACCAACGTCATCGCCTTCGTGGTGCTGCTCGTCCTGCTGATGTTCCGCCCCACCGGTCTGCTGGGAGAATCGCTGGGGAGGGCCCGCGCATGACGACCGAGACTGTCAAGAAGCAGCGCTGGAAGCTGAACCTGCGGGACCGCTTCCAGGACCTGCCCAAGCCGGCCCGGATCGCCGCCATGGTGGTCTTCGTGGTGCTGCTGTACCTGCTGCCGACGAAGGCGTTCTACGAGAACCTGGGCTTCCCGATCCCGATGGGCAGCGGCTACCTGCCGTTCTACACGACCGGTTCGGACATGGCCGGTGTGCTGTTCCAGTGCGGGTACTACATCCTGCTGGCGCTGGGCCTGAACGTGGTGCTCGGTTACGCCGGTCTGCTCGACCTCGGCTTCTTCGGCTTCTTCGCGGTCGGCGCGTACACCGTGGCGCTGCTGACGTCGCCGGAGAGCAAGCTGATCACCGAGTACAACTGGCTGGAGAGCCCGTGGCCGTGGCTGGTGACGGTGCCGATCGCGATCGCCCTGGCAATGCTGTCGGGTGTGCTGCTGGGCTGGCCGACGCTGCGGCTCCGGGGTGACTACCTGGCGATCGTGACGCTGGGCTTCGCCGAGATCATCCGGATCGTGGCGAAGAACCAGGACTGGATCCTCAACGGCGACCGGGGCATCCCGAGCGTCGGGCACCCGCCGGGCACCTACGCCGACGGTGAGCCGATCTTCGAGCTGGAGTTCAAGCCGTACTACTGGCTCGTGCTGACGGTGATCATCGTGGTCATCTTCCTGATCCGGAACCTGGCCAACAGCCGGGTGGGCCGGGCGTGGGTGGCGATCCGCGAGGACGAGGACGCGGCCGAGCTGATGGGCGTGCCCACGTTCAAGTTCAAGCTGTGGGCGTTCGCGATCGGCGCGGCGATCGGCGGCCTGTCCGGGTCGCTGTGGGCGGGCCAGGCGAACTTCGTCAACTCGGCGACGTTCAGCCTGGAGAACTCGATCCTGGTGCTGGCGGCGGTGCTGCTGGGCGGCGCGGGCAGCATCGGCGGCGCGATCCTGGGCGGCTTCATCGTGATCTACCTGCCGGAGTGGCTGCGCTCGGTCGGTGACGTGTTCGGCTGGCCGACGCAGGTCACGGTGGGCGGCATCCACATCGACGTCAGCCCGACGTCGCTGCGGTTCGTGATCTTCGGTGCGCTGCTCATCGTCGTGATGATCTACCGCCCTCAGGGCCTGTGGCCCAACCGTCGCCGTGCGGCGGAGCTCAAGGACCGGCAGAAGGAGGTGGCCCCCGTTGAGTGAGCGTAAAGCTCTGCTGGAGGTCGACAACGTCACGCTGCGCTTCGGCGGCGTGGTCGCGCTGAACCAGGTCGACTTCACCCTCTACGAGGGCGAGATCCTCGGTCTGATCGGCCCGAACGGCGCCGGCAAGACCACCTGCTTCAACGCGATGACGGGCGTGTACCTGCCGACCGAGGGCCAGATCCGGTTCAGGGGCGAGCAGGTCAGCGGCAAGAAGCGCAACCAGATCACGAAGATGGGCATGGCCCGGACGTTCCAGAACATCCGTCTCTTCCCGGAGATGACGGCGCTGGAGAACGTCCTGGTCGGCGCGGACGCGCACAACACCACCAGCGTGCCGACGGCGCTGCTGCGGCTGCCCAAGCACTGGCGCGAGGAGCGCCAGAGCAAGGCGCGGGCGCTGGAGCTGCTGTCCTTCGTGGGCATCACGGGTCGCAGCGACGACCTGGCCCGCAACCTGTCCTACGGTGACCAGCGGCGGCTGGAGATCGCCCGCGCGCTGGCCACCAACCCCGCGCTGCTGTGCCTGGACGAGCCGGCTGCCGGCTTCAACCCGGCCGAGAAGGTGGCGCTGCTCGAGCTGATCAAGAAGATCCGCGACTCGGGCGTGACCGTGCTGCTCATCGAGCACGACATGCGACTGGTCATGGGTGTGACGGACCGGATCGTCGTGCTCGAGTTCGGCAGGAAGATCGCTGAGGGGACTCCCGAGGAAGTGCGGGACAACCCGAAGGTGGTCGCGGCGTACCTGGGAGTTCCCGATGCTGCTTGAGATCGATGACATCACGCTGCACTACGGGCGGATCCAGGCACTGCACGGCATCAGCCTGCACGTCAACGAGGGTGAGGTCGTCGCGCTGATCGGCGCCAACGGCGCCGGCAAGTCGACGATCATGCGGGCCATCTCGGGCCTGCGGGCGGTGTCCTCCGGGGCGATCCGCTTCAACGGTGAGGACATCAGCAAGGTCCGGGCGGACCTGCGGGTGGCCCGCGGCATCTGCCAGGCGCCGGAGGGCCGGGGCGTGTTCCCGGGCATGACGGTGCAGGAGAACCTGGAGATGGGCGCGTACATCCGGCGCGACAGCGCCGCGATCGCGCAGGACATGGAGCGGGTCTTCGGCCTGTTCCCGCGCCTGCTCGAGCGGCGCAAGCAGGCCGGCGGCACGCTGTCCGGCGGTGAGCAGCAGATGCTCGCGGTGGGCCGGGCGCTGATGGCGCGGCCGAAGCTGCTGCTGCTCGACGAGCCGTCGATGGGTCTCGCTCCGATGATCATCCAGCAGATCTTCACGATCATCACGGAGATCAACCAGCAGGGCACCACGGTGCTGCTGGTGGAGCAGAACGCCCAGCAGGCCCTGTCCCGGGCGCACCGGGCGTACGTGCTGGAGACCGGCAACATCGTCAAGGAGGGCACGGGCGCCGACCTGCTGCACGACCCGGCGGTGAAGGCGGCCTACCTCGGCGTGGCCTGATCGCCGATCGGCTGACGGGCGGCCCGTCGCACGCGTCCCCCGGGACGTGCGCGGCGGGCCGCCCGCCTTTGCGCCGGGTGCTGTCGGCAGGGCGATATGGCCGGGTTCAGACCAGGATGTGGCTCACTTTGCGTTACCGTGAAGCATCACACGGTACGCAAAGGGGATGGATGTGCTCAAGAGACTGATTCCGGTCGGGGCGTTCGCGCTCGCGCTGGCCGCGGGCGGTTGCGGCGGTGGCGAGCCGTCCGGGTCCCCGAGCGCCGGACCCAGCGTGTCGGCCAACCCGACACTGGCGGCGATGGTGCCCGACGCCATCAAGTCGGACGGCAAGATCCTGGTGGGCGTCGACGCGACGTACGCCCCGAACGAGTTCCTCGCCCCCGACGGCTCCACCGTGGTCGGCTTCGACGTCGACCTGTTCAAGGCCGTCGCGCAGACCCTCGGGCTGACCGCCGAGTTCCAGCCGGCCACCTTCGGCGACATCATCCCGGGCGTGGGGTCCGGCAAGTACGAGGTCGGCGTCTCCTCGTTCACCGTCAACGACGAGCGCAAGAAGCAGGCGCAGATGGTGACCTACTTCAGCGCCGGCACCCAGTGGGCGACCAAGACGGGCAACCCGGCCGGCATCAACCCCGACGACCCGTGCGGCAAGCGCATCGCGGTGCAGAAGGACACGGTGCAGTTCGAGGACATCACCAAGCGCTCCGAGGCGTGCGTCGCCGCGGGCAAGCCCGCCGTGACCATCCAGCCCTACGCGGGCCAGGACCAGGTCGCCAGCTCCGTGGTGTCCGGCAAGGACGACGCCATGCTCGCCGACTCGCCGGTCGCGGCGTACGCGGTCAAGCAGTCCAACGGCCAGCTGGAGCTGCTCGGCAACATCTACGACTCGGCTCCCTACGGCTACGTGGTCGCCAAGGACCAGGTCGAGATGGCCAAGGCGCTGCAGGCCGCGGTCGACGAGCTGATCAAGAACGGGTCGTACGAGCAGATCCTCGCCAACTGGGGCGTGCAGGCGGGCGCCGTGCCCAGCGCGCAGATCAACCCGTAGGCCATGACCGTCCCGGACACGTCGGCGAGCCCGGTGCCGCGGGAGGCCGAACCGATCAAGGCCATCCCGGTCCGGCACCCGGGGCGGTGGGTCGCGATCGCCGTGATCGCGGTGCTGGCGGCGATGTTCGTGCACCTGCTGGTCACGAACAAGGCCTTCAACTGGCCGTTCATGTTCGAGAACATGTTCCGGCCGCCGGTGATCCGAGGCCTGGTCGGCACCGTCACCATCACTGTCCTGGCGATGATCATCGGGGTGCTGCTGGGCATCGTGGTCGCGGTCGCGCGGCTGTCGAACAACCCGATCCTGCGCGGCACCTCGTGGGTGTACACCTGGTTCTTCCGGGCCGTGCCCCGGTACGTGCTGCTGATCGTCATGGGCAACCTGGGCATCCTGTGGCCGCGCCTGGAGATCGGGGTCCCGTTCGACACGTACCTCGGCAAGCTGTTCGGGCTGGAGAACGCGCACTGGCGGGTGTTCGGCATCGAGACCCGCGAGCTGCTGGTCGGCTTCTGGGTGGGGGTGCTGGGTCTGGCGCTGTCGGAGGCCGCGTACATGGCCGAGATCGTGCGGGCCGGCATGCTGTCGGTCGACCCGGGCCAGGACGAGGCCGCCACCGCGCTGGGCATGAGCCGCGGCCAGGCCCTGCGGCGCGTGGTGCTGCCGCAGGCCATGCGGGTGATCATCCCGCCCACCGGCAACGAGACCATCGCGATGCTCAAGGACACCTCGCTGCTCATCGCGGTGCCGGTCACCGCGGAGCTGTTCTTCCAGCTGTCGGCCATCGGCAACCGCACCTTCCAGGTGTTCCCGATGCTGGTCGCGGCGATCCTGTGGTACCTGTTCCTGGTCAGCATCCTGCTGGTGGGCCAGTATTTCCTGGAGAAGCGCTTCTCCCGTGGCTACGGCCGCGCCGCCCAGGCGAAGATGAAGCTCGAAGGCCTGGCCGCCGAGCACGGTGCGAACCCGGAGCTGCCATGAGCGAGCGCAGCGAGTTCATCAGGGGGATTCACGCCCGTGGCGGCGCCTCGCGCAGCGTGGTGACGCCATGAGCGAGCGCGGCGAGGAGGAGGCATGAGCACACCCGCGCGTCACCGTGCGCCGGACGATGCGCCGTCCGCGGGCGCCGAGCCCATGGTCCGGGCCGAGAACGTGCACAAGGCGTTCGGGCACGTCAAGGTGCTGCGCGGCATCGACGTCACGGTGCCGCGCGGCAACGTGTGCGTGGTGCTGGGCCCGTCCGGCTCGGGCAAGTCGACGTTCCTGCGCTGCATCAACCACCTGGAGAAGATCGACGCCGGTCGCATCTGGGTGGACGGCAAGCTCGTCGGCTACCAGCAGAAGGGCGACAAGCTCTACGAGCTGCACGACAAGGCGGTCGCCGCGCAGCGGCGCGAGATCGGCATGGTGTTCCAGCGGTTCAACCTGTTCCCGCACATGTGCGCGCTGGAGAACGTGATGGAGGCCCCGACGATGGTCAAGGGGCAGAGCAAGGCGGAGGCGCGGCGGCGCGGGATCGAGCTGCTGGACCGGGTCGGCCTGGCCGACAAGGCGCGCAACTACCCGTCGCAGCTGTCCGGCGGCCAGCAGCAGCGGGTGGCCATCGCCCGCGCCCTGGCGATGGACCCCAAGCTGATGCTGTTCGACGAGCCCACCAGCGCCCTGGACCCCGAACTGGTCGGCGACGTCCTGGACGCCATGAAGGACCTGGCCCGCTCCGGCATGACCATGGTCGTGGTCACCCACGAGATCGGCTTCGCCCGCGAGGTCGGCGACCAGCTCATCTTCATGGACGAGGGCGTGGTCGTCGAATCCGGCGCCCCCCGCGAAGTCCTCACCAACCCCCGACACCCCCGCACCCGCGACTTCCTCAGCAAAGTCCTCTGACCGGCCACCCGCCCCCGGGTTGATCATGAACTTATGGACGTGTTCGGCGGCGTGTCCGTACCCCGGCACCGTGATCGGCGTGGCCTCGGTGGCGCACCACGGTGGGCGGTTCTCGCGGCGGCGGAGACCGAGTAGGTGCGTCACCCGCTGGTGCGCAAGTACGGCGTCCTCGGCCGCACCACCCTCACGGGCGCCGGATCCACCGCGGCGCGAACGGCACCGTCGGCGTCCGCATCACCGAACCGGCCGTCCCACCCGTGCGCTGATCACGCTGCCCGGGCCGTGATCACGGTGCCAAGGTGGCGACACGCCGTCGAACACGTCCATAGGTTCATGATCGGCGGGGCGGGGCGGGGCGGGGCGGGGCAGGGCGCGGCGCCGGTGCAGCCGGCGG